>QFBS01000017.1 GCA_003265895.1 Candidatus Marinamargulisbacteria bacterium SCGC AG-410-N11 | reverse complement strand
GCCAATCATACATTGGGGTTCTTGATAAATATACAACGGATATACTCGTTATAAATAAAATTATAGACGTTGTTGTAATATGGCTATTGTTCCAAAACTTTTTAGAAAAAAAATAGGTTACAACAACACCTATTAAACTCATTAGATAATTAAAGCTATTTAACCAAAAAAATGATTTTTTAAATATCGCTATTATAATAGCTCCTGTCCAAACCATTAATGGTCCATGCCCTTGATCATTAGCTCCTGTTAAAAAATTCTTGGTAGCGTTTAACTCAGAGGCTGCCGATGTCCAGTTTACAATATCACCATCTGTTAACGGAAAATAAATAAAAGGTAATCCAAAAATCAAACAAGATATGCAAAGAAATTTAAATAATGGTGACTGTAATATATAATTTAACATAACCTTAACCTAATTGAGCTGCAATAGCCTCAATTTCAATTAAACAGCCTTTTGGTAAATCCTTTGTTGGAACAGCCGAACGGGCGGGCTTATGATCTCCAAAAAATGTTTTATATATTTCATTTGCTTTTGCCCAATAAGATATGTCAGAAATAAAAATAGTTGTCTTTAAAACACTTTCTCGAGATGAATTCGATGCTATTAATACTTTTTCTAAGTTTTTTAATGTTAACTCCGTTTGTTCTTCAATTGATGTCGGCACTTCTAAATTATTTGCCATGTCTAGTGGTAGTTGTCCTGATACATATACAATGCCATTATATACAATTGCTTGTTCGTAATGCCCTAATGGTTGAGGGGCATTATTTGTATTTATTTTTTTTATATTTAATTTTTCAACTTGCATTTAAACTCCTTAAAAGAAAATCTTTTTATAAATTATATTATTGCAGATTAAACTATTTCTTTCCAAGCTAAATAAAATAACTTTATAATTATATTATTATGAAACAATCAATTACATTAATTGGAATGTGTGGCGTTGGTAAAACAGTTATCGGCAAACAACTCTCAAAACTTCTCACTTATCGCTTTTTTGATACCGATCAATTAATTGAATCAAGTATTAGTCAAACTATTTATAACTTTATTAATAACAATGATGAAAAACTATTTTTAGAATTAGAGGAGCAATTGATACTTAATTTTGACATAACACCCAAAATGATTATCTCTACAGGTGGTAGCGTAATATACTCGTCACTAGCTATGAGCTATCTCAAAAAAAATACCATCGTTATTTTTTTAAATGATACCGCTCATAATATTTATTCTAGATTGAATAATTTATCTACCAGAGGAGTTGTATTTAAAGGTGCTGATAATTTTTATGATTTATTCAATTCTAGATACCCTTTATATTCAAAATATAGTGATATTACCGTTACAATTAAATCCCCGTTTAATGTTAAAATACAATCTCAAAACTTATTATCATTAATTAAACCTCAGTTGGAGTTATAAATTGACTATATATCAAAAAACAATAGAAAACTCATTTACAATTAAAGGTTATGGCATCCATACCAATCAACAAGTTACTATTACAATTCACCCTGCTCCTGCTAACCATGGAATTGTTTTTAAACGTATTGATCAGAATAATTGTTTAATTCCGGCTACTATTGAATTTTTAAAAGAATATAACCGTGCAACATTATTAAGTAGAAATAATATTATTATAAAAACACCCGAGCACCTTCTTTCTGCTTGTGCTGGATTAGGTCTTGATAATTTACTCATTGATATTAATAACGATGAGGTTCCGATTTTTGATGGTAGTTCTCTAACGTTTATTAATGCTTTTATTAAATCAGGAATAAAGTCTTTAAATGAACAAAAACAGCCTATTATAATAAAGTCTAAAACAATACTTAAATCAAACGATGCTTCTATTATTTGTCTTCCTAGTAAATACCCTACTTTTTCTTATTTCTTGAGTTATCCCAAATCATTTATTGGTGTTCAGTTTTTTGGAATGAAATTATCTCAAGAAAATTATATTAATCAAATTGCTCCCGCTAGAACATATGGATTTTATAATGAATATCTTTCTCTTTTAGAAAAAGGGCTAGCTAAAGGCGGATCCGTTGATAATGCTGTTGTTATTAAAGATGATGGATATATGAATAAACTTAGGTTTGAGGATGAGCTAGTTAGGCATAAACTACTGGATTTAATTGGTGATTGCTGGATACTAAATAGACCGATTATTGGGCATGTTATTGGTATTCAGTCAGGACATGCTTTAGCTAGTCAATTTACAAAGAAACTTGCATATCAATATGCTCACTTATTTAATCTAAATACCTAAGTTTTTTCGTTCGAGCTCTTCTAAAGCTTTTAATTTCTTTTTTAAATCTTTCACTGTTTTATAAATAGATTCATCTTCTTCCACTTCTTCAATACCTTCACCTTTTTCTATCTTATCCTTTTTACTTCTAAATTTTGTCTTTTTTATTTTTTCAGCTGGAGGTACATAAATTTGACCTTTACTTACCTTCTCTCCTAAAAGTGCTTCAAATGATGTACCAGCGGTTTGATTTGTTTTATCATTTTTTATCTGTTTATTAAATTTTGACGATTGATCAATTGGTTGAAATTCTACCATAATTATACAATTAACTTATCATTGTTGTTATCAGGAATTTCTATTGAAGAATGTTCTTTTCCACCCACTTCTTTATCAATATCCTCTAATAAATCTGGGTTTAATCCCATATCCTTTAATTGACTTTTCGCTACTTGTTTTAATTTTTCTGATACTCTTGGCTTGAAAAAATTAGGATTGTAATCTGTCATGTTTAGAGTCCTCAATTAATTTTGCATGTAAATTTAACGCATCTTTAAGTTTGTTTTCATCAAGAAA
This sequence comes from Candidatus Marinamargulisbacteria bacterium SCGC AG-410-N11, assembly GCA_003265895.1. Classification (GTDB taxonomy): domain Bacteria; phylum Margulisbacteria; class Marinamargulisbacteria; family AG-410-N11; genus AG-410-N11. The sequence continues at coordinate 29,958 of QFBS01000017.1, read as the reverse complement.
AATTGCATCTTTAATAGTATTAACCATGTCAATATCTTTTTGACTAAAATCGTCCTTAATAACCCCTTCTAATTTTAACGAAATTAAAATTTGAGCAACAATAATCTTGCCTGTATGCGTCCCTAAGTGCGGAATGACTAATTTTAATATTTCTTCATATCTGATTTGCCGCTTAATACTAGCAGGTATAAAATTTGAAGTTTGTAACTTATCTTTTTTTCCCATAAAATTATCCGTAAATTTTATTTTTGTTCCTTTTATAACTGATATCGAAAAAAAGAATTTAAAACATGTATTGATAAATTATGATAGGTTCTTTATATTTAAATTATTATCAATAATTGCTTTTCCAAACAAAATCCACATTTCTTTAAAAGAATCATAGTCTATCGAGTAAAAGACTTTACGCCCTTCTTTTCTAGATTTAGTAATACCCGCTCGTTTTAACATATTTAAATGATGAGATGTTGTTGACTGCTCTAAATAAAACTTTTTTTCAACATCTTGAGCGAACATTTCGTCGTTCTTTTTTAATAAACGAACAATTTCAATTCTTTCTTCATTTGCTAATGCTTTAAAAAATGTTATAAACTTGTTATTTTCTTCAGACACTTAATTTCCTCAACTTTTAAATATTTTTTTAGTACTTCAGGTATTCTTATATTACCATCTTTTGTTTGATAATTCTCTATTACTGCGGCAACGGTTCTTCCTACTGCAAGTCCTGATCCATTTAGTGTATGTACGTAGTTTGTTTTGTTTTCTTCTATATTTTTATATCTTATCATAGCTCTTCTTGATTGAAAATCAAGAAAATTTGAACAAGACGAAATCTCTCTATATTTTCCTTGACTTGGTAACCACACTTCGATGTCATAGGTTTTTGCAGATGTAAATCCTAAGTCTCCCGTACATAATGTTACAACTCTATAAGGGATCTCTAATAATTGAAGAATTTTTTCTGCATTATTCAATAACTTCTCAAGTTCATATTCTGAATTTTTTGGATTAACTATTTTAACTAATTCAATTTTATTAAATTGATGCTGTCTAATTAACCCTTTTATATCTTTTCCATATGAACCTGCTTCTTTTCTAAAACAAGGAGTATAGGCTGTTATATTTATAGGTAATCTAGATTCTTCTATCACTTCATCTCTAAATATATTTGTTAATTGAACTTCTGCTGTAGGGCTTAAATAGTAATCCGTATCACTTAATTTAAATTGGTCGTCTTCAAATTTAGGTAATTGTCCAGTGCCATATAGAGAATCTCGATTAACAATTGCTGGTAGTAAATACTCTGTATATCCGTTATCTTCATGAGTTTCTAACATAAAGTTTATTAATGCTCTTTCTAATTTAGCACCTAGTCCTTTATATAACACAAATCTAGACCCTGTAATTTTAGCAGCTGTTTCAAAATCTAAAATATCTAAATCAATACCTATTTCATCATGAGATTTAACCTGAAAATCAAATTGTTGAGGTTCTCCTACTTTTTTTATTTCTACGTTATCGTCTTCTGACGTCCCATAGGGGACGCTGTCTAAAGGAACATTTGGAATTGTTAAGGCTATTAGTTTAAGTTTATCTTCTGTTTCTTTTAATTGCTCTTGCTTTTCTTTAATTGACGATGATAATTTTTTCAGCGTTTCTAATTGCTCTGGAGATGGCTTTCCTTTAGGTATCATTTTATTTTGGTCTTGCTTGAGCTGTTCAACGTCTTGCAATAATGCTCGCCACTTACTATCTAATGTAATATATTGATTAAATTGTTCTTCTTGAAACCCCCTAGACAATAATTTATCTTTTACTTTATCTGTATTATCTCTAATTAATTTGGGATTAAGCATGATTCTCTCCTCTTTTATATGATCCTAACCACTTAAAAAATGATGACTTCTTTTTAACTCTACTTAAAATTTCTTTTAGTTTTTTATCTGACCTATGCCCCTCTGCTTCAATAAAAAATAAATATTCTCCTAATAGATTTTTTCTAGGTCTTGATAAAATTTTAGTTAAATTAATATTTGATTTAGCAAACTCGCCTAATATAGCATACAAACTACCTGGTGTATCTTTAATTGTTGAAAATACAATTGATGTTAAATCATTATTTGTCGGTAACGTTTTATCTTTTGAGATAATTACAAACCTTGTACAGTTATTTTTTTTATCATTAATTTGACGTTTAATTATGTTTAAAGAATATATGTCCGCAAGACTTTCATGACCAATTACTGCTGAATAAGTTAGATTATCTTCTTGAATAAGTTTAGCAGCTCTTGCTGTTGATACTACGTTATGTAGCTTTGCATTTATACAATGTGTATTAATGAAATTCTGGCATTGAGCAATGGGTTGAGGATGAGAAAAAATATCACTAACCTTATCTAAGGATATTGGTTGTTTAGCTAATATTGATTGTTCTATTGGAATAATAATCTCATCTGTTATTGATAATGAATCGTCTAAATTTATTAAATGATCTAGCGATGTATTAACAGCGCCCTCAACAGAATTTTCATAAGGTACAATAATTTTATTTACATCATTATCTTTAATTGCATTATACAATTGAAGAATAGATCCACACTGTATAGTATTAAATCGCTCTGAAACATTTTCTAAATATTTCTTTAAGGCAAATTGAGAAAATGTTCCTTGAGGGCCTAAGTATCCAAACTTATTCATATTTAAAACTAAATTAGTCGTTATATAATGGAAATTTTGATGTTAAATCTAAAACATCTTTACTTACTTTAGCTATTATTGCTTCATTTTCTATATTATCTAATACAGTGGTCATCATTTCACCTATTTGCTGCATTTCACTCGCTTTTAATCCTCTGGTTGTCATAGCCGCTGTTCCAATTCTAATTCCAGATGTAACAAATGGGCTCTGTGTATCAAATGGAACTGTATTTTTATTTACGGTAATCCCTACTCTATCAAGAGCTTCTTCAGCCTGCTTTCCAGTTAAATTCTTATTTCTTAAATCTACTAAAACTAAATGATTATCTGTTCCTCCTGAAACTACTTTAAACCCTTTTTCTGAAAATGAACTAGCTAATTGCTGAGCATTTTTTATTACTTGTAACTGATAATCCCTAAATGAATCGGTTAACGCTTCTTTAAATGCAATGGCTTTTCCAGCAATTACATGCATTAAAGGACCGCCCTGAGTTCCTGGAAATACTGATTTATTTATTTCTTTTATAAAATTTTCTTTACAGCAAATTATTCCTCCCCTAGGCCCTCTTAAAGTTTTATGAGTTGTCGAGGATACAATATCTGCTACCTCAACAGGATTTGGATGAAGTCCAGCCGCAACTAATCCTGCAATATGAGCCATATCGCAAAAGAAATAAGACCCATTCAATTTAGCTATTTCAGCTATTTTATCAAAATGAATTGTTCTAGGGTATGCCGATGCCCCTGCTATTATTAACTTTGGTTTATGTTTACTTGCTAAGTCGGCTAATTCATCATAATTAATATGCTCAGTTTCTTTATCTACACCATATGATACGATATTGTAAAATTTACCTGAAAAATTAACAGGTGAACCATGCGTTAAATGTCCCCCATGTGATAGGTTCATACCCATTACTGTATCACCAGGCTTTAGTAATGCAGTATACACAGCAATGTTAGCTTGAGCGCCTGAATGAGGTTGAACGTTAACCGCTTCCGCGTTGAATAATTGCTTAGCTCTATTAATCGCTATTTCTTCAACTAAATCAACATGTTCACAGCCTCCATAATATCGCTTATGAGGTAATCCTTCTGCATATTTATTAGTTAAACAAGTACCTTGTGCTTGCATAACAGCTTTTGATGTAAAGTTTTCGGATGCAATTAACTCAATTTTATCTTGTTGTCGTTGACGTTCTAAGTTTATTAAGTCATAAACTTCTTTATCGACTTTATTTATTTCATTAATATTTTCTACTTGTTCTATTGTCATAGTCATTTTACACCTTTTAGCATTTATTTTATTGATATAATTCTAACTTATTATGTACAGACGAACAACCTTGAATTGTAGTCAATCCATACTTACTTTTAATCAATTCATACAATTTAGATTTTTTTAGATTCTTTTAAACTTAAAACTTAGTAATTTTAAAATAAATGTATTCTTACATTTTTTTAATGTTTAAAATAATTATATAATGGCAATTAGTATAGTATCACTACATAAATTTAGGAGTTTAACTTTGAAAAAAACTATTTTTTATATTACTTTAATTTTAATTTCTTTTTCGTTATTTTTGACATCTTGCTCTGATCCACAATCTACTTCATTAAAATCGACTGATACTCTTTATTTACGTCTTGGCGGTGAACCCACGTATCTCAATCCCATTTTATCGACAGATTCTCCTTCATCTAGTGTTGAAGGATATATTTATAGTGGTTTATTTAAAGTTAATCCAGATTTAGAGTTAGAGCCCGACTTAATTACTCATTATGATGTTAGCAATGATAAAAAGACATTTGTTTTTTATCTTCGAAAAAATGTAAAGTGGCAAGATAATACGCCGTTAACTGCACATGATGTAAAGTTTACGTTTGATAAAATCCTTGATAAAACGACTAATACGGTTCGAAGAAGTAATTATGTTATTGATGGGGAACCTATTCAATTTAATGTTTTAGATCCGTATACATTTCAAGTTATTCTTCCAAAACCTTTTGCACCTTTTTTAATTCATATGACTATGGGTATTATACCTAAACATATATTTGAAAAAGAAGATATTAATAAAAGCACATATAATAGAAATCCTATCGGGTGTGGGCCATATCAATTTAAAGAGTGGGAATCTGGTCAATATGTAAAACTAGTCAGAAATCCGCTTTATTATGATAAAAAACCCAAAATTAAAACTATTTTAATGAAGATTATTCCTGATGCTAATACAGCCTTAGTTTCTTTAGAAAAAGGTGAGATTGATCAAATGGGTATCCCTGCTAAGGATTATAATCGATATAAAGATAACTCTTCTCTGAATATATTTAGATATTACGGCCTTTCATATACTTACATGGGATTTAATATAAAAAACCCTATATTTGATAATATCTTAATTAGAAAAGCTATTACTCTTTCTATTGATCGCACTCAAATTGTAAATAGTGTATTAAAAGGGCTGGGAAAGCAATCTTATTTACCATCTTCACCGGTACTTTGGTCATATCCTGATGATAGCGATATTATTAAGATTGATTATAATCCTAAACTAGCTAAAAAATTACTTAAAGATCAAGGATACACCCTTAATTCCAAAACTAAAATTCTTGAAAAAGATGGTGTCCCGTTTCAGTTTAAAATCATTACAAATAAAGGTAATAAAGACCGAGAAAAAACAGCTCAAATTATCCAACATTATTTAAAGGAAATTGGTATTGATGTCTCTATTCAATTATTGGAGTGGAGTTCTTTTATCAAGATTGTCAATGAACAAAAAGATCCTAAAGATTATGATGCTGTTATATTAGGCTGGGGGTTGGGACTAGATCCTGATGCTTATAGTATTTGGCACTCTAGCCAATATCCTAAAGGGTTTAATTTTATTGGATATAAAAGCTCTCAATCGGATTCATTAATTGAAAGAGGACGATTAGAACTTGATAAAGTTAAGCGAAAAGAAATTTATACCAACCTTTATAAAAGTATCGTTGAGGACTACCCTTACGTTTTTCTTTATATTCCAGAATCAATTGTCGCTATTAATAAAAGAGTTAAAGGATTATCAAAATCTGGTCCTGGTGGATTAATGAACCCAATTGAAAATATTTATTTAGAAAATTTATAATATGAATTATTTTTTAAAGCGTGTACTGTATGCTATTCCAATGATTATTGGAATTACCTTATTATCATTTATTATTATGCAAGTTGCTCCTGGGGACCCTACGATGATGTTTACAGACCCTAATGTTAGCTTAGAAGATATGCAGCAAGTTAAAGCTAACCTTGGCTTAGATAAGCCTATTATCGTGCAATATGGATATTGGCTGTCTAATATTTTCCAAGGAAATTTAGGGTATTCTTATAAATCTGGAAAACCTGTTTTTGATATTTTGCTAGATCGATTACCAGCCACTTTAATTCTTTCTATATCTTCATTATTTTTAATTCTTATTATTACATTTCCATTAGGTTTAATCTCTGGTTATAAAAAAGGCTCTTTTTTTGATGACTTTGTAACTATTTTTTCATTTTTTGGAATGGCTATTCCAACATTTTGGTTAGGCCTTATGTTTATTTTATTATTTTCGTTACAATTAAATTTGTTTCCTACGTCCGGTTTTTTAGACCACTCATTAACAAATGCTGGTCTTTTTACAAAAGCATTAAATATTTCTAAACATTTATTCTTGCCTTTATTAACTATTATGGTTGGCGGTATTGCTAGCTTAACACGATATTATCGATTTGGAATTATTTCTATTTTGAATCAAGAATATATAAAATCAGCTACTGCTCGAGGGTTATCTGAAAAACGTATTCTATTTAAACATGCATTTAAAAATGCTGCTTTACCAATTATTACGATATTAGGTCTTAGTCTACCTGGCTTAATTAGTGGCTCTTTTATTATTGAATTTATATTCTCATGGCCAGGAATGGGACAAGTAGGTGTTGAAGCGGTATTTTCTCGTGACTATCCTATTTTAATGGGCGCAATTCTATTTTCATCGGTTCTCATTATTTTAGGAAATTTATTAGCTGATGTAGCATATACTTTAGTTGATCCAAGAATAAGGAAAAGTTAATGATAAAACGCCTTTTAAATAATTATAGTAAAAAAACAGTAATATCTATTTTATTTTTAGCTATTTTAGCTATTTTGGCATTTTTAACACCGGTTTTATTTTCTTTTGATCCTAACTCTATTGATTTGTCGTCATTAGGAGAACCAGAAGCTCCCTCTTTAAGACATTTATTTGGAACTGATGACTTAGGTAGGGATATTCTTTTACGATGTATTTATGGCGCTAGAATTTCACTATTAGTTGGGATTGTTTCCGTTAGTATTTCAATTACTATTGGTGTTTTACTAGGAGTTATTACAGGATATTTAGGTGGTTTATACGATGAAATATTTATGCGAATCGTGGATATTTTTATGGCAATTCCTACTTTATTTTTAATTTTAACTATTCAAATTATTTTAGAACCTAATATTTTTAATGTTATGGCTGTTATTGGTATTACTAGTTGGATGGGTGTTTGTAGGCTTGTTCGTGCTGAAGTATTATCTATTAAGGAACGTACTTTTGTTACAGCTCTTAAAGCAAGAAGCCTTAATCCAATTACTATTCTCTTAAAGCATATTCTGCCCCATACTTTAAATCCCGTGATTGTTGCTGCAATGTTAGGTATGGGAAATGCTATATTAGTAGAGTCCGTTTTAAGCTTTTTAGGTTTAGGAGTTCAGCCCCCTCATGCTTCTTGGGGGAATATGCTAGAAAATAGTCTAGCGTTTATGAGAGATGCTCCTTGGATGGCATTAATTCCTGGAACATTTATTACGTTAACTGTTCTGGCCTTAAACTTTATAGGTGATGATATTCGATCAATTTTTGATCCAAAAGGGAGGAAAAATATATGTTAGAAGTAAAAAATCTTAAAACAGTTTTTAGAGTTGGTGATAAAACCGTTCATGCTGTGGATGATGTTTCATTTGAAATTAAAGAACAACAAGTGGTTGGTTTGGTAGGAGAATCTGGCTCAGGAAAAAGTGTTACGTCAACTTCAATTCTTAATCTATTACCACCTAATGGTGAAATAACCTCTGGTTCTGTTAACTTTAAAGGTCAAGATCTGCTATCTCTTTCTAAAAAGGAAATGCGTAAAATTAGAGGTAATGAAATTGGGTTAATTTTCCAAAACCCTTTAGCTGCGCTTAATCCCGTCTTTACAATTGGAAATCAAATGATTGAAACAATTCAATTACATCATAAAGTAAGTAAACTTGAGGCAGAAAAAGAAGCTGTTAGCTTACTAAAAAAAGTTAATATCCCAGATGCGGAAACAAGGCTAAATGACTACCCTCACCAATTTTCATTAGGGATGTGTCAACGTATTATGATTGCCTTAACTCTATCCATGAACCCATCATTACTTATCGCAGATGAACCAACAGCATCACTTGACGTTACAATTCAAGCACAAATTTTATCACTCCTTCATGATTTAAAAAAAGAATTTAAAATGTCTATTTTTTTAATATCTCATGACCTAGGCGTTATTGCTCAATCATGCGACTATATTTTAGTTATGTATTTAGGTCGAATTGTTGAAAAGGGAACTCCACATCAAATTTTTAAAAATCCTCAACATCCTTATACTCAAGCACTTATATCATCGATCCCTGTTCCTGACCCAGATCATAATACTGCTGCTACTTTATTAAAAGGAGACATCCCTAGCCCAATGAATTTACCTTCTGGCTGTAGGTTCCACCCTCGATGTCCTAAAGCCTTTTCAGACTGCTCTGCTATTAACCCTAGTTTAATTAAAACTAACGATTCAGATGTAGCCTGTTTACTTTATAAAGACGACTAATTTAATCCATAATAAATACATTAAATATTTTCGATGTTTTAGTTTTTTTTGATCTGTGTATCTAATTATTATCAAAATAAAAAAGATACTCGGAGGAATTAAATTATGGAAACTTTAGAAAACTTACAAAATAATAATGTATACTATATTGACCCAGATATACTATCATCGATTAACGCTTCTCCTGATCAAATGTGGGATGAGTTTCTTTTTAATGAGTTTTAAATTGATCTAGTTGTTTTAAATTTACGCTTTTTACATTAGTAACATAAATAACGTTTATGTTACTTTTGTCGTTTCTTGTCTCTTCTTTTAAAATTTAAGTTTCTTTTAATATTTCCATACTTAATTAATATTATTTTTAGCCTTCTAAAAAATTTGTCTGCAACTTTTTTTTAAAAATCTCGATAATACTTATGAGATGGCCAAAAAATTCAAAGAAAATTATTAAGGAGATAAATTATGACAACTTATGTTTTAAAACCAACAGGTACACCAGGAGTATATAAAAAAGAAGGTTACTCTAAACCAGTTCAGGGATCTTCAAAAAAATTAACGAAGCAAATTTTAAAAGACTTAAAAAAATTAACTTTTAAAGCTGCTATTAAATATGCTCAAATAAACAAATTAGGTTACATCCAAAATTTAAACAAGCTTACTAGAAAATAACATCTATTTTAATTTGGGAATTAGCTAGTATGGCCATACTAGCTAATTCTTGAGATGACCTTAACAAAAAAATCTTAAGGTTTTTTTAACATAACATTAAGGTTTTTATTTTTCAACAACTATTTATTTACAACACTATTCTTTGTAAACTAATTTCTATTAATACTCTCTTTTAATTTTAAATTACTTTGCAACTTTTTCTTTTTATTTTCGATAATAATGTAGAGATGACCTAAACAAAATATTAAATTAAGGAGTTTGACTATGAAATAGTATACATTAACAAAAATTAATAATAGCGGAGACCACTTACTTGGAAGACCTTGTGCTATTAAAGGTAAATAAACATCTAAAAGAGTTAGATCAAAATCAAGAATATCTGGAGTAACTCTAAAGAATGGAAAACAATGTCCTAGAAAAAGTTCTAAATCTTTAAGATCTGCTTGTCGAAAAATTACTAAATTATATAATTCTTAATTTTTTATTCAGTTAAAAAATTTAACTATTGATTTATTTTAAATTTTTTTTTATATTTTGTTTATTAACGGAGGGAATATAACTAAATATGAAAAAACTTACAGCTGTTCACACTAGAGCCACGTTACTACAATCGCCTACAAATGATATTGAAAACACAACCTTTGGCTCCGTTACAGGAATAGCTAATGGTAATAAATATAAAACTAATCACTTTTTAAATAAAATTTTTTCTTTTCAAAATCCCCAAATTAATAGTTTTAATAATCAATTATCAATTATTGGTATTGACTCAGATGAGATCAACTTTATTCAATCTAGTAAATTTTTAAACAATTGTACTAAATTTAATGATATAGATATTCACTTTTATGAAAAAAATAGATTTACACAATCTTTCTTTAACCCTAATGGTACTATACTATTAGGACTTACTTTAGATAAGATATTTCTATTTAAAAATGAATCCTTTGATTCTAATCTTCAAGAGTGGTACGAAATTAATCGTATTCCCCGTCATCGAGGTGAAACTCCTTGTTTAGACTCAACTGGCTCCTATATGTTTTCTTTTTTTAAAACAGTAAAAAAGATTTCTAAAATCCGTTTAAGATTTAATAATATGGGCAAATGGCAAGTTCGTACCGTAAATTGGAAATACTCCGACATAACGCATTCACGTTTTGTAAATAATGATCAATCTATTTTTGTTAGTCTTAAAAATGGTTATTTTGGTATTTTTTCAAATTTTCTAAATAATAAATCTATTGATTTTTTTGATATTAATAGATACTGTTCATCTACAGAAGGTTTTTCGATTATAAACTTTAATACAGATAACTCTAAAGCATTAATAGGTAATCAAAACTTACTTCTAATTTTATGTTTAAAATCTAATAAAATCCAATCCAAAATAGATTGTTTTCAAAATATTAAACAAGCATGCTTTGATGGTAGCAATGATCATAGATTAATTATTTTATCCCCGTCTAGTCTATTTAAATATTGTACTCTAACAAAAAGTAGCCAAAGTATTTTCAATAAACTTTATCATACCCCAGCTGTTAATATACCTAATATTTTATCCTATTCAAAAATATCAAAAAAAATTGATTTAAATTTACAAAAAGATCAGTGCTTAGGATTTTCTTTTAAAAAGTTGTTACTAGATTTTAATATAAAAACATCCATTACATATCCTCAACTCCAGTTATTTCATCAACGTGTATTAGCTTTAAATCATATTTTTCTGGCAAAAGATTTGTATCCGTCACAGTTTTTCCGTTTACTTGCATTAAACTTTACTTTAGGGTCTACCCAAGATATTTCTAATCTACACCTAAATTTTAAAAAAAATGTAAAATGTATTTTAATTTTAGAGAGAACGATTGGTTCTCCTCATGCAATTTATGTGAAAAATATAACTAAAAATAACTCTAATTTATATACGGATGATCCATTGGAATGGAAAAAAGGCTTCAATGTTAATAATATTACCCCTAAATTAGATAAATACTTCCCTGAATTTTCGCTTGTTACGCCATGTTATTTTACTAAAAAACAAAATTCTAGTTTCAAAAATCAAGATCTAATTTCATTTCTTTCAAAATATCCTAATTTAAATATATTTTAATAGCTGTTTAATGATTTGAATACCTAAATGGTATTTTGGCTTATTGCTGTTCAGTTTAATTTTGAGTATACTTTAAATAATCTTTACCTTGACTGTGTGATAGATAATTTTATTTAAAGGTATGCTTATGACAACTTCAAATCAAGAAAAAATAAACTTTCGCCCTACATTAAACTTACCTAAGACATCATTTTCGATGAAAGCCAACTTATCAGAAAATGAACCAAAGCGTCTTAAAGAATGGGATAATCAAAAACTATATCAACGTATTTTAGAAAAAACACAACATGCTCCACTTTTTTTATTTCATGATGGTCCGCCATATGCAAATGGAAATATTCACATTGGTCATCTACTAAATAAAGTACTAAAGGACTTTGTTGTTAGAAGTCAAAATATGTTTGGCAAACACTGTCCATATATTCCTGGCTGGGATTGCCATGGGTTACCTATTGAGCATAAGGTAATGACCGAGCTTTTAGCTAAAAAGCAAGATAAGCTAAATCAATTAGAAGAAAATAAAAAACGAATGATTATTCGTAATGAATGTCAAAAATATGCATCTAAATTTATTCAACTACAATCAAAACAAATGCAACGCCTTTTAACACTTGCCGATTACTCTAACCCTTATTTAACAATGAAGCCTAAGTTTGAATCTGGGGTTTTAGATGTTTTTGCTAATTTAGTAAAAGAAGATTTAGTTTTTCGTCAACTAAAACCGGTTCACTGGTCTATAGAAAACCAAACAGCACTTGCAGAAGCTGAATTAGAATATTTTGATCGAAAAGATCATTCTATATATGTTGGTTTTGAAGCTACTGACTCACAAACTATTCATTCCCTTTTTAAATCAAATCAAAATGGCTCTATCTTATTTTTAATTTGGACAACGACACCATGGACACTCCCTGCTAACCTAGCAATTGCTGTTCATGAGCGTTTTCAATATAGTTTAGTGTCGTGTAATAATCAAACTTATATTATTGCGAGTGACAGAAAAGCGGAACTTGAGCGCATTACTGGATCAATCTTTAATACTTTAGGTACCATTTCAGGTAAAGAACTTGTAAATTTAAAGTATCAACATCCATTTTGTGAACGATCTGGACGTATTGTTCATGCCGATTATGTATCATTAGAAGATGGGTCTGGATTAGTGCATACAGCTCCTGGTCATGGTCAAGATGACTACTTAACAGGTTTAAAAGAAAATTTAGATGTTTATTGTCCCGTTACTGCAAATGGAACTTATGATGATACAGTACCAGAATGGCTACAAGGATTATCTATATGGGATGCTAATACTATTATTATTGATCATTTAAAAGAAAAGAGTCTTATGCTTTTTAATCATGAATTTATGCATAGCTACCCTCATGATTGGAGATCGAAAACGCCTGTTATATTTAGAAGTACTGAACAGTGGTTCATCGGAGTTGATAGAAACTTTAAAAATGATAACAAATCTCTTCGTGACTATGCATTAGACTCCATTCAAAACTCTATCAACTTTGTTCCAGATTGGGGAAAAAAAAGACTTTATGGTATGTTAGAGCAACGACCTGACTGGTGTATTTCTCGTCAACGAGCTTGGGGATTACCGATTCCAGCGTTCAAGAATCTTAATGGTTCTATATTTTTAACTCATGCCAGTGTTCTTGCTATTTCTAAGGCATTTCGAGAATGGGGATCAGATGCTTGGTTTACTAAATCAGCTCAAGAATTATTAACGTACTATAACCCAGATCAAGATCCCGATAAACCAGCTGATTTACACATTGAGTCATTAGAAAAATTATATGATATTTTTGATGTTTGGTTTGAATCAGGATCTTCCTGGAATGCGGTTCTTAATGAACGAAATTTAGGTTACCCTGCTGATTTATATCTAGAAGGTTCTGATCAACATCGTGGCTGGTTTCATTTGTCCTTATTAACAAGCGTAGGTAGTTTTAAAACAGCTCCTTATAAGTCGTTACTTACTCATGGTTTTATCGTTGATAAAGATGGTCGAAAAATGAGTAAATCTTTAGGAAATACTTTAAATGTTGATGATTTATTAAAAAAATACGGAGCTGAGGTTTCTAGATGGTGGGTTAGTTCGCTATCTTATGAAAATGATATTAAAGTTGATTTAAAATTCTTTGATATTGCTTCAGAAGGTTACCGGAAAATTCGTAATACTCTACGATTTTTATTAAGTAACTTATTTGATTATTCTATTAAACCTATTGAAGAATCTGATATTTCAAATCTTATTAACGAAATCTCTCCTTACTCATTAAACTATTACTTATTAGCTCGGTTATCTCAATTAATTAGTGATGTTAAAGAAGCTTACTTTAACTATAGATTTAAATTAGTTAATCAACTTCTTTATGATTTTTGTAATGATGACTTATCGTCTTTTTATTGTATGGCAATTAAAGATCGATTATATTGTGACAAACCGTCTTCTCCTCGACGACTTGAATCGCAACTTACAATGCAAATTACTGTTCATAATTTAGTCTGTTTATTGTCACCTATATTGCCTCATACTAGTGAAGAATGCTTTCAGGCTCTTTATAATACACAGTCAAAATCCGTGCATTTGTCTGATTTAATTAATTTTGATCTTACATTATCTTCTGACTGGGATAAATTAAACGAAACTCGTTCAACTGTTTTAAAGCAGTTAGAAGAAGCTAAGAAAAATGGCATTGAAAACTCGTTAGATGCTGGTGTTCAGTTACCGGCTAATGATACTATTTTGAAATTCATTGATGATTTAGACGATATTTTTGGTGTCTCTCGGGTTGATATTAATGAGACTTTTGACTCTATCCAAATTGTCGATTTAAGAAACGAACATCGATGTGAACGCTCTTGGAAAAGAGACCAATCCGTTTCTTTACGTGATAATGGATCATATTTATCCGATAGAGACTTTGATGCTGTTAATTAGTTATCGACAATAATGAAAGGATATTAAATGACAAATTTTGATATTTATGGAATTGGTAATGCTTTAGTTGATATTGAAGTAAACTTAACTGAAAAGGAGCTAACAAACACATCTTTAGATAAAGGTGTCATGACATTAATTGATGAGAAAACACTTCATGAACTGGTTAACTCATATACGCCTAATATTGTTAAAAAAGCTTGTGGTGGATCTGCTGCAAATACCATTATTGGTGCTTCTCATATGGGTGCTAACTGCTATTATTCTTGCAAGGTAGCCAACGATAAACAAGGTATTTTTTATATTCAAGACTTAACTAAAAATCGCGTATCTACTAATTCTAATATTAATAACCTGGAAACGGGTATTACTGGAAATTGTTTTGTTTGTGTTACTCCTGATGGAGATAGAACTATGGCTACTTTTTTAGGTATTACTAGTACATTTTCAAAGTCGGACATTAATTTCTCAGTTATTGATCAATCTAAGTATCTTTATATTGAAGGTTATTTAGTCACCTCGCCAAGTGGTAAAGAAGCAGCTGTTAATAGTAAACAGTATGCCCAAAATAATGGCGTTCCTACAGCACTTAGTTTATCAGACCCTAGTGTTGTTTCTTATTTTAAGAATGACTTTAATGATATTATAGGTTCTCACATTGATATTTTATTTTGTAATGAAGATGAAGCTTTAACGTTTTCAGGTTCTAAAACTATTGATGATGCTATTTTATACTTAAAGAAATTCTGTAATCATTTTATTATTACTCAAGGAGCGAAAGGGTCTTTATTATTTTATCAAAATAAATTAACCCCTTTTTCGGCCTATGCTACTAATGTTGTGGATACTAATGGTGCTGGGGATTTATTTGCCGGAATATATTTAGGATCTATTGCTAAAGGTATGGAACCTTCATTGGCTATTGAAATGGCTAACTTTGGTTCGTCTATCCTTGTTTCTAAATTTGGACCACGTTTAGAGACTGAAGACTATCAAAATATTCAAAATAAATTTAATAGTGTTTTAAATGTTTAGAATGTTTTAAGATCTGCAATTAATTTTAACCCTTTAAGAATTAAATCGTTATCAAAGTAATCAATATCAATTTTATCTTGTATATCTTGAATACCATTTCCAGTTCCTATGATATTAATATCTTTAAATTTAGTTCTAAAATCAGAAATTATACCATTAATTGTATATATATGAGACTTTGTTACTCCAATTTGAACAGCTGCTTCTGTTGTTTTACCAATTAAACAATCTTTACTTTTTAATTTTATTAATGGAATTTTTGCAGTATAATCATGCAGTGCTCTTAATGAAATACCCATACCAGGAACAATACAGCCCCCCTTATAAGTGCCATTTTTATCGATAAAGCAAAAGGTAGTCGCTGTTCCTGAATCAATAATTAAGTTATTTCCTTTGTAGTATTCTTGTGCAGCTAATGCACAAATTAATCGATCAGCTCCTACTTGTTCTTTTTTAGGTAAATCTAAATGGATTTTAGGAATATTTAAACTACTTACAAACATTATATTTGGCTCTTTAGGAATTAATTCATCGATTTTTGGTACTACTGATGAAATAATAACTTTTTTATACTCTTTATAGTTAAAAAATATTTTATTTTTTATATTTTTTGTTTGTAAGCACTGCCTCTTTTCTATCTTCCCATTTATATATTCAGCAGCTATAATTTTTGTATTTCCGATATCTATTAAAAATACTGGTTCCATTTTTTCTCACTATTTCATTTTCCAACGGTATTTTAATTAAAAAATGTATATTACATGATTTGTATTTAATACTCAATAACCTTTGCTATTATTTTTGTTTTTATTTTAGTATACTAATTACTAGTTTATATTTCTTTCAAAAATGTTGCTAGATATGTTATATATTACTTTATGAAACCTTTAACGCCGATTGAAATTGATATTGTACAGCAAGAGAAAGATCAGTTTATTGATTCTGTACTTTCTTTGGTTAAAAAAAATTCTTTATTAAAAAGTTTTGGTAAACTATTTTTAGAATCTATACCTTTTCATACTCTTACTCAAGAAAACATCTCTAATTTAAGTTTATTTATATCTAACCGATTTGATTATTTAATAAACTCTCCAATAGAAACAGGTAATTTCCGTATCTACCCTACCGTTCGACAAGGTAAAGAATGTCATGTTTTAGAAGTTGTATTTCCTGATGCACCGTTTCATCTTATGACTATTGAATCTATTTTTAAAAAATATAATATTAAAATTAATAAACTCTTTCATCCTGTTTTTAGTGTTAAGTATTCTAAATTAAATAAAATCTCATCTATTTTACCTCCTATAAAAAAGGGTGTTCTAATATCTGTAATTTATTTGGAGTTTGACTTTTTACAATCCGCCAACCAACTTAAAAATTTAGAACTTGAAATTGATAAAAAAATTAAAGCTGTTCAATTATCTTTTAATGATTCAAAATCTCTTTTAAAAACGTTAATCTCTGTAAAAAAAGAAGCGGCTAAAAACCCTACTCCTCTTTTACATTTCCATCAAGAGTGGGTAGATCTATTTGATTGGTTAAAAAATGAAAACTTTTCTTTACATGGCTATTGTTCATTTAAAGTTAAAACTGGCTCTAAACCTACTGTAACCTTTAATTCTAACTCTGGATTAGGAATTTTATGTCCTTATTTTGAAACCTCACTGCATAAAATGCTTACTAGTCATGTCAAAAAAATGGTTAATTACCGATCTCCATTTATTTTTGATACTATTAATTTTTTAAGTCCTGTTCAAAGATTTGAAAACCTAATGAGATTAAGTTTAAAAATTCCTATTTCGAAAAATACTTATATTGAACATAATTTTTTAGGTTTATTACGTAGAAGTTCATTACTATATAAAAATTTAGATACACCGATTATTCGTCTTAAAATTCAAAGTATTTTCAAAAAAAGTCACGTTGTTAAAGGTAGCTATAACTATAACCATATTCTCAGACTTTTTAATTCGATCCCTAAATTTGAATTATTTAGAACTCCCACTGACAATTTAATGGAAATGACAGACCACCTTTTTTCTATTGTAAATCCTAACCAGTTATTTTGCTTTACTCATCGTAATATCAGGCCAAATCAACAATTTTTGATGATTGTTATTCCTCCTCAAATTTTTAGTGATCAGAATATTAATATTATTATTGACTATTTAAGATCTTCCGTTAAATATAAAATTCGGGAAATTATTAAAATTTATGGGGATCCATTATCTCGCTTACATATTTATTTTGATATTAACTCAAGTTCAAACTGGCGTCCAAATTGTCACGAATTAGAACTAGCTCTAAGGCAATTAATTATGCCTTGGAATGAACGATTACGAAATTGTTTACATTTAAAATTTGATAGTAAACAAGCTGAAATATTATTTAAAAAATATAATCAAATCTTTCCAAATCATCATAAAGTTAGACGTACTCCAGAAGAAACTACTTTGGATATTTTTCATATTGAATCTATTTACAACCATAATTGTTTACAATTTAATCTAGTTCCTTTTCACTTTCATGATTCACACTTAAATGAAAAGGCATCTATTTTATATATCTATTGGAAAGAAAAAATTGATTTAATTTCTATTATGCCTATTCTTCAAAATTTAGGCATTCATGTTTTTGATGAACTTACAACAAGAGTTGGTACTAAGGTTAATACGCTTGCATATATTCATTCATTTAGGATTGCTCATTTAAATCGAAAGAAAATTAATGAAACTAAAATTCGTCCACTACTTCTTCCGTTATTAGAAAAAATATTTAGTTATTCAATAAAAAATGACCCGATTAATGCGCTTGTTTTTTCAGCCAATACTACATGGAAACAACTCATATTACTTCAAGCCTATCGTAATTACCTTACTCAAGTTATCCCATCTCTTGCTAAAGAAAATATTACTCAAGTGTTTTTAAAGCATCCAAGTATTTCTAAATTACTGGTTCATTACTTTGAAACTAAATTTAATTATCAAAATAATGCTAAAGTTGTTAAATCAAAATTAAATACTTTATCATCTGATTTTGAGCAAAAGTTAACGCAAGTAGATGATATTTCTGAAGATATTATTTTAAAACATATTTTTAATATTATGAAATGCACCCTAAGAACTAACTATTTTTTAATTGATGAGGAATCAATATTTCCATTATCGATTAAAGTTAATTCCCCTCAACTTAACTTAAGTACGCCACTACCTTATCGAGAAATATTTGTTTATGACCATGAAATGGAAGGTATCCATATTCGATTTGGACCTGTATCAAGAGGAGGTCTTCGTTGGTCTAATCGTTTAGATGACTTCAGATTAGAAGTGCTAGGTTTAGCCAGTACGCAACAAACAAAAAATGTTGTTATTATTCCAGAAGGATCCAAAGGTGGCTTTGTTATTAAAAAGCAAAATATTCTAAAAAAGGATATTCAATCTGAAGCTGTAATACAATATAAGAAATTTATTAAAGGATTATTAGATATTACAGACTCTTTAAATGCTAATGAAAAACCTACTATCAATAAAAAAATTGTTTGCTATGATGACCCTGATCCTTACTTAGTAGTTGCTGCAGATAAAGGAACCGCCTCTTTTTCTGATATTGCAAATAAAGTGTCTAAAGATCGTAACTTTTGGTTAGGAGATGCGTTTGCTTCAGGAGGGTCCTATGGGTATAACCATAAAGATGAAGCCATTACGGCTAGAGGCGCCTGGGAATGTGTAAAGATCCATTTTTTAGAAAAGGGACAAGATATTAGCTCTAACCCATTTACGGTTATTGGTGTTGGCGATATGTCTGGAGATGTTTTTGGTAATGGCTTATTATTAAGCCAACAATCTCAACTAATTGCAGCCTTTAATCATTTACATATTTTTATAGACCCAAACCCAGATCCTAAAAAGAGCTGGAAAGAACGACAACGCCTGTTTAACCTAGATAAATCTACTTGGGCTGACTACAACTCTAAAGTCCTAAGTAAAGGAGGAGAAATATTTAGTCGAAAAAGTAAATCTATTACTTTAAATAAAACTATTAAAGAATTATTTAATATTAAAAAAAACACCATTACACCTAATGAGCTTATTAAAATTATTTTACAAACAAAAGTTGATCTACTTTGGTTTGGAGGTATTGGTACTTATATTAAATCTAGTCATGAATCCAACTTTAAAGTTTCGGACCATGCAAATGATGCTATTAGAATTAATGCTGACACATGTAAAGCCTCTATTATTGGAGAAGGTGCAAATTTAGCTATTACTCCGCTTGCACGCACAAAGTTAAGTTATCAAGGTACTCGTTTAAATACAGATTTTATTGATAACTCTGCAGGGGTCAATATGTCTGACTATGAGGTAAATTTAAAAATTTTATTATCTTTTTTAGAAAAGAAAAAAATAATTACGTCGATCAAAAAACGTAATTCTATTTTATTTGATATTGTTGATAATATTTCAGAGCTTGTTTTAGCCAATAATCGTGCTCAACATTATTTAATTTCAAAAGATTTAATTCGATCAAAAAAGTCTATTTACCTTTATTCAGCACTATTAAATCATTTAATTTCGAAAAAAGTTATGGTCTCTGATTTTGATGTCTTTTTAGTTCAGCAAGATCTTGAACATGCTAAAAGTGAAGGGACAGGATTAACGCGACCAATAATAGCTTTGCTTCAGTCTTATATAAAAATAATTGTTTATAAAGAATTAAGTCATTCATCTTTTATATCTGATCCATGGTTAAATTCTTTTTTTGAATCATACTTTCCTTCGCTTATTTTAAAGTCATTTAAAGACTATATCCATTCGCATTCTCTTAAAAAAGAAATTTCGGCAACCTTGCTTGTAAACTATATTACTAACCAAGCCGGGTCTTATTTTTATACTTCTATTTCAGAAAAAACAAATTTGAGCTATTCTAAAATTTCACAACTCTATTTAATTATTGATTATGCTTTAGACTGCTCAAAATATAGACAAGCCATTCATCAACTTAATATACCAAAACAAGATCAATATCATCTTTTAATCGCTATTGAAGATTTTATTTTTAATTTTATTGTTGATGTTTCGAAACTTTCGATTTTAAATCTTTCATTTCAAGATATTGCTACAATAAAAACAATACTTAATTCTATTTCTCAATCTGAAACGTCTTCACTTTTAATGCAACTATCAAAAAAATATAAGTTAGAAGACTCTATTGTTTCATTTTTTATTAAATTAGGAAGCTTAAATGAGTTACCATATTTACTATTCTTAAATATAATAAAAAAGATTTCACCTAATACAGGAAATCGAATTATACATTCTCTAAATGACGCTTTATTTTTTAGTACTATGAAATTATATATAGAAAATTATGCATCTAATGCATCTTATGACTTTAAATATCAAGACTCTCTAAAAGATACCTTGTTTACTCATAAGCTTTCTTTTATTTCTTACATTATAAAAGAGGTGTCTCCTAAAGAATTAAAATCTTTAACTTCTAAATCGGTTTATAGTAAACTGAACCATTCATTTCCAACAGAATTTAATTTATTTTTAAAATCATTTTCTGAACTTTCTAAGCCGATTTCTCTTAATCAGCTTAATCTAACTATTAATCAACTTAACTTTTTAATTTTAAATGCTTCAATTAAATTTTAATTAAACGCAATGTGTTTATACATATCTGAAAATGTTTCTTGAACTATTTCACTATTATTTTGAATTGCATTTTTCTTAAGAAAAAAGTACCCTTCTAACATAATAATGTCTTCTGAATTATTATTTATATCTAGCTCATTATTCATTTTACACCTCACATTTTTTCTATGTTATTTAATATTCCACGGTTTTATGCTATTTAAACATTGAATTTTAATAATATTTTACTTTACTCTTGATTTAAGTTTAATTTAACACTACTATTGGCATATGAAAAAAGATATAACGCTTATTATAGGACCTACAGGGATAGGGAAAAGCTCTTATGCTGTTTCACTTGCTAAACAAAAAAATGCAGCGATTATTTCTGCTGATGCTTTTCAAATATATAAATATCTAACAATTGGTACGGCCAAGATATTACCGGAACAACAAGATAATATTCCACATTATTTAATTGATTTTCTGTCTCCTAACGATCATTATAGTGTTGGTCAATTTTTAAAAGACGTTGACATCCTTATTAAAAAACTACGTGCTAACTGTCAACATATTATTATCTGTGGAGGAACGGCATTCTATACTCACTCTTTTATTTATAACCAACCTTTTGATTCTTTAAAGTCAGACCCACAAATTCGTTTAAATCTTACTAATCTTGCTAAACAAAAAGGTATTAACTTTTTATGGGAAACCTTACATCAAGTTGACCCAGAAAGAGCTGCTAATATTCACCCAAATAATAAACATCGTATTATTAGGGCGTTGGAGTTATATAAACTATATAATAAAAAACCTTCTCAAATTATACAGGACACCCCGTTAACTCTTCGATCAGATGTTTCAATCATAGGCCTTATGGGCAATAAAGACATTATTGATAAAAAAATAAATAATAGAGTTGATCAAATGATTAAAGATGGTTTTATTGATGAAGTTAATGACTTATTAAAAAAAGGCTTTTCAAAAAACTGCCCTGGGTTTAGAGCATTAGGTTATCAACAAGTTATTGACTATTTAAATGGTGGTATACCACTTAATGAAATGATAGAATTAATTAAAGTTAAGACAAGACAATATGCAAAAAAACAAATAACATGGTATAAAAAATATAAAAATGTTGACTGGATTTAAATCTTTTAATTTAATTACTTTAAAGTATTGTCTGACACTAGTTGGCATTCTCATTGTTTCGTCTATTATTTTTATTCCTTATATTCCACCACATAGCATTTCTTATAAAGTAGGCGATATTGCATCTAAAACTTTTTATGCTCCCAAAAATAAAGAATTTGAAAGTAAGCAAGACTATGTTTATAATTCTAAAAAAATAGAAGAAATAAAGTCTAATATTGGTAAAATTTATTCTATTAATCCATTAATAAATGATCAAATAAACCAAAACATTACAAACGTTTTTGATTTATTATTATCAAATCAATCTGAACAAATAAATACAAGTGCTAGTTTAGATCTTTCTTTTTTAACAAAAGCCTCTGACCAAGAATATATTATAAACTTATCTACAGAACAACTAAAAAAACTTAATTACTTTACATTAATTACGACGAAAGAAATACTATCTTCTGGTTTAAAAGAAATTAATAACGACTCTATTTTAAATCAATTAAACTCTTTAATCCCTATTTTAGAACTTCCCTCAGAACAAGAAAGATTTATTTCTGGTATCATTTTACACTTTATTCAACCTAATCTAATTTATAATGAATCTAAAACTCAAGCAGCTATTAACAATGAGTTATTAGCTTTTAAACCTAAGAAAACAAAAATAAGAGATGGTGAATCTTTATTTTATAAAGGTGATACTATTACATCACATCATGTTGACGTTTTAAAACAGTTAGATATTTATGATGTCAAAACAAATTTTGTTAAATTTATAAGTATTTTTATCATCTGTTTACTCTCGTATATTTTTATTGAAGCGTATTTGAGAATGTTTTGGAAAGAACTGTTTAAACAATATAAATATTTGACTTTATGCTTCTTTGCTGTCTTATCTGTTTTATGTCTTTGCCTATTGATACAATCTATGACATTTATTCCGCCACCGTTTGATAATTACTTCTTAATTCCTATTTCAATTTCAGGGATTTTACTATCAATTTTTTTAAGGTCTAACATATCGATACTTATTGGATCTATTTTAAGTTTGTTAATTGGAGTTATGTTTAAATTTGATTTTAATATTTTATTCTTTTGTTTTTTTTCTAACTTTTTCTGTATTTTAATTTTTAGAAAATCTTATAAGAGAAATGCATTAATATACTCAGGAAACTTAGTTGGATTATTTAATATTCTGCTTGTTATCTGCATTGGATTATATAATGATATTTTTGACTTTTATTGGTATGGAGCTAATACTATTTTAGCTTTTAGTAATGGTATCTTTTCGTCTATGATCACGCTTGCTATATCGCCATACTTTGAAACAATATTTAAGATAACAACTCATCAAAGTTTATTAGAATTAGCAAATTTGAATCATCCACTTCTCAAGAGGTTAATGATGACAGCCCCAGGAACCTATCAACACAGTATTATGGTAGCAAATCTTGCAGAAGCTGCTGCTGAAAAAATTAATTCTGATACAATTGTATGCCGAGTAGGTGGCTACTTTCATGATATCGGAAAAATGAAGCGCCCATTATTTTTTAGTGAAAATCAATTTTCTAATGAAAACCCACACGATAACTTATCACCCAGAATTAGTAAAATGATTATATCCTCTCATACTAAAGATGGTGTAGAAATGGCAACAAAATATAAGCTCCCTAAAGTTTTAAAAGACATAATGTTACAACATCATGGCACCTCTCTTGTATCATTCTTTTACTCTCAAGCAGTTCAAAAAGAGAATGCTCACGACGATATTGCTGTAAAAGAAGCGTTTCGATATGTAGGTCCTAAACCTCAATTTAAAGAGTCCGGTATAATCATGTTAGCAGATTCAGTTGAAGCCGCTGTTAAATCCCTGGATAAGCCTTCCCCTTCTAAAGTAGAGAACTTAATATCAACTATTTTTAAATCTAAAATTGATGATAATCAGCTTTCCGATTGCCCTATTACACTTCAAGAGTTGGACCAAATAAAAATTGCTTTTTTATCTGTTTTTAAAGGTATTCATCATAATCGACTAAATTATAAAGAAGAAATTCAAAAAATAGTTAACCAAAGCCCTCCAAAAAAAATTAATTAAATTTTATGTCGATACCGATTAGTATTAAATTAAATTTTGAAGTAAATTTCCAAGTTAATTTTGATATTAAATCATTTATTAGCGCTGTCCTAAATAAAAAAAATATTTGTTATGGGAGCTATGAATTTAACTTTGTCAAAAATGAGACAATTATAGCTATCAATAAACAATATCTCAATCGAAATTATATTACAGATATTATTTCATTTAATTTGGGAACAACGACTCACCCTATTGGTGATGTTTATATTTGTATCGATCAAGTAAAATTAAATGCTCAAGACTATAATAGTTCTTTTGAAAATGAATTTAAGCTTATTATTGTACATGGGATTCTTCATTTATTAGATTATAAAGATTATAGTAAAGAAGAACGTAATATAATGGAACAAGAACAAGACCGGCTTTTAAAACTTTTAAGTAATGAGATTTAAAAAACAAAAACAAACCTTGATAACTAGTTTCTTTTCAGCGATTAATGGAATAAAATATGCTATTTTTTCACAGAGAAATTTAAAAATTCAAGTACTCTTATCATTTATTCTATATTTATTAGCCTTTTTGTTTAATATTGATCAATTAGAGTGGATTATTCTAGTCTTAAGTACTCTATTCTTAATTTCTGCAGAAATATTTAATAGTTCCATTGAATGTTTAGTTGACTTAGTAACTAATAAAAATAAAATACGTGCAAAATTAACTAAGGATATGGCTGCTGGTGCCGTATTAGTTAGTTCAATACAAATGGTAATTATTACAATCTTGCTTTTTTACTCCAGATTCGTTACTCTTTTATCTGAAGGAGTTTATACTTTTTGGAAATAACTCAGTTTTTAAAAATTATTGTATTTTTTATTCTATTACTTTTTTCCGCATTTTTTTCTAGTGCAGAAACAGCGTTTACGGCTATCAATAGAATTAAACTAAAAGGGTTACTTGAGTCTCAAGATAAACGCGCTAAAAAACTTGAGTCTCTTCTTAATCACCCTAAGATGCTGTTAACAGCTATCCTTATTGGTAATAATGTAGCTAATATAGGTGCATCAGCAATGGCAACAGCAGCTACAATGTTGTTTTTATCTGATTTGCTTGGTATTCAAAGTTTTGCTACAGCTATGTTAACTGTTACGTTTTTAATGACAGTCCTTATCCTTTTTATTGGAGAAATAACCCCTAAAACTATTGCAATTAAACATCCTACTCGATGGGCCTTAAAAATTACGCCGTTCATGTTCTACTTTTGCCTTATTTTAAAACCGTTTTTATTTATATGTGTATGGATCTCTAATCTTTTAGGTAAATTATTTGGTTTGAGTAATTATGAAACAGAAAAGTTTTTAACTGAACAAGAACTTAAATCCGTTATTCAAATGGGAGAAGAAGTAGGTATTATTGAAAAAGAAGAGAAGGAAATGATTCATGGTATTTTTTCTTTTTCAGAAAAAGTTGTAAGGGAAATAATGACTCCACGAACAGATGCGATTTGTATTGAAGTTAATGATCCTATTGATAAAGCAAAAGAACTTATAATTAACCATGGTCACTCAAGAATCCCTGTTTATGAACAAAAAATAGATAATATAATTGGAATTATATATGCAAAAGATCTCTTAAAATTAAATTCTAAAGAATCGTTAAAACCGCTTAAAAAGTTTATGAGAAAAGCAGAGTTTATTCCTGAAACAAAAAATATTGAAGAGCTTATGCAATATATGAAAAAAATTAAGATCCATATGGCAATTATTGTTGATGAGCATGGTGGTATGGCCGGCCTAGTTACATTTGAAGATATTATTGAAGAAATTGTAGGAGAAGTGCAAGATGAATATGATGATGAATCAGACTATATTAAAAAAATAGATAAACAAAAATTCTTACTTTCGGCTTCTTTAAACATTGAAGATATTAATGATAAATTAGACATAGAACTTCCAACAGATGAAGATTATGATACGATTGGAGGCCTAATACTGAGTCAACTCGGAACAATGCCAAAAGAAAAAGAGACTATCAAATTAGATAATATAACTATTTTAGTTAAAAATATTAAAAACCAACGTATTATTAATGTTGAACTTCAAATAAAAGCAAAAAAAAATTAACAATTTTCTTTCATTAGTATAGTTCTTTTTAATCTTTAGTCTAATTAGCTCTTGTAGTATAGTCGATGTCTGTATAAAATATGTGAGGTATGTTTACAAAAGATTTATCAAATATTAATCAAAAAGCTGCTAAATTACCAAAGCAAGTAAAATTTGTTCCTTATTCTATTGAACAAATATGGCCATATTGGGTAACTCAACTTTTTTCTAAAACAGCCCTAAATACCCCTCTAAATAAATCTGTTATTTCAAAAAACTTATATTTTCAAAATTGGACTAAGTTATCGAACCCCAACTCAGAACTATTTTCTTTAATAGATAAAAAGGGACTTATCACTCCTTTCAATGAAAGCTGGTCTATTGATTTATGGTTAAAAATTAATGATCAACTTGTATCTTTTTCATCTTTAGATAATGTTAGTCAAACGTTTCATCATTCAAGGTCAACGCTCACAACAAAAGCGTCTTATAAAACTTTTACTATTTCTCAATCCACCATTAGTTCTTTTAATCTGGTTGACGACTCAATATTACATAATAAAGTGTCTATCAAAAATAATTCTGATAAAAACGAATATATTTCTATTCTTTTTGCCATTAGACCCTATACAGTCAAGTCACTAGGTTCTATTCATTCTATATTTTATCACTCGGATAATGCATTTATCATAAATAATAAATTAGGAGCTATCTTTTTTAATACGCCTACAAATATTATTTGCTCTTCTTTTAAAGAAGGGGATGTTTCATTACATGTGAATCGATGGGATATGATTCTTAATACACAATGTGAGTCGTTTTTAAGTTCCAGTGCTGTAGAATATAAAATTGAGTTAGCTCCTAATGAATCTAAACAGATCCAATATGTTATTCCACATATAAAGAAAACCCTTATTAACTCTATCAGAAACTCTTTGCTTCCGATAAAAAAGCAAAAAGCAGTACAATTATTGATTAAGAATAATCAATCAGTTAATTTTGACGAAGAAGTTAATGTTAACTTTGAATTACTATTAAAACAGTTAAACAATATTTCTAATATTAATATTCCAAATAAATTAATTTCTACTAGGCTTCATCAAACTTATACATTTCTAATTTCTAACTTTTTATGTATTAAATCAACAACTCCACAAAATATACATTATTTATTTTCCTATATTTCTAGCTTGATATATTTAGGTAAAATTGATTTAGCTAAAGAATTATTTCAAAACTTTGACTCGTTTATATTTTCTCAAAAATTGAGATTTATTTCCTTTCAAAATCTAGGTCATTATATATTTCTATTACATAAAATATATACTTTTAGCCCCTCTTTAATTTTTATTACACAATACTCTAATCGTATTACTGATATTTTAAACTATATTATTCAATCTAGATCTACTCTTGATCGAAAATCGCCATTTGCTGAAGGCCTAATTAAACAAAGTGACTCAACTGGTATTCTAGATTATTATTTTATAGATAATATATGGATATTAAATATTATTAATCAGTCAATAACTTTACTTTCATTGCTTAACAATAAGAATATTCAACAATATAAAAATCTTCAAATTAGCTTTAAAGAATGTATTGACTCATTTTGTAATCATGTTTGTGATTATGTAGCGTTTAAACCAACCCTAGCTATATCTTCTCAATTTTATCATGATTATCGTATTATAGATTCTTTACAAGCAATATATCCTTTAAATATTTTTACTATTGATGATAAAAAAGTTAGAAATGCAATAACTATGATTGAGCAATATTTAGTTAATGACACCTATATTATTGACCCAACTAACGAAATAGGAATTTCAATTACGGATAATTTTACATTAGCTAATATATATTTAAAACTTGGCAACCCAAAAGCCTTTTCTATTTTCAAATGGATTCTTGATCAATCAATTAATACGGGAAGTTGGCCGAGTCATATACATCCTCAAACTAATCATGGCTCATCCGATGGACATTCTATAGATATTAATTCTCAGTATTATATTTTTATTCGAAATACACTTATCAATGTAACAAACAAAACGTTACATTTATTTCCAAGTATACCGAACGATTGGCTGCCTAAAAATATATCATCCCCCTTATCTATTACTAACCTATCTACAGAATTTGGAACTATTTCATTTCAATTAATTAAAACTGATTTTGGATATAAATTTGAATTAAATAGTACTTTTTTCTCGCCACCAACATTGATAAAACTATCTCTACCTATACCAATTCAAAAAATTAAATCTTTTTCGTCAAATGTTATTTTAAAGGACTCTCATAATATAGAGTTTCAAGCAACTAGTGTAACTATCTCTATTTATGATTAGTTATAAAAATAAAATTTTTCCTATTAAAATTGAAAAATTAGTATATCAAGGATGGGGATTAGGAAAAGTCGGAAATATTGTTGTTTTTGTACCACGACTAATTCCTGGTGATATTGCTCATATTAAATTAATTCAAAAAAAATCTAGATTCTTTATGGGAGAATGTTTATCTTTAATTCAACCATCTAAATTTAGAGCGAATATAAATAGTTGTTCACATTTTCAAGAATGTGGAGGCTGCCAATTAATAGATCTTAAATACGAAGATCAATTACCACTAATGCAAGATATTATTAATGACTCTATAAAACAGTTTATCCCATCAGAAACATTTTTAATTAAACCTATAATTGGATCTGAAAGTAACTATTACTATCGAAATAAAATGGAGTTTTCTTTTGGAAAGAATGAATCTGGAATTACCTTAGGCTTAAAAAAAAGAAAAACTTATGATCAAATTATAAATATTAAAAATTGTAAACTGCAAACAGAAGATACTAATTTAATTTTATATTATACTCGAAACTTTTTTAATTCTAAACAAATGTCTGTTTGGGACTCGAAACAACTCAACGGATGTTTAAGATATTTAATGATTAGACACTCAAAATATAAAAATGAGTTTATGCTTAATTTAGTTGTTGGTGAATACTATGTTGATATTTTTGAAGAATATTATCAATACTTAAGAACCTATATTAAAAATATAAGTTCATTTTATGTAACGCTGCAAAATACTAGATCCGATACAGCATTTTCAGAAAATATTAGTCATATTTCCGGAAATAAAATGCTAACTGAAAAACTGGGCAATAAACTTTTTAATATTTCTCCTCTTTCTTTTTTTCAAACTAATTCAAAACAAGCGACTATATTATATGATCAAGTTGCTAATGCAATTAAAGATGAAAAATGTAATTTATTGCTTGACCTTTATTGCGGAACAGGAACAATCGGTATCTATTTATCCGATTACTGCTCAAAAGTAATCGGTATAGAAGAAAACCCGTCTTCTATTTTAGATGCAAAAATTAATGCCTCTAATAACGCTATATCAAATATTGAATTTTATGAAGGTCGTGTTAAAAATATTCTTAAATTTAATATGTTTAATCCTGATTGTATTATCGTTGACCCTCCTCGCTGTGGTATGGTGCCTAAAGCATTGAAACGAATGGTAGCACAAAACGCGAATACAATCATATATGTTTCTTGTAATCCAGTTACACTCATGAGAGATTTAAAAGAAATTTTAACCTATGATTATTATATCGACTATATTCAACCTATCGATATGTTTC
>QFBS01000016.1 GCA_003265895.1 Candidatus Marinamargulisbacteria bacterium SCGC AG-410-N11 | reverse complement strand
CATATACTATACCTAAAAAACTCCATCGTGTAAACACCTCTACCTTGAGTTACTGACCTTAATGAAGTTGAGTATCCAAACATCTCTGATAAAGGAACATATGATTTAACAGATTGTATATTATTTTTCGTACTTTCAATCTTATCAATTTTACCTCGTCTACTATTTAGATCTGAAATCACATCACCCATATTTGGTTCAGGTATTTCAACTAAAACAGACATCATAGGCTCCAGTATTGTAGCATCAGCACCAGTTTTAAATGCATCTTTAACAGCATAAGAGGCAGCTACCTGAAACGCAACATCTGAAGAATCAACAGGATGAAAAGAACCATCCAATAAAGTAACTTTAACATCAACAACTGGATAACCAGCTAAAATCCCAGAAGCAAATGTATTCCTTACACCTTTTTCTACAGAAGGTATAAATTCTTTAGGTATTCGCCCTCCAACAACTTTGCTTTCAAATTCTATTCCTTTTCCACGCTCTAAAGGTTCTACGGTTAATATAACATGCCCATACTGACCTCTACCACCTGTTTGTCTAACGAATTTACCTTCAGCCTTTGCTTCTTTTTGTATAGTTTCTTTATAAGCAACCTGCGGCTTACCAATATTTGCCTGAACATTAAACTCTCGCAACAATCTATCCGTTATCACTTCTAAATGTAATTCACCCATACCAGATATAATAGTCTGACCAGTCTCAGAATCAGTAGTAGCTCTAAAAGTAGGATCTTCTTCAATTAACTTCTCTAAAGACTCTCCCAACTTAGCCTGATCAGTTTTTGTTTTAGGCTCAATCGCAACAAAAATTACAGGCTCAGGAAAATCAATTTTTTCTAAAATAATTTTATCATCTTCAAATGCTAATGTATCACCTGTTTTAGTATTTTTCAAACCAATCATACCTACAATATCACCGGCCTTAGCCATATCAATCTGCTCTCTTGAATTAGCATGCATCTGCATAATTCTTCCAACTCGCTCTTTTTTATTACTTACTGTATTACTTACATAAGTCCCAGATTTAATTGAACCGGAATAAATTCTGGCATACGTTAACTTACCAACAAAAGGATCTGTCTGAATCTTAAAAGCTAAAGCTGAAAATGGCTCAGAAACAGAAGGTGCTCTCTTTACTAATTCCCCAGTATTAACATCCTCACCTTCAACGGCAGGCATATCAACAGGAGATGGCAAATACTGTATAACGTTATCCAGTAATGGCTGAACACCTTTATTTTTAAAAGCAGAACCACAACAAACAGGAACAATCTTACCTTTTAAAGTCATTTGACGTATACACTTCTCTAATTCATCTAAAGTAAGAGTCCCATTCTCTAAATAATTTTCTAAACATTTATCATCAGCCTCAGCAACAGCCTCCATTAATAACTCTTTCAATTCTGTAGCTTTTTGTTTATGCTCTTCAGAAATATCACGTTCCTCAAATTCAGAACCATCATCATTCTTATAAACATACTCTCTATCCCTAACAACATCAATAATTCCTGAAAAGTTATCTTCAGCGCCAATAGGATAATTTATAATTACAGGGTTAGCATGTAAGTTTTCCACCATCATACCAACCACTCTATCAAAATCAGCACCCACACGATCCATTTTATTAACAAATGCTATCCTTGGGACCTCATATCGTTCAGCTTGACGCCATACAGTCTCACTTTGAGGTTGAACTCCACCAACGGCACAAAATACTGCAACAACACCATCTAAAACCCTCATTGATCGCTCTACTTCAACAGTAAAGTCAACGTGACCAGGCGTATCTATAATATTTATAGTTGAATCTTTCCAATAGCACGTAGTTGCTGCAGAAGTAATAGTAATACCTCGTTCTTGCTCTTGTTCCATCCAATCCATTGTTGCATTACCATCATGAACTTCACCAATTTTATGAGACTTACCAGTATAGTACAATATTCGCTCAGTAAGAGTTGTCTTTCCTGAGTCAATATGCGCAGCTATTCCAATATTCCTTACTAATTCTAATTCCTTATCCTGTTTGCTCATTATATATCTCCAATAATTATTAAAATCTAAAATGTGCAAAAGCCTTATTCGACTCAGCCATCTTATGAGATTCTTCTCTCTTTTTCACAGATAATCCAATATTATTATAGGCATCTAATAACTCTGCAGATAACCCCTCCTGCATTGAAACACCTTTTTTATTTCGAGCATTAGATATCAACCATCTTAACGCTAATGCTAAAGCCCTATCAGACTTTACTTCTACTGGAACTTGATATGTAGAACCACCAACTCGTCTTGACTTAACTTCCATTGCAGGCATTACATTTTTTAACAAACTATCAAAAGCTTCCATAGCTTCTTTTTTAGTTTGCTTAGCTAAATTATCAAGTACAGAATAAACGATCTTTTGAGCGATACTCTTCTTACCATCTAACATTACTTGATTAATTAACTTTGTTATTTTAATACTGTTATAAACAGGATCTCCCTCTAAGATTCTTTTATTAAACTTTCCTTTTTTCCTAGACATTATTTACTTCCTTTTCCTGTATTTTTCTTTGTTCCATACAAAGAGCGTGATTGCTTTCTATCAGATACACCTTGCAGATCACCACGACCTCGTTCAATATGATATCTAACACCTGGTAAATCTTTAACTCTACCACCTCTAATATATACAACAGCATGCTCTTGTAAATTATGACCTTCTCCAGGAATATATCCCGTAACTTCAAAACCATTAGATAATCGTATTCTAGCAACTTTTCTTAAAGCAGAATTAGGTTTCTTAGGTGTCGAAGTATATACTTTAGTACACACTCCTCTTTTCTGAGGGCATTTTTCTAAAGATGGAGCTTTACCTTTTATTAATTTAGGTTTTCTTTTCTTTTTAATTAACTGATTTGTTGTTGGCACATTATTCTCCTTATATCTTTTAGTTTACAAATTGTTACATATTATTTATTAAAATGTAAATAGTTTATTTATCAGCTACTAATTCTTCTTCACTTTCATCTTCAACCACTTGCTTAAATCCTAGCCGATGATAAACGTTTAGACCAGTTCCAGCAGGAATCAATTTTCCAATAATAACATTTTCTTTTAATCCATTCATTGGATCAATTTGGCCTTCTATAGCAGCCTTTGTTAAAACACTAGCTGTTTGTTGGAATGAAGAAGCAGAAACAAAACTATCAGTACTTAACGAAGCTCTAGTAATACCTAATAAAATATTAATTCCTTCTGCAAGCTGTTTATTTTCTTCTTTAAGTTCCTTATTAACACGATTAAATGTAATTTGATCAACTAATTCATTTAATAAGAACGAAGAATCACCCATATCATAAATATGAATCTTTTTAGTCATTTGTCTTACAATTACCTCAATATGTTTAATATTAATTTGAACACCTTGAGAATAATAAACTTTTAATACAGATTTACTTAAATATTCTTGAGTAGCTGTAACTCCCTTAGTTAGAAGAATATCATGCGGATTAATGTTCCCTTCTGTTATCTGATCTCCTTTTAAAACTTCTTGACCAGAATAAACTAAAACTCTGGTATCTTTTTCTATTTTAAAATCACGAGATTCCCCACTCTCATTAATTAAAAATATTTGATCAAAGTTTTCATTTTCTGTAACCACGTCAATAACGCCATCAAATTCAGCTAATATTGCATGATCCTTTGGTTTCCTAGCTTCAAATAATTCCTCAACTTTAGGTAAACCTTGAACAATATCAGAAGTCTTAGAAGCATCTCCTGTAGACGTTCTTTC
Source organism: Candidatus Marinamargulisbacteria bacterium SCGC AG-410-N11 (assembly GCA_003265895.1). Lineage (GTDB taxonomy): Bacteria > Margulisbacteria > Marinamargulisbacteria > AG-410-N11 > AG-410-N11. Next base: position 29,584 of record QFBS01000016.1, on the reverse strand, counting down.
TTTAAATAAAATATCTCCTTGTTTAGTTTTATCTCCCTCATTTACATAAATTCGAGTACCTCTTATAAAAGAATATGATACTCCTTTAATTAAGGTTACGAATGTTCCAGATTTTGCCTTTGTACCTGCTCTATCTCCAATAGATTTAACTAAACCGCCAGAGTATTCACCTTCAGTCTCGATAAAATCTGCAGAGATTTTTTGACCAACACTAATCTTATCAATACAATCATGTTTTACAGTAACATCTACGGTATTCTTAGGATCATAAATAAACAATTCTCCATGTTTTTGAGCAAACCCAGCAGCAACTATTTCTTCTCCTTTTTGAAGTGAACAAGATCTATATAAGATTTTCACTACACCATCTTTAGCTGTTTGGATATATTCATATGTTGGATCATCTTCACAAAGTTTATCGTCTTTATTGATTGTATCTCCAGAATTAACAAACAAACGAGTTCCTCGTTGAATATCAATATCAAAATTAGTATCCTTCCCTTTAACAGTAAGATTACCAGAATTAAGAACAATATATTGTTTTTCAGCATCATCTTCTAACATAGTAATCTCAGTATTTTTTGAAATACTAACTTTTCCTTTAATTGGAGAAAAAGACTCTATCAAAGCAGCTTTTCTTAAGTCAACACCACCTGTGTGGAAAGTTCTCATAGTAAGCTGAGTACCTGGCTCTCCAATTGATTGAGCCGCTAAAATCCCAACAGCTTCCCCTACATTTATCTTCTTAGCAGATGATAAGTCCATACCATAACATCGCTGACATAATCCACGAGATGCCTGACATTTAAATACATTTCTGACATGTAATTTTTCAATAGATTGAGTTTCTAACTTCTTAGAAATTTCTCTAGTAATTAATTCATCTTTATTTAATATGACCTCCTTTGTTTCGGGGTCAACAACTTTTTCCAAACTAAAACTTCCTTCAACTATCTTTGCTAAACTTACAACCGTATTCTTGCCATCTTTAATAGCTTCTTTATAAACACCTTCAGTAGCACCACAGTCTTCTATTGTAATCATGACATCTTGAGCAACATCAACCAATCGTCTTGTTAAATATCCAGAGTCAGCTGTTCTCAATGCTGTATCAACAAGTCCTTTTCGAGCACCATAAGCAGAAATAAAATATTCCGTTAAAGTTAATCCTTCTTTAAAATTAGACCTAATAGGAATTTCTACAGTACGTCCCTGAGAATCAGACATTAGCCCCCTCATACCTGCAAGCTGTCTTACCTGATCAATATTTCCTCTAGCACCTGAATTAGCCATAATATAAACATTATTCATTTTACCCATCGTTTTTTCTAATTCTTGAGAAACTCTTTGAGTAACCCCTCTCCAAACTTCATTAGATTGTTCTATTTTTTGAGACTCTGTAATAGAACCAGTCTTGAGTTGTTCTTGAAGTTTTTCGACATCTTTCCTACCTTCTTCAATTATTTTCGGTTTCTCCGATGGAACAGTTAAATCATCAACACCAATAGAAATACCAGATAATGTTGCATATTTAAAACCAGCTTGTTTTAATTTATCCACTAATAAAGAGGTTACTTCATTACCGTATTTTACAAACCAATTATAAACTAAATCAGATAATTGCTTTTTTCCAATATCAATATTTATAAAATCATAGTCTTCTATATTATTGCTCTCTAAAACCTTCCATATGGAATTATTAAAAATAATCCGACCCATGGATGTTTCATACCATTTATCTTTAATTTTAACTTTAATTAAAGATTGTAAATTAATAGTTTTACTATCTAATGCTCGTTCAGCTTCATGAATATCTCTAAAAAATTTTCCTTCACCATTTTTTAACTCATCATTAATAATTGTTAAAAAATAAATACCCAAAACCATATCTTGAGTAGGCGTAACAATAGCTTGTCCACTTGAAGGTGATAAAATATTATTATGAGACATTATCAATAATTTACATTCAGTTATCGACTCTATACTCAAAGGAACATGTACAGCCATTTGATCTCCATCAAAATCAGCATTAAAAGCAGTACAAACTAAAGGATGAATTTGAATAGCAGACCCTTCTACTAAAATCGGCTCAAATGCTTGTATACCTAAACGATGCAAAGTTGGTGCCCTGTTTAATAAAACAGGCTGTCCCTTTATAACATTTTCTAGAATATCCCATACTTCAACATCTCGTTTTTCAATCTTACGTTTCGCACTTTTAACGTTAGTGGATATATCTTTTTCAACCAACTTCCTAATTACAAAAGGTTTAAATAACTCTAAAGCCATTTCTTTTGGCAAACCACATTGATAAAACTTTAATTTTGGACCAACAACGATAACTGACCGTGCAGAATAGTCAACTCGTTTTCCTAATAAATTCTGTCTAAATCGTCCTTGTTTACCTTCTATAATATTACCTAAAGACTTTAAAGGGCGACCATTAGATCCTGCAACAGAACGTCCTCTTTTTCCATTTGAAATTAATACATCTACTGCTTCTTGTAACATTCTTTTTTCATTACGACAAATCATTTCTGGAGCACCAATATCCATCAACCGCTTCAATCGATTATTTCTATTAACAACTCGTCTATATAAATCATTTAAATCAGAAGTAGCGAATCTCCCACCTTCTAACTGAACCATAGGTCTTAAATCAGGCGGCATAACTGGTAATACATCCAAAACCACCCACTCAGGCCTATTTCCAGATTTTTGTAAAGCTTCTAAAACTCTAATTCGCTTTGTTAACTTTAACCGTTTTTGCCCTTTAGCCGTTTCAAGTTCTTCTCTTATTTTTTTAACTACTTTTTTTATATCCATTGTAGACAATAACTTTTTAATAGCTAAGGCACCTATATCTAACTTAACTTTATTTCCATATTTTTCTTTAAACTCTAAATAGTCATTAGCCATAACAGGTTGATGATCTTTTATTGTCCCTTCTAGAGAAGGATCATAACTAACAACAACATATGAGTCATAATAGATAATCTCTTCTAACGTTCGAATATTAATATCAAGTAACAAACTCAAATAACTTGGAATTCCTTTTAAAAACCAAATATGAGTAACAGGGGACGCTAATTCAATATGCCCCATACGCTCACGTCTTACTTTTGAATGAGTAACCTCTACACCACATCGCTCACAGACAATTCCTCTATACCTAACACGACGATACTTACCACAAGAACACTCCCAATCCTTAACTGGACCAAATATTTTCTCACAAAACAAACCTTTTCTTTCAGGTTTAAATGTTCTGTAATTAATTGTTTCAGGCTTCTCAATTTCACCATAAGACCAAAATCTAATTCGATCTGGAGAAGCTAAACCAATTTCTAGACAATCAAAATTACTTGGATTATTAACTAACATTTATTTATTCTCCTTTATCGAAAATCAACTTCAGATCCACCAGAAGAAACGATTCTGACATCTAAAGCGATTGATCTTAATTCTCGTATTAAAACTCTAAAAGACTCCGGTGTACCAGGCCTTGTCAACATATTTCCTTTGATAATTGATTCATAAGCCTTAGCTCTACCCGTTAAATCATCTGACTTAATGGTCAATATCTCCTGAAGTGTATGAGCTGCTCCATAAGCTTCCAAGGCCCATACTTCCATCTCACCAAAACGCTGACCTCCATATTGAGCTTTTCCACCCAATGGTTGCTGAGTAACCAATGAATAAGGTCCCGTTGATCTTGCATGTATCTTGTCTTCCACTAAATGAATTAACTTCAACATATACATATAACCAACACTAACTTCTCTTTCTAGCGGTTCTCCTGTTCGACCATCTCTTAATATAGCCTTTCCAGTTTTATTAACCCATTCCCAACCTTCATGTTTAGACGCAGCTAATAACTTTTCTTCAACTTTATTTACAGATGCGTTATCTTCAAATACTTCATCAAATAACTGAACTTCATAATTAACACCCAATACATTTGATGCTAATCCAAGCAATGTTTCAAATAATTGCCCAACATTCATCCTAGAAGGTACACCTAAAGGATTCAAAATAATATCAATAGGAATACCATTTGGTAAAAATGGCATATCTTCTTCCGGTAGTATAGTAGAAATTACACCCTTGTTACCATGACGACCGGCCATCTTATCTCCAGTAGACAACTTTCTCATTTGAGCAACATAAACTCTAACAATACAATTAACTCCTGGAGGAAGAGTATCATTAGATTCTCTAGTAAATACCCTAACACCAATTACCTTACCAAATTCACCAGATGAAACCCTTAAAGATGTATCTCTCATATCTCTAGCTTTATCACCAAAGATGGCTCTCAATAATTTTTCCTCAGCAGGCGGCTCTGATTCACCTTTAGGAGTAACCTTACCAACTAAAACATCTCCTGCCTTAACTAATGCTCCCGGAGCTACAATTCCATTCTCATCTAAATTCCGTATAACTTCCTCAGAAACATTTGGAATTTCCGATGTAATTTCTTCAGGTCCTAATTTTGTACTTCTTACTTCAACTTCATATTTATGAATATGTATTGAAGTAAAAACATCATCTTTTACTAATCGTTCAGATACTACAATTGCATCTTCAAAGTTATATCCTTCCCAAGGTAAAAATGCTACTAAACAGTTCCGTCCTAATGACATTTCACCATTATTCATCCCAGAACCATCCGCTAATACCTGACCTTTTTTTACTTTTTGACCAATCTTAACAATAGGTTTTTGATTTTTAGTCGTATTTTGATTAGACCTTTGATATTTTTTTAGTAAATAAACATATTCTTTTTTAGCAGATTTAATTAAAACCTCATCTGAAGTTACGTTAGTAACGACACCATCATCCTCAGCCAATAAAATACCACTAGAATCTCTAGCAATAATTCTCTCTAATCCAGTACCTACAAAGGGAGCGTCAGGACTAACTAAAGGAACTGCCTGCCGTTGCATATTTGCACCCATCAGTGCACGATTAGCATCATTATGCTCTAAAAATGGTATTAAACCACAAGAAACTCCAACCAATTGTTTAGGTGAAATTCCAATATATTGAATTTTTTCAGCAGGTACCAAATGAAATTGTCTTTGATACCTAGCAATAACTAATTTATTTTTAAACTTACCATCTTGCTTAGGTGCATCCCATGGAGCTATATAGTAATTATCTTCAAAATCTGCAGTTAAGTAAACTACTTCATCTGACACTACTTTAGAATCGACCTTAAAATAAGGAGTCTCTATAAATCCAAACTTATTAACTTTTGCAAAAGCAGCTAGTGGTCCAATTAATCCAGAGTTAGGACCTTCAGGAGTCTCAATTGGACAAACTCGACCATAATGCGAAGGGTGTATATCACGCACTTCATAACCTGCTCGCTCTTTTGTTAATCCACCAGGCCCTAAAGCACTTAATCGTCTTTTGTGAGCAATTTCTGCTAATGGGTTTGTCTGATCCATAAATTGAGACAACTGGGAACTCCCAAAAAACTCCCTCATAACCGCTACTAATGGTCTTATATTTATAAGAGCTTGAGGAGCTACTTTTTCTCCACCAGCCTTTATCGCCATTTGTTCACGAACTAAACGCTCTAGTCTAGATAAACCAACTCTAAACTGAACTTGCAATTGTTCACCAACACTTCTAATACGCCTATTTCCTAAATGATCTATATCATCAATAAATCCATTACCAGACATTATCTTCAATAACATCTTTACAGTTGCATTAACATCCTCCATAGTTAAAGCAACAGTATTTTCATCTACATTAATTTCTAAACGCTTATTAACTCTATAACGCCCAACTTTACCTAAATCATATTTTCCTTCTTCAAAAAATAGATTTGTTAATAATTGCTTCGCACCTTCTTCAGTAACAGGGTCTCCTGGTTTTAATTTTTTATATAAATCTACTAAACTTTGCTCTGTACTCTCTATTGGATGCTTATCGATAGAAGCTCTAATACTATGGCAATCTCCAAATGTTTCAATCATATCATCATTTGAAAAACCTAACGATCCTAAAAACATTGTAATAGGTACTTTTTTTAATTTATTTATATTCGCTAGTAGCAATCCATCTTTATCAGATTCAAATTCTAACCATGCTCCACGACTAGGAATAATTGTTGAAGCCCATAATTTAACACCTGGAACCAACCCCTGCTTCTTTCTATAATAAACTCCAGGAGATCTTACAAACTGACTTATAACTACTCTTTCAGCACCATTAATCAAGAAAGTACCATTTTCTGACATCTGAGGGATATCACTCATAAACACTTCTTGCTCAACAACTTCACCAGTCTCTTTATTAATTAACCTTACCGGCACTCTCAATGATCTTGCATATGTAATTTCACGATGTAAACATTCTTCAAAAGAAAATTCAGGATCCTCAAATCTATAATCAGGCAAAAACTCCAACTCAAATTTTCCACCATACGCTACTATAGGTGATATATTTAATAACTCTTCTTTAATTCCATCCTCTAAGAAACGTTTAAATGAATCTTTTTGAATCGCTACTAAATCATCCGGATCAATAATTTGATTTGTCGAAGATGATGAGTGCAATAACTCCCTATTTCTTGCCTTCAATACAGTCACTTGATTCTCCTAATTATTAAAATAAATTAAGCCTGTTATAAATTTCCGTTATAACAGGCTTCATTAATACTCTTACTTATTTTGATTAAAACCAAACAAAATTTTATTTAATTTCTACCTTAGCCCCTTGCTCTTCAAGTGCTTTCTTAATAGTTTCTGCTTCATCCTTCTCAATATCTTCTTTAACAGGCGCAGGTGCTGAATCTACCAATCCTTTTGCTTCTTTCAATCCTAATCCTGTTATCTCTCTCACAGCTTTAAGAACCTGTATCTTTTTATCTCCACAATCAGCTAATATAACACTTACAGTTGCTCCAGCATCCGCAGCACCAGCTCCGTCATCCCCAGCAGGCCCAGCCGCTACCGCGCCTACAACAGGTGCAGCAACTACTCCAAACTTATCCTCTAAAGCCTTTACTAATTCAGATAATTCCAATACTGACATTTTTTCAATATTGTCCATAATTGCCTTAGATTCCTTCGACAAATTCACAGCTTTCTCTTCAACCACTGTTGTTTCTTCTGACATAATTATTACCTCCGTTTATTTTTTTGTTTCTTCTATTGCTTTTAAAGCATATATTAATTTATTTAATGGGTTTTTAACGGTCATTACAAATGAGTTAATAGGCCCTTTAATTAACATAACTGTCTTAGCAACCAATTCATCTCTACTAGGTAGTTTAGAAAGTTGCTCAACAACATCGCCTCCAATATAAGCACCTCTATGAATCCCTCCCTTAATAAGCAAAGATTTATTTTCCTTACTATAAGTAACACAAATCTTACTAACCTTACATATATCTCCACCAACACTAACAATCAAGCTAGGCTCTTTCAACAAAGACCCTGGATATTCTATTTCTTTATTATCAAAAGCAATCTTTGTTAACTTATTCTTATATATACCTGCCTGAACATCTTCATCTGCAGATCTTAACCGCGATCGAAGATCAGTCATTTCCTGTACGTTCAATCCCCTATAATTTAGAAATAAGTGAGCACCTTTATTGTCAACCAAAGACTCTAAATTAGATACTATCTGCTTCTTCTCTTCAGAAATACTCTTTTTAGCAGTAACCATTATCTATTCACCTCCATAAACTTTAATTCCATTTTTGCTTAACCGGCTCCACCAAAACCCCCGGGCTCATAGAAGCACTAATGCCTATATTTTTCATATAAACACCTTTTGCCTTAGAGGGTTTCGCCTTTAGCAATGTATCATAAACAGAAATAAAATTCTCATAAAGTTTGTCAGCATCAAAACTTGCCTTACCAATAATAATATGAATATTCCCATATTTATCATTCCGATACCCAACTCGCCCCTTCTTAAAAGCACTCACTGCAGCACTAATATCATTTGAAACAGTACCACTTTTCGGGTTAGGCATTAAACCTTTAGATCCAAGAACTCGCCCTAACTTACCTATCTTACTCATCACATTCGGAGTTGCTATCAATTTATCGAAATCAAACCAACCACCTTGAATCTTTTCAATAATATCATCCTCACCAACAAAGTCTGCACCGGCTTTCTTTGCCTCTTCATGCTTATCTGACTGTGTTACCACAACAACCTTAACATCCTTACCAGTTCCATTAGGCAATTCAAGAGTCCCTCTTAATTGCTGATCAGCATGTCTAGGATCTATACCTAAATTAAAAACAACATCAATTGTCTCATCAAATTTAGCCTTAGCCATTGATTTCACAACATCAATTGCGTCCTTTGGCTCACGCAGCTGATCTTTATCTAAATCTTTAACCAACTCTCTATATCTCTTACTATGCTTCATCCTTTAATCCTCACTCCCATACTCTTAGCACTGCCCTCTATAATACGATACGCACCATCACGATCCACAGCATTAAGATCTGGCATTTTTATATCAATTATTTCGTCTACTTGCTTCTTTGTCAATACTCCAACTGTTTGCAGATTAGGAGTTGAGGACCCACTCTTCAATCCCAGAGCCTTTAAAATCAAAACAGAAACTGGAGGTGTCTTCAAAACAAAATCAAAACTTCGATCCTCATAAACTGTTATCTCAACAGGTACTACAGTATCACCTTTACCTTTAGTTTTATCATTATATGCTTTACAAAAATCCATAATAGCTACACCATGCTGACCCAAAGCAGGACCAATTGGTGGCGCAGGGGTAGCCTTACCAGCTGCAATCTGTAATTTTATTAACGCTTTTACTTTTTTTACTTTTGCCATAACCTTTTCCTTTAGCTCTTTATTTTATTACTGTTTCAACCTGATCAAATTCCAATTCCACTGGAGTCTCTCGACCAAATATCAATATCATCGCCTTTACCTTCCCTCTTTCATTATTAATATCAGCAATAGGACCTGAGTAACCCCTAAATGGACCAGCTATTATCTTAATTACCTCACCCACACTAAACTGAACATCAACCTTTTTAGTTTTATCACCCATTTTTCTAAGAACTTTCAATATATCTTGCTCTGTTACTGGAGTAGGGTTATTTTTTGGACCAATAAACTTAGAAACTCCTGGTAACTTCCTAATATCAAAAAATACACTTACATCATTTGCCATCTGCAAAAAAACATAACCAGGATATACCTTAACACGTCGCTCTACCCTTTTTGTTTCTTTAATTTCAATAGTATCTTCTTCCGGAACTAAAACTCTAACAATTTTCTTTTCCCATTTCTTCTCTTCAACCATCTGCTCTATTCTTAACTGAACCTTATACTCCTGACCTGAATAACACTGTACTATATACCAATCTAAACCTTCATCAGAAATAGAATTCTCACCATCTTGATCAGAAGAATCCTCAGACTGCCCAACAACAACCTCATCAGACAATACCTCTTCAGATTCAGGAGACTCTAAATCTGACACAACTGGCTCTTCAATACTCTTTTCATTATTTTTCATTATACATCCTTACATATCCTAATAATAAATCACTCCACATTATTAACGACCCAACTGCAACCTAATCAAATCAAATATGGAATTTATTCCTGTATCACTCAATACAACAAATAACGTTATTAAAACCATTATTACAACAATCATAACTGAGGCTTTTATAACAACCTCTCTAGTTGGCCAATCTATCTTATTTAATTCTGACTTTATACCTTCTATCATATCTGGTCTCCGATCAGCCCATTGCTTTGATTTATTTTGTTTTTGATCCCCCACAGATTTTACTGATGCCATAAGTTACCTTTTTAATTATTTTTGGCAGGCCTGGCCGGATTCGAACCGACAACATTCGGTTTTGGAGACCGACGCTCTACCAATTCGAGCTACAGGCCTTTATCACATATCTAATATTAAAATTAAATAAATAATAAAATCAAGCATTTAAAAATATCAATAAAATATAATTCTGTCAATAATAAAGCAAAAAACATTTAGCAATATAAAAAAGTAATTGACTTAATATAAAATATCAGTGTATATTACAGAGTTTGATTAAAGAATTTTATATTTTTTTTCAATATTTAAAGTTAAACTATTTTGTCATTATACAATAGTTTTGAATTTCAGAGAGGACAAAACAAAATGAAAAAATTCGCAGTTATTGAAACCGGTGGAAAGCAATATAAAATATACGAAAACAGTATAATCAACATTGAAAAATTGACTCAAGAAGTTAATACTGAAATAAAATTTGATAAAGTACTTCTAAAACATGATAAAACAACAACGATAGGATCTCCATATATTGAAAACGCAACAGTTACAGCTTCAATTATTGAACAATTTAAAGATTCAAAAAAAATAGTATTTAAATTTAAAAACAAAACAGGTTATCAAAAAAAACAAGGACATCGTCAAAATATAACCAAGGTTAAGATTACAAAAATTTAACCTAATCTCAAAATAATAAAGGAGTCTTTCATGGCACATAAAAAAGGAAAAGGAAGTACTAAAAACGGTCGAGATAGCGAATCAAAACGATTAGGTGTAAAACTTTTCGGTGACCAAAACGTTATTAAAGGAAATATCATTATCAGACAAAGAGGAACGAAGTTTTTAGCTGGAAACAATGTTGGTATGGGTAAAGATCACACAATATTTTCATTAATTGACGGAAAAGTTAAATTTGAATTCGTCAAAAAAGGTAAACAACAAGTTTCTGTCTACTAATTCGAAACATCTCAATACTCTACTAAAATGAAGTTTGTCGACAAGGTTCAAATAACTGTTCAATCAGGTTCAGGAGGAAATGGACTTGTTAGCTTTAGACGTGAAAAATATATACCTAAAGGTGGTCCTGACGGGGGTGATGGAGGTATAGGCGGAAATATAGTATTCGAAACAAATCATAACCTCCAGTCTCTAATGGACCTAAAGTTAAAAAAGAAATACCAAGCTAAAAACGGCGAAGACGGTAAAAGTAAAAATAAAACAGGCCTTAATGGAAAAGATACAATAATAAAAGTACCTGTTGGTACTCAAATTTATGATTCGAATAAAACCTTAATTGTCGATCTAAATCAAAATCATCAAAAATATATAGCTGCAAAAGGTGGTAAAGGAGGTCATGGTAATTCTAAATTAGCGACATCAGTTAATAGAGCCCCCTTTCATGCAAAAAAAGGAGAAAAAACATCCGCTTTAGAATTAATTCTTGAATTAAAATTAATTGCAGAAATTGGATTAGTTGGAGCACCTAATGCAGGAAAATCAACATTACTTAAAGTATTAACCAACTCAAACCCTAAAATAAATAATTACCCATTTACAACATTATTTCCAAATTTAGGAACATTAAACCTTAACTATAAAGAAGTCATTATTGCAGATATCCCTGGAATAATAGAAGGAGCTTCAAAGGGAAAAGGATTAGGTCAAGATTTTTTAAGACATATTGACCGTACCAAATACATTCTGCATTTAGTTACTATTCAAGAAAATATTAAAGACACTTTTTTAGAATATACAACAATCACAAAGGAAATAGAAAATTATAAGCTATCAAATATTTCTCAAAAAAAGAAATTAATATTACTTACAAAGAGTGACCTTTATAATAATGATCATATTAATAAAACATCCGAACTATTTTTAAAAAATAACTTACAAACAATTTCAATTTCATCATTCAATAAAAAGGGTATAACATCTTTAGTTGAACATATAAAAAAAATTCTCATTTAAATATATAAAATTTAAGTTTAAAATATTATTATGGAAACAATTGTAATAAAAATAGGCACAAATATTCTTACAACACCCAAAGGTAAATTAGATTTAAATAATCTAAGAAACCTTTGTAATCAAATTGCTACTCTTAAAAAAGATTACAAAATAATCGTTGTATCTTCCGGCGCTATTACATGCGGTTCCGAATATATGAATATAAAAGCTAACTCCATTCCTGAAAAACAAGCAGCCGCAGCCATTGGCCAGATCTTACTAATGAAAGAATATTCTCTTTTTTTCAATCCATTTAGCTACCAAATAGGACAAATACTAGTTACAAAAGACGGATTACATGACCCTAAACGAAAAAACAATATCCTAAATACTATAAAAAAATTAGTCGCCCAAAATATTATTCCTATTATCAATGAAAATGATAGTGTATCAACCGAAGAAATTCAATTTGGAGATAATGATGAACTATCTAGTGAAGTAGCTATTTTGGTTAAAGCTTCAAAGTTTATTATTTTATCCGATATAAACGGTGTATATGACAAGAACCCACATAAACATAAAAATGCTAAGCTTCTTACTACTATTAAAGACATAAACAATAAAATATTGAATAATTCAGAAGGACCCTCTTCCAAAACAAGTAAAGGTGGAATGAAAAGCAAAATAATAGCAGCAAAAAAAGCATCTGATCATAAAATTACAACAATTATAGCTAACGGCCGAAAGGAAAATATCCTAATAGATATTACTAATAATAATTTTATAGGAACCACAATTCTTCATAATTCAACGACTTAATAAAACTAAATTATGCCATTGTACTAAAGTCAGATGTTTGATCATCAATAGGTGGTAACTTTTTATATACATGCTTCTTTTCAGACTTAATATCATCAATTAGTTGACCTAATTTTTCAGCTTCATCATTTCTTTTCGAACCTTTAAATTTAGGGTCTTCTAGCTTTTTAGCCTCATCTTTCCCAACAAATCCTTTATCAGATACTACCCTTAATTCAAATTCAATAGGCTGTCCATTTTCTATTTTAAATGCTCTAAAATCAGGCATATCTGGCTGTCTTAAGCTCATTATAAAATGATAATCATGTCCAGTACTAATATCAGCATCCGAAGGATATGCAATACCATTAGGATGAGAGTGATACATTCCAAAGTATTCTAATTCATGCTTTTTAAAAAATTCATGAGCCCTAATTACATCTTCAGATGTAAATGAAAACGTATCGGTTTGATTAAACAAATGTTGATTAAACAAAGGAAATACAGCCTTAATAAAATAATCATTGCCACCTACAAACCCACCTGCTTCTTTTGGTAAGTTTTTTAAACACTGATTTAAAATTAAATCATAATGCCGTTGAGTTATTCGATACAGTCCAGACATACCTATTCATATACAGATTTAAAAACTTGCTCAATTGAATCCTGAGCACTATCTAATAAACTATTAAAATCATCTCTAGTAATTGTTGTTTGCTCCCCTGTAGCTTGCACTTCTACAATTCTATTAGATTCAGTCATAACAACATTCATATCTAGCTCAGCGTTAGAATCTTCTTCATAACACAAATCAGAAAGAATTTGACCTTGCCACTTACCAACACTAACAGCTGCAATTTTTTCAATAATAGGACTCTCTTCCAAATAACCTTCTTTAACCATGTACTCTACCAAATCTAAAAGAGCTACCATGCTACCTGTGATCGCTGCAGTTCTAGTTCCACCATCCGCTTGAATAACATCGGTATCAATACTAATCGTGTATTCACCCAATGCTTTAAAATCAATAACTGCTCTTAACGATCGACCTATAAGTCGTTGAATTTCACTAGTTCTTCCCGTAGGCTTTCCTCTTTTAACTTCTCTAGAAGATCGAGGCATTGTGGCTCCAGGCAACATTGAATACTCAGCTGTTAACCAACCCTCTTCCTTACCTTTAAGAAAAAAAGGAACTTTTTCTTCAAAATTAGCCATACAAATGACACGTGTATTACCATATGAAATTAAAACCGAACCTGGTGAATTTCTCGTATAGTTTTTTTCTATTTGTATATCTCTTACCTGATTTAAATTTCTTCCATCAACTCTCATTAACTTGTACTCCTTTATTATCTGAACGTTTTTTTTCTCCAATAACTCGCCGACCATTATCAATATTTCGCTCTAATTTAACTATATCCTTTTGCAATTTAGTAACCACCAACTGCAAATTTGATAACACAAAGTCAGCATATTCATTTGCACCTTTTTTAATATTTTCAGCCTGCTCTATATCGTTATTTATTGTATTAGTTTCTTGCTTAAGATGCTCATCTTCTTTTGAAAGTTTATTTTCTTTAACAGTACAGTCAATAGAATTCATAACTACATGATCATCAGTTTGAGATGTAACAATTCTTAATTTATTAATAATATCCAATATAATATCTTCTTCTAAAACAACTTTATTAGTCATTGGAATTTTTGAAGATTCCAAAATACAAGCTTCTAAAGAGTCTATCAAACCTAATAATTTACTCATTATGATGTCCTTTCTTTAAAGCATCTTCAACACACTCTGGAACAAATATACTAACATCCCCTTTATAAAAAGCTAACTTTTTAACAAGACTAGAACTCAAATATGAATATTTAGCATCCGTCATTAAAAAAACCGTATCTAATTGATTATAAAGTTTTCGATTAGTTAAAGACATCTGAAATTCAAAGTCAAAATCAGACACAGCCCTTAACCCCCTAATAATAGTATTTATTTTTTTAGATTGAGCAAAATCAACTAACAATCCATTAAATGACTCAATAATAATTTTCGAGTTTGATTCAAAACAAGTTTGTAATAAAGCAATACGTTCTTCAATAGTAAATAAAGATGTTTTATCTTGATTTTGAGTTACACCAATACATATTTCATCAAAAATATTACTAGCTCTAGTAACAATATCTATATGTCCATTAGTAACAGGATCAAAACTTCCAGGGTAAATTGCTCTTTTTTTCATTAAACCTCAAATATTGTTAAGTTTGTTCTACCATACTTATAAATGCGACTAGATGTAAATCCTTCCACTTCTTCAAACTGAAAATCAGAAGGATGTTCACAAATTACTAAAGATGATTTTTTCAGTATATCAAATTCAATTAAAGCCTTCAATGTATCAACAAATAGAGACACTTTTAACCATGGTGGATCTAATAAAACAATATCATACTGATTATGAGTATGCTTAAGATAATCAACAACATTCATCTTTGAAATACTGTAAGCTAATTCAATATTATGTTTCATAATCCGATTAATATTTAACTGAACATATTTAGTATGTTTATCTACAAATTGAACAAAACTTGCACCTCTTGATAATGCTTCTAAACCCATAACACCAGTCCCACAAAACAAGTCTAAAAAGTCAGAGCCACAAATCCTATTTTGTAAAATATTAAAAACAGCTTGTCTTACTTTAGCTTTAGTAGGACGCACAAATGCTTTAGAAGCAGGATATAAAAGTGATGTACCTTTAAACTCACCAGCTGTAATAAACATATTAATTTAACCGTTTTAAATGACTAATAAAATCATCTGAAAAAACAAATTCCTTTAACTCTTTATATTCATCTGTTTTTAAAAAAGAATCTTGATCTAACAAATATTTAGCTGCTCGACGTGCTAATAATAAGGTTGACTCGTCTTTAACTAAATCCGCCAAATTAAAATTAGGAACACCCGACTGCCTAGTACCTAACATATCACCTGGTCCTCTCATTTTTAAATCATATTCAGCCAATTTAAAACCATCTGACGTACTTAAGATAACATTGATACGAGTTCTAGAGGTTTCCGATCTAGGGTTTCCAATAAAAAAACAATACGAATCATTTCCACCGCGACCAATTCTACCTCGTAATTGATGCAATTGAAACAAACCAAAACGTTCGGCATCATTAATAATCATCATACTGGCATTAGGAACATCAACACCTACCTCAATAACCGTTGTTGCTACTAAAACCTGATAAACATTATCTTTAAATAGTTTCATAACCTCTTTTTTTTCATCAGATGACAATCGACCATGGATTAAACCAACATTAAATTCTGAATAAATTTGGCGAACCCGTTCCCACCCTTCAATAGCAGATTTTAAATCTAATTTTTCCGACTCTTCTATCAACGGATAAATAATATATAATTGTTCACCACCCTTAATACGATTACGACACTTATTTAAAACTAAATCTAACTTTCCAGATCGAACAAAAAAGTTTTGAGGCGCTTTTCTACCAATAGGCATTTCATCTATCACAGACTTTTCCAAATCGCCATACAATGTCAACATAAATGATCTCGGAATTGGAGTTGCAGTCATAAATAAACAATGTGGATTTTTTCCTTTTTGCCTAATAAGCATTCTTTGTTCAACACCAAAGCGATGCTGTTCATCAATAACCACAACAGCTAAATTAGGAATTTCAACTGCTTGTTGAAATAAAGCATGGGTACCCACCACAATACAAGTTGATTCAGGAAAACTCAATAAATCTAAAACTCGACGTTTTACAGAAGCTTTCATTTTAGATTTTAATAATACTACTGTAATACCCAATGTTTTTAACCGTTCACTTAACTTCAAATAATGCTGTTCTGCTAAAACTTCAGTAGGAACCATTAAAGCTCCCACTTTCTTCGATTCAACAGCACATAAAAGAGTAAATACAGCAACATCAGTTTTACCAGAACCTACATCACCTTGAATTAAGCGATTCATAGCTTGATTAGATGATAAATCCTTAGAAATATCCTTAATAACCGAATATTGTGCTCGCGTTAATTCATAAGGAAGTTCTTTATAATATTGATCAATAATGACACCGTTAACAGTTAAAGAAGTCCCCTTTAAACTATTAGCATTATAACGCCGTTTAATTTCAAGCTTTAATTGATAATAAAAAAATTCATCAAAAACAACACGAGACCTTGCCTTCAAAAACAAAGACTTATCAGTTGGAAAATGTAATTGCTTTATAGATTCTTGTAAACTTATCAAATTAAATTTTTTAAGAATAACTTCTGGTAATTTATCTACAATATTAGAAAAATAATCTTTAAAAACATTAATCATTATTTTCCTTACCTGAGACTGATATACACCTGCAGTTAATGAATAAACAGACAATATTCTATCTTTTAAATACAATAAATCATTAGGCTCTCGAACAATATCAAACTCTTGAACATGAATTTGTGTACTGTAATCTAAAAAATTACGTTCTAACTTTCCTTTTATAATAATTTGATTTCCAACTTTAAGCACCTTTTTCAAATAAGATTGATTAAACCAAATAGCAGAAATAGACCCACTTCGATCTGAAACCTGACATTTTATAATAGAACGCTTTGAATTATTATTTTTTTGCTCCTTAACTGAATTAATACGAACATAAACAAACGATTGTTTGTTAACTTTTAACTGAGATAAAAAAGAAAAAAATCGTCGATCTTCATATTCTCGAGGAAAAAAATAAAAAAAATCATTTATCTTTTGGATACCCAGTTTGTTAAATTGATTAACCAATTTTGGACCAATACCTTTAACATATTGAATAGAAGAATCTAAAGACGATGTCATTTAAGATTCAAAATCATCGCAAGTTCTTCAAAAAGATAAAATAAAGGCTTATTTTTACTGCCCATAATTTCATCGTAAGAATGATATTTTTTAGCACTCCGCAAAATCGAATTAACCTTATTAGAGTTAAAATAAAATAATGTTTGGCAAATTTCGTTATAAAATCGAGATAACTCCATTTCACTTATTGTATTTAAATCAGTTGAATTGTAAATAAACTGTAATGTTTCAAGATACATACGGTTATCATTATCATTAATAAATAAATGCTCTAAATCCTGTTGAATAGAATAAAAATCTTGATCTGATTTATTAGTAAGCCAACCGTTTTCACTACCAAATTCATAGTCACTGTATTGGATATCAAATATCGAACAAACTCGCTGAAAATCTTTCATAGCAAAACCTAACATATTTAAAATCTCATTGGTAGGATAAACTACATATTGTTTCCAAGCTATAGCATTTAAAAGCTTATATGACCACGTAATATGATTTAAAGCTCTAGAAAAATATAATAAACTTAATAATTCAGACTTTCCATTAATAGATTCTTGCAACATCACTTGAGCAATTATTGTTTCAACACATTGATTATAATTATCTATAAAGTCTAATTGCTTATATAAAGGATTCATATAATTAAATGTCATCTTGCGCACCGAAGCGCCTAATCGATACGTATTTGAAATCAGTAATGGCATTAATGACTGAATTTGATCTTTATCAGAACTCTTAATTAACTTAACTAGATGTTTATGATTTGATAAATATTTAGAATAAGCTTTCGAATATAGTTGATTCGATTCAAATCGAAAAGAATCTTCATATTGAAATTGACAACTTTCTAAAGAAGCACTAAAACTATTTGTAGATCCATTCAAAGTAATAGAAAAGAAAAAAATACTACAAAAAAATAAGATTTTCTTCACTAGTTATGGACATTCCAATCAGATGCTAAATTTGCTAAAGATAAAGAAGAAATTAACTTTTTCTTATAATTAATATCAACATTCAATGTATCTACAGTTTTTCCTATACAAGAATAAAAGATACCATGTTCATCAAAAGTATCTGTAACCAAACGCTGGTTTTTTCCTTCTACAGCTATAACAAATCCACCATTTTCTGAAAATAACCAAGTTTCTATTGAAAACTGACTATCTAAATCCAACGCCAATCCAACCTTCGAAAGACCTCGCTCACCTAAAACCATTTCCATAACAGAGATCCACATCCCACCCATAGAAATATCATGACAACTCGATAGTAATCGACGTTGATTTAACTGCAACATAACTTTATTAATAGTATGTTCATCCTCAAATCTCACTTGCGGTACACCGCCTTTTTGATTAGAAGAAATAAACAAATCTAATTGAGTACCTAAAAATTCAGCATATCGTTTTCCAACGCAAAATAAAGTTAAGTTAGACTCATGAAGTTGATTTGTAATTACTTTTGAGTAATCATCCATTTTTCCTACACAAAGAACAACAGGAGAAGGGACAACAGCACTACCTTCTTTGGACTCATTATATAAACTAACATTACCCGATATAACCGGAATTGCTTCTGACTCTATAAAACTTAAATGACGAGCAGCATCCGAAATACCCTTAACACCTTGTTCAAAATCAAAAAACACATCTGCTTTTTCAGGATTTCCATAATTTAAACAATCAGTTATGGCAATCGGCTGAGCGCCTACTGATACAACATTACGAACAGACTCTGCAACAGCAATCGCACCACAAGCATATGGATCATAATTACCATATAAATTACTATCCATCGAAACAGCAATACCTGCCATGGAACCTTGAATTGGAGCAATTACAACAGCATCTGACTCCCCTGGATAAACAATCGTATTTCCTTTAACTGCATTATCAAAAAAGCGATAAATATATCGCTTTGAAGCATTATTCTTAGAACTTAAATACTGCTGACAAACGTTTTCAATTGCAGTATTAAGAGTAACATCCGCAACTTCTTTTCGTATAATCTCACGAGGCTTTGATTCTCGATGGGCTTTAACATCAGTAGTAATTGCTTTTACAGGTAAATCACATAACACTTTACCATGAGACAAAATTTTAAAACTTAAATCAGAAATAATATGGCCTATAACAGAAGCTCCAGCATTAGGATAAATACTCGACATATCAAACTGATTATTTACAATATCTAATACTTCTGGGGTAAATGATCTGGGAACAACCATACAAAACCGTTCTTGAGTTTCTGAACAAGTAACAACTTCTGGTAATAAGTTTTCCGAAATCACATGAACATCTTCTAAATTTAAAATAACACCAAATCCACCAGCTACTGCTAATTCAGATGCAGCACACGCAATACCCCCGGCACCTAAATCTTTAAACCCTATAGGAATTTTTTTATCCTTAACCACAGCTAATATTGATTTAATAGCTTCAACTAATACACGCTTTAAAAATGGATCATGAACTTGAACAGCACCTAAGTTAACAGATTCATCTGCTTTATCCAACGTAGCAGAAGAAAAGCTAGCACCTCCATATCCTGTTCCATCAGTAGATTTACCTAGTAAAATAACATCATAAGGCTCGTCTTTAGCTTGTTGTGGTACATAGCTATGAATAATATCATCTTCTTGTATTAAACCTATCGCAGCTACATTAACTAAACAATTATCATTATAAGACTCATGATATAACGTCTCTCCCCCTAAAACAGGAACACCTAAAGGGTTTCCATAATCCGAAATACCCAAAACAACACGCTCTGCAATTTCTTCTACCAAAGGCTTTTTGGGTCCATCAGTTTGACCAAAATGTAGCGAATTTAATACGCCTATAACGTCGGCACCCATACAATAAACATCTCTAACAACGCCACCAACGCCAGTAGCTGCACCTTCAACCGGTAAAATCTGAGAAGGATGATTATGAGACTCATGCGAAACAGCAATACAATATTGCTTTCCATCATGAACAGTAAATCTGACAATACCAGAATCTTCCCCTACACCTAATGCAACATCTGAACCCGTAGTTGGTAGTTGCTTTAATACAGGCTTACTACTTTTATAAGAACAATGTTCAGACCACATTGTATCAAAAATAGAAGTCTCTACATCAGATGGCTTTCGGCCTAATAGATTTTCGATATCATTTAAATCTGTTTTTGATAATGCCATTACACTATTTTATATGGAAACAGCAAAAATTAAAATAATTATTTATTTTTTTAAAATTCCTTGCATATAATGCCACTCTTTTAAAAACCAAAAACCAAATGATTTTAAAATAAATATATTGGATTTAAAAAAACAAGAAAATAATTTATAAAACCATGACTCTTTTTTAATTAAAGGAAAAATAAATTTTGATAATGGGTTTAAACCTAAAAACATTGTTAATTCAGGATGTAATTTCAAAAAAATACGAGCAGATTCACCTTTTTTAATGTTTCGCTCAATCTCCTCATCCTTAGAAACTACATGATAATGATAGTTAATAGCTAATTTATTATAATACAACGGCACTCTTTTTTTACTTAACCGATAACCTAATTCTAAATCTTCCCATCCATAAGATTTAAATTCGGAATTAAATCCATTCTCAGCTAAAAAAACAGATTTAGGAAAAGATATATTACCTGTTAAAAAGTAAAACCAACCTAATGATTTTTTATGACTATAATTTGGTCGAATATAAGAATAAAGTTTCTGCTGCTCTGGTGGCCAGTGCAATTCTGTCATATTATATGTTACACCTTCAAAGCAACTATTTTTACCACTCTCTTCATGAGCATCAATATGAGCTTGTAATAAATAGCGGTCAGCAATCATATCTGCATCGGTTATTAAAATTAAATCAGCTAAAGCTTCATTAACGCCTCTATTTCGAGCCATTGCTTTACCTAAATTCTCTTGTTGAATATAGCGAAAGAGATAATTTGCTTTAAAGGATTCTAAAATTGATAAAGTAGAATCTGTAGACATAGAATCAACAACAATTAATTCAAACTGGTCCAATGGTAATGTTTGATTATTAAACGAATCTAACACTCGCTTAATAACATGCTCTTGATTAAAGCATCCAATAACAACACTAATTAATGGTTTCGTCATATCTAATCTCCATTTTTTTCAGTCACTATAATAACATCTTCATATTGATTAAATGAATCCATATAAATTTTTAATGAAAAATCAGTACCTAAATATATAACAGGAGGACAATAAATAAATAATGCCACAATCTGACGAATAAACCACCAAAATAATCGTTGATTAGATTGTAAAATATGGATCAAGTTAATATCATATTTAGCTAACAGATCAATAAGCTGTTTTAATCGTAAAAATGAAAATATTTCTATCCCAATTAATGATTTTGATTTCTCATTTAAAAGCAGTTTCTCTAATTCAGAATTTAAACATAAAACCATACCTCTCAACTGGTATTGATCAATAAATTCAATCCACTTTTTAATAAAAGACAACTGAGATCGATGAGAAAAAATGACAGCAATATTAACAGAATGTTTAAACCAATTTTTTCTTAAATAGCCTAATGAATATAATTTAGAGTCAGAATCTAATAAAGCTTGTAATTCTTGATATACATATTGTGGCTGAAGAGCGTCAATACAATACATAAGCTGACACTTGTAAGGATTACAAACTAAATCACAGTTGAAAGGCTTTCCAACAACTCGACTATTAGTTTTCCAAGGACCCCATCGCAACGATTTAACAAATTTAGTTGGCGAAACTCCCAATACAGGTATATTTAAAGCTGCTGCAATATGAGTAGGTCCAGTATCTGTACCAATCATTACAGTTAGTAGAGAGGTATACGCCATTAAGTCAAGTAATGAGGTTTCATTATATAACAAAATAAAGTCATTTAAAGAACATCCATTACTAAGTTGATCAATTAATTGTTTATCCTTATCACCAATACCGGTCACTACTACCTGAAAGTGAGCATCTCGATTAATTAACTGAATTAACTGCCGATAATAATCTGGACTCCAAAACCGATTACCTCCCCCTGTACTTGGGTGAATACCAATTAACGGTTTTCCTAACCAGCCCTTAGAGGATAATAAGTTTTTAATTTTCTTTACACGTTCTTTTTGAACAAAAAGATTCATTTTTGAATCCACTGTAATAGTTTGTGACAACCCCCTTAATAAGGTTAAGTTATGCTCTACTTCATGAAGCGTTAACTGTCGAAACCGTTGAGCTACTGAGCGATTCAAATAAAATCTTAAAAAAAGTTTTTGTGAATCACCAATCCTTACTGGAATTCGAGCACAAAACATTAATCTAGCATAAAAATCATCTAAAAAAGAATGAATAACAACTTCAAATTTAAATGATCGAATATATGACACATAATTCCAAAAATCTTTAATTGTTTTACATTGACCTTGCTTTTTTCGGTCTATAATAACAGATTTAACCGATGGATGATCCTTAAATAAATCTGCAGTATAGGATTGCTGTAATACATAAATATCACATTCAGGCCAATTCAATTTTATTGTATTAATCATAGGAATCATTAATACAACATCTCCAATAGCATCCGGCCTAACAATTAATAGTTTTTTAAAAGTCATAAATGAGTAAAAGAATTCCTATTGCACTTATTCCATTTTAAACAATAAAAACTTAAATAATCTTTTAAAGAAATAAAATGCTGAAATGGAGTAGAAATAAAAATAGGTTTAACATATTGAAGAATAGTCCCCAAATAAAAAGAAACTAAAAATCTTATAAATAATGGTACAGAACCTTGAACAACATTGATATTATTTTGACTAATATATTTCAAAACAAATCGAATTGAAGCAAAATCCCACTTTAAAATAACAAAAGGAAAAACAATTAAACCTTCTCGACGAAACTGTTTTAATAAAGAAAAAGCCGTATCATATTCAAATTGAGATCTAACAATATATAGAACTCGAATAGAAGACAATAAAAACAAACGTCTTCGACTAGATACATTAAGTTCTTGATTTAATGAGACATCATTCATTAGCTCAGTAAATAAACGATATAATAAATCACCATCAACATATCCAAAACATTCACTGGGATTACACAAGTTTGTTCCAACACACTGACAACGATATTCTTGACGTAAAATTTTTACATATGGTGAAGAAGGCCCCCAACGAACTGGAGGATTAGGTTTAATCGGAGAAAAAAATAAAATAGGTTTATCAAACAAAGCAGCCAAATGTGTTAATCCCGTATCCGGCCCAATAACAAAGTGCGACCGTTCACAAATCCCAACCATTTGAATAATAGTTGTTTTTCCAACTAAATCAAGAACCATAGAATCTGAAAGTAGTTTTTTATAATATCCAGGTCCAGGCTCTCCACATAAAATAATATTAAATAAACCAATATCATGAACTTTTTTAATAAAGCTTACAACCGCTTCAAATGGAATTGGATAGTTACTTCCTCCAGTAGAAACAAAAATCAATAAAGTCTTTTTAGTTTTATCTAACTTCTTTTCAAAAAGATTATCAGTATATAACTTACTACATTCACTAGCCGAAAAAGGAATATTGTAACTAATAGAAGATAATTTTAATGGTTGTAATAAATCTAAATTAAAGTCAACTTGATGCCTTGAGTAATCACACCAATTTTGAGTAACTGAACGATTATAAAATCGCCTTAATAACAAATTAGACCCATCGCCAATTCTCATCGGAATTTTACATTTATAACCTAACCTAGCCATATCAGGATGATTCCATAAGGATATATATATATCAAACTGCTGTGATTTAATTTTTTGAATTAAAGTTGATCGATTAACTAATTTACCTTTCCTAAATTGAACAGTCACAATATCATCTATCGCAGAATAATTTTGAACTAACTCTGTTCCTATTTCTGATGTTAATAACACAATATATGCGTTCGGGTAATTATCCCTAAGCGTTTGAATAACAGGCAAACTAAAAACAAGATCACCTAAGCGATCTGCACGTTGAACTAAAATCTTTTTCACTATGACATTTTAATATTAACAACTTAATAAATCAAATAACCGTTATAAGAAAAATTATTTTAGTTCGTTCTTATGAATACGTTTCTTGAATAGATCCACTGATATCTTCAACAAAATCATCTAAAATAAATCTATAGTTTTCAATAGACAAAACAACTGTCAAATCACCATCACTTGCACGTTCATAAAATTTATTTAAATCCTCTAAAAAGTCATAAATCTCTTGACCACATTCATTATTTTTAGAAGCTAAAAGTTCCAAATCATTAAAGCTTGAAATTTGAAATCTTTCTAAAACATCGTCATAAAAAGTAAGCACTTTCTGTTTAGCAAACTCTATATCTGATATAACATATTTTTCAAACTCTGATATTAATCTAGTTATAGCAAGTAATTGCTCCAATTTTTTAATATTATTTTTAATAGATTTAATAAATATAGAAGAAAGGTCGCTCAAAAGTAGATTATTCGTAACAAGCTTATTAAGTTGTTTTAATTCCATTAACGCTAATTCCATTTGTTTATTTTTAATATAATTCTTAATATTTCCTAATCGATTTAGATAAAATTGATTAAGATGTTTTGAACTTAGAAAATTTTCACCTAATAAATCATCTTTTCTTTGTTTTAAATGTAATAAAACATCTCTTGATAAAACCCTACCCTTTGAAAAACCTTCTATACAATTTAACAAATCTTTATATTGAAGTTTATTTAAAATCTTAACGTTAGGATCTTCTTCAAATATATAAGCTTTCTTTTTCTGTTGTAATTTAACCCAATTACAAAAAAAATCATCATCTTGTTGTAAGAGTTTTTCAATAACTGGTTGAGTCCCAATTCGATGACGACAAGTTACCAAAAACTGAGAGAGAACTTCATATGACGGATAAGCAGACATCCAATTATGTAACACCTGACGAGAAATATTCAATTCTTTAGAGTCTGGTTCTGTAAGAATACTTTTTTCAAAAGACTCTGCTACAAAATTAGTTATCAATCCGACTTCTTTAAATGAAGTATAAAAAGAATTATTATGATTATAAAACACCATCGGTATATTATCTTCTTCATCATTCATAATTTCTTTGTAACATGACGTTATGTCATTAAAAAAGCAAACAAATAATACACTAGCCGTTAAACTATCCAAAGAATCTAAAATACGTCCACCACTCAATAAGCAACCTAATTCAATACACGGTTTTACCGCACCAGTATCCAGACGTTCATTAATATATTTAAATAAATCTGGAATACAATCTTCCATAATATTTAAATTGTTTTTCTGTTCTATAAAACCTCTAAATATAGGATATTTTTCAAAAAAACTCTCAAAATCACTCCCCTTACTTTCAATACATTCTCGTGAGTCAGATCCAGATTTAATTCTACATTCAAATTCCTTTTGAATTGATACAAAATAAGATTCTACCAAATTTATAAATGGCTCACTGTTTTTCTCTCCGATACCTTCTTTAATTTTAAAAAGAAATTTTTGTTGAATATTTATTAATATCCTCGTCAATATATCGTGAGAATCACATATAAAAAAACCAACATCTTGCTTAAATATATTTAAATAACCAGTATGTAATCTTATCAACAAGTTCAATGCAACCTTTTTACCTTGACCATCTAAACTTTCAAGATTATCTATATCAACAAATTTATCATCATGAGTAAACAAAAAATTATAAAATAAAGCTATCGTCAAAAGTTTTTTACAATCTAAATTAGGATGAATTAAACAAGCCATCATAATAGTATCCATTTCAAAAAACTTAGTCCAAATACGATCAAATAGTTTATCAACAACAGAAGATCCAATATTTTTAGTTTTAAGATCTTGTTTTATGCCTTGCATAAAGTCTTTAAACAAGCGAAATGTATTTTCATATTTTATAAATACAGCATTAGCGTTTTCTCGTTCAGAACAAGAAAAACTCACACCATCCAATGCTCGAGCTGCTAGGTTTGAAGCCTGACGAAAAGAAAAAGAAATCCCAGCACATTGTAATTCTAACTGGTTAGCACAAATACCTGAAAGTTTCTCATAAGCTTCAAACATCAATTTAGATTGACCTTTTTGCAAGTCCACTCTTTTTTCAAATTTAATAGCTATAACTTTTCTTTTCATTTCAGTCCCTCCCCGAAACATAGATTTCCGTAGAGTGTTAATATTAGGTTAATTTAAATCCTCTTGATATCTCTCGACGTAACCACCATCTCTAATCTTAGGTTGATAAAAATTAGATCCGTTTAAACCAGATAACACATCATATTTTTTAGAATTCAAATTACATGAATCGTTTAAATAAAAATATATATCCCAAGCTAATTCTTTAATAGCTATGTCAACTAAACAATTTAAAGATGCGCTCTCTCCAATATTAGACCGTTGATTATTAGAAAAAATCTCTTTAAGTATAAATTTAATTTGGCTAAAAAAATTTCTACAACTATCTTTCAATGAATCATATTTTTTACATAATAAAATAACCATTTCCAAAAATTTTTGATTATCTTGATCAAAATAATTATCTTCTCTCAAATTTTTAAAAATATGAGATGCAATATCAAATTCATTTTCGTTTATCGAAAATAATAAATAGTTATATTTTTCATCATTTTGAATATCAAATTTAGATTCTAACACAGAATAAAGAGTCTTTTGATTACCTTTAATTGCCCAATGAACTATATTTTGTCCTTTAGAGTCTTTTTTAGTTAACATATTGGTTTTATTAAAAAAAGAAGACGAAAAAGAATTTGTTTTCTTAGTTGGAGAAACAAAGTCTAGTTTAGAATCTATTATCTTAACTAATAAATCTTCAAAACCTAAATAACTAAAATAATGTAAATACGAAACAGAACCAAAGGTAAAATCTGATTTATATAAAGATATATCTGAATTCAAACTTTTCTTGAAAGAATTCTTTTTTTCATAATCAAAAGAATTAAAGTTAATCAAATTTATAAATAATTGATTAATTTCATTAAAATATTGTTTTTCTTCAGGATATTGAGATTCAAGTAAAGGATTTGCATTTAATATTTCAAGTTTATAAATACGTTGGTTCTTAAAACCTAAAGCTATTATTTTTTTCATAATTAAATGCCTACTTTCTATTAAAGTTCACATTAAATTATCGAAAAGTATAAAAAAAAGTTATATTGAATTTATTGAATATATTCGTAAAAGATATCACTATCTATAAAACGAAGTTTTTCATATAACCGAATGGCATAAACATTATTCAACGAAACAGCTAACCCAACAATCGGATAATCCATTTCCGTTAATTTATTTAGAGTTTTTGTAAGTAATCGTCGTCCAACACCCATACCATGAATAGCGGGGTTAACCACTATATCAAATATCCATGGAATTTTTTCAAATCCCCAAGAACTTACTTCAACATACAAAATATAACCATATATTTCACTACCTTTTCCAGCCATAATACTTGTTTCAGAAATAACCTTTCCATATAAACCACCAAATACCCGCTTTTCTAATGCAATTCTATTGTTAAGGTTATTCATTTCTGGATACATATCATAATCATGACTCACTTGATGAGCATCATAGCTCATTTTACCTGTTAAATCACACGTGTCCAAACTCATATGAAAAAACTCTATGTCATCATCAGGTTCGTCATAAATAACATCTTTATCTAACCAGCAAGCCATTCTCTTTCGCTCATTTTCTATTAATTTAAATGATAAACAAGTATCTCTATAAATAGGTGTTTCCTTAATTTGAACTAATTCTAATAATGCTTGATCAAAGTGTTTTTGATTTATCATTTCTTGAATTAATGCTGTAGCACTATCATCGTCAATAGTATGAATCGTAAAATGACCATAATGTTTATTAGATACTTCAGTCCAACAAATACCAACAGGAATTTCATTATCAAATGCAACCAAACCTCTTACTTTTGAGTTAGGATCCGAACACTTCAAAACCTGTGTTTTCATTTGATTAGCATACTGATCAACTTTATCAGGTTCAGTCCAATATTGTTTCATATCATTAATAAACACATCAATTGTATCTAAATGATCTAATAATGAATAAATAGTATATTTTCCAACTATTGTTTTGTTTACCATAAAATCAAATATTCCCTAAAATAAACAAACTAAACATTTATTATAATTGTCGATTTAATATTGGAATACAATAAGAGTTTCTAACTAAAGCGGTAGCCATTCCAAATAAAAAGATACCATTTTGTTTAAGTTGATTAATATGATTAATAGTTGAAATACCTCCAACAGCTATAACAGGAATATCTAAATCAGAAAATAAATTTGATAATTCTAATGTTCTATCAAATAAATAAGGGCCACTCAAGCCACCTCCACCAATGGAAATATCAGAATCTAATAGTCCCACAGATCCACATCGTCGATATTGAGTATTCCCAGAAACTATAAACACTCGGTCTAATTGCGCTAACTTCTTAGCTAAATCATAAAGCAACTCGTTTGTTTGATCTGGCGAAATTTTCACTCCAATAATAACGTCAGATTGTTTCCTCATTTGACAAATTAAATCAATAACTTCATCCGGTTGATCCATAAGTTGGCGACCATCAGAAGTATTAGGACAACTAATATTTAATTCAAAATAATATTGTTTAAACTGCTGTTGAGAAAGTTGCGTTATTAAATAATTAAACACTTCTAGATATTCTTCTTTACTCTCTCCTCCGATACTAAATCCTAGGGGGCGATCATACGATAATAAATTAGATTGTAATATTGACTCTAAAAAAACATGAACTCCTTTTCCAGGCAAACCCAATGCATTAACTAAACCATAATGTCCATCCAAACAAACTTCCTGCATTCTAGGCCTATCATTTCCTAAACGGTGGTTTAGCATAATCGTCTTAAAACTCCCTCCACCAACCCCTAATTTCATCCAACTATCTAAAATATGAATATCATCTTTAAATGATGAAAATAATAACGGCGATGAAAAACTTAAATCATATAACTTAACGGATATATTTTTAGGAATTGAAAAGTGAAAAAAATAACTCCCAAAAAACGAGTTATTAAACGTAGCTAGTAAGCGATCCCCTAATATAACAACGGTTTCTAAATCTTTA
>QFBS01000015.1 GCA_003265895.1 Candidatus Marinamargulisbacteria bacterium SCGC AG-410-N11 | reverse complement strand
CTAATTTATATTTACTCTAAAGAAAACTATACAATCTCTAGAGAAGAGCTTCAACGTTATTTAAAATTAAAAAATCAACCGTTTAGAGACATTGTAATTTACTTATCTAAATCTAACCTAATTACTAAAGATAGTACGCATATAACTCTTACGTATGATGCTATAGAAAAAGCGCCTGAACTTATAAGCGAAATGAAAACAGCTAGGAATCAGCTGATCTTATTTATTATTGTTGTTATTTTAGCTAGCCCATTTTACGGTTATGGCTTTTACAAACTGTTTATTTATTATAAGAACTATTTTGGCGGGTAATTGTTTAACTATTACTGATTATTTTTTGATTTGTAACCACTTGTTTATTTTTTAAATATAGACTCGTATAAGAGATTAATAACTTGCTTCGCTAATATAATTAAATCTCTATTACACGCTCTTTTGTTTCTCAAATAAACGGTTCTCTTTTTTAGGCTTACATTTGGGGCTCTTTGACTTTATCTTGTTAGAAGACTGATAGGTAATGGACTGTATTGGATTTTAACATTGATATTACATTTTTAATGTTGATTATTCATTTTATGATCTATTGTGTAAAAAGTATGAGTCAGATTTAATTTTTACTTACAAAGAAACCATATAAAGCTTATAAAAAAATATTAAACCTTATTTTTATAAAATGAACGATTATATACATGTAATATTTATGTTTAACTATTGTCAAATATGGGAATTGAAAAATTATAATAAAATAGGAGGTACATTATGTCGGGAAAAATTCCACCTAATGAAAGTAAAAAAAATAGTTACGTTCCAAAATCTAATTCTACTGTAAGTAGTAAAATGGGCGATAAAAGCATTGATAGCTCTGATAATATTAAGAACATTAACAGTTCTATTTCAGGAAATACAAAAGCAGAAACAAAGGCAGTTGCAGAGTTTAATCATGTTAAAGATGACGGTACCTTAAGAATATATTTATCACATATTTCACAAAATTCAAAATGTACAGAAGAAGTACTTCGTATTTTTGATCAGAGTTCGACTTATGATCAATTTGTGGATAATATCAATTCGGCTATTGAAACTTTACAAAATCTAGATCCAGACATTATAAATAAAATAAATAACTTAATAACTGATGTAAGAACTTAATTATTTTATATTCTTACTTTTTTAGAAGGTCTTCTATTTAACTTATTTTTGTTGTTATTTTGGCATCTTTGTGGGTTATCTGCTTAGAATATTTATGGTTTTATTTGTTAGTCTTCTAAGCGGTTTTGTTCATTTCTTTTGACGCAAAAGAAACGAACCAAAGAAAACATCGCTTCGGTAGCCTTACCGTTTGAGCTCCGCTTTCACTCGTGTTTGAGATTAACAACTCGCTTCGCTCAGACAAGTGAATCTCTAATACTCGCTCTTTTGTCTCTCAAATGGACGGTTACAGGCGCTCTTTGGATTGGGTTTTCTTGGGGTCTTTTTTGATCGGAGAGTGTGGTCGCTTTGGCTTTGCCTCGCTATTTGGGGCTTCGCCTTTATGGGTGGAATTGGAAGTGTTGGAGGAGGAGGTGGAAATGGGGTTCATTTAATTTTTGATTACTGTTTAGTTTTATAGTAAAAATCTATATGTACTCTACCTCTTTTGGCAAATATTTTTGATCGCTTTTATTAACTTTTTAATTTATTTATCGTTTTATTCTCTGTTCATCTACTTTCTCTACACCAATTTGGTTTGTATAATGTATAATAAAATTATCTTATTTTGGGATTATTAAAGATGACAATCATAAACAACACAATTTTTAAACAACAAGCTCAGCAACATCGGGTTATATCGATCTTTGATAAAATGGTTCTTGATACCGAAACACCTATGACAGTCCTTCATCGATTTCAACATAAAGAAGAATTTGTTTTATTAGAAGGGATATCCGAACATATTAAACATGATCGATTTTCTTACTTAGGATTTGACCCGCACCTTAAAATGACTTGCTTCTCAGACCACTTTCTTATTACCGATAGTAATGGACATGATACTCGTCATACTGGGAATTTATACGACTTTATTAAAGAATTTTTGGCTACCTACTCATCGGCTCAACATGAAGGGCTGCCTTATACTTGTGGACTTATGGGTCATTTATCTTATGAATGTGTCTCGTTTTTAGAAAAGGTACCCTGCCCCAAAAGTAGGCCACTGGATACCCCGTACGCTGAATTTATGGTCCCTAAAAGTGTGCTTATTTTTGATAATTATTTTAACACCGTAACTCTTGTTGCTAATACTATTTTAGATTCTAACTCGACACCTTCTTCTGAACTTGATCGTTACTACAACCAAGCATTAGAACGACTTAAGGATATTAAACGGACCATTCTAAGCCCAATTACAGCGCCCATTACACCGCTGGCTAACGAATTAGACCCATCAACTGCCGAATCCATAGATTATGACTGCAATATCGATAAAGAGACCTTTTTAGGCCATGTAAACACATGTAAAGACTATATTACTAATGGTGATATCTTTCAGATTCAGGTCTCTCGGCGTGCTTCGATGCCTTTTGATGGAGATCCCTTGATGTTATATCGATACGTTCGGAACTATAACCCATCGCCTTTTTTATTTTATGTTAAATTTAATAATGCTTATCTCATTGGTGCCTCACCTGAAATATTGGTGGGTGTAGAAAAAAATAAAATGACGATTCGACCTCTGGCTGGAACTCGAAAACGATACTCTAAGACCAAAACAGAAGATCAAATTATTGAGGAACTGTTAGCAGATGAAAAAGAAAAGGCCGAACATATCATGCTAGTTGATTTGGCTCGACATGATATTGGACGAGCATGTCAAATATCGTCGGTTAAGGTGACCGATTTAATGAGTATCGAAAAGTATCGGCATGTTATGCATATTGTATCAGAAGTTGAAGGAACGCTTCGACCAGAATGTGATGCTGTTGATGCTTTTAAATATGGGTTTCCGGCAGGTACTGTTACTGGAACCCCTAAAATAAGGGCTATGGAAATTATTGCGGAACTCGAACAACAACAACGTGAATTTTATTCGGGTAGTGTGGTTTACTTTGATTTTAACGGGAACATGAAATCGGCTATTACAATTAGGAGTATGTTCTTAAAAGATAATCGGGTTTACACTCAAGCTGCAGCAGGAATTGTCGCTGACTCTGTTCCTGAACTAGAATTTAACGAAACCGAACATAAAATGAGGTCTTGCTTGATGGCAATGTCTCAATACGGAAAAACAAATTCAAAAGAGGTTAACCTATTATGATTTTAATGATTGATAATTATGATTCATTTACTTATAACCTTGTAGATTATTTAGGTAAGATTTCTAGTCATTCGATCGAAGTATATAGACATGATGAGATTACCCTTGATGATATTGATCATAAGAAACCGGATTACATTGTTATTTCGCCGGGACCTAAACGGCCCGCAGACGCAGGGATTTCCAAGGCGGTAATTCGAAAATTTGGGCCGACGATACCGTTACTAGGTGTTTGCTTAGGACACCAAGCCATTGCTGAAGAATTTGGCGGAAAAATTATTAACGCTAAGAATTTAATGCATGGTAAAACCTCTTTGATTAATCATAAAGAGCACCCGTTATTTAAAGGATTGAGTAATCCATTCGTGGCTACGCGATATCATTCGTTGGTGGTTGATCCTAGCTGTGTGCCGGACTCTTTAGACGTTATTGCTCACTCAGATGATGATCAGGAGATTATGGGGCTGGCTCATCGGGAATATCCGATTTATGGAGTTCAATTTCACCCGGAATCTATTTGTTCTCCGGAGGGGATTCCCCTCCTAAAAAACTTTCTCAATCTTTCAAGATAAGTAAAATAGCGCCAGGCGGGCATATTTTTCAATTTAACTCCTCACCCTGCGCTGAAGCTCCGGGCTCTTGGGAGTCTGCATTGAAATATATGACCACCTGACACTATTTTACTCACCTTGAAATTGACGTTTGGTTGGCACTCGCTTCGCTTTGTTTGGTTGGATGGATGGATTGGTTGTTGATTGGCACTTGCTTTGCTTTGGTTGGTTGGTGGGTGGTGATTGGTTGCTGGCTTAACTGGGGCTTTTTAATAATCTATTTGTCTATCTTTTAAATCATTATTTAATTGTTTTTAGTACTTAGCTACATCTCTATTATAAGTGCCTAAATCTCCTCTATTTTTGGAGAAGGTTAATATTTGACTCGTTGACGATGATTACTTTGCCTTTGATATAGTTAAAATATTCTACGGGAGCTTGCGATATATAGGCCATTTTTGATTGGCCTTTGTGCTTAATATAGAATGGACTATTCTTATAGACCTTGGCTGTGTCATATTGTACCGAATTTATTACTTGTCGAATATGCTTTAATTTATTGTCTATATTATTTTTCTTACACCACTTCTTTGCCTGCTTATTTGCTAATATAATATTGCCCTCTGTATCTAATATAAACACTTTATCATTGACCTCGTTAAACAAAAACTCCGATGGATATTTAAAATCTAAAAAACCAAAGAAATATAATGATATAAAAATAAAACTATTTAATATTATTGACATACAACTTAAAAAATCGAATACAGATAACGAAACTATTCCCATATTTTCTGCCACTATTTTGGCTAGATATACGCAACCAACCATTAACCATATTCCTAACGCTACTATTATCCCCTTAAATCGACCGGTTTTACTTTGCTCACTTTTTACTTTTTTAATACTTTCGAACGTTACAATACCTGTAATCATTAGATATATTCCATTTAATAAAAAACTTGATAACTGGGTAGGCGCGCTTAACCAGTTATATATAATAAGACTGCCACCTACCCCACTTAATAAAGTCAAATTTGTCATTACGGCCCAATAACGAACTTTACCTTGATTAACACCTAATTTATTAATGACAAGTCCCAACCCTAATAATGCTGTTAACCAAAACAATTCTTGGATCAACACGACATAACCACTCAATACACCCAAACTAAATACTTCACTAACTAATGTTAAACCTATATTAGTGCCGATCAATGTTGAAACTATTAACATCAACAGCCATAATCGATTACCTTCTCGTTTTAGAATAATATATAAAAAAACACAATGATTAACTACTGCAGCTATACATAATACGATTAATTTTATATCCATTTTTATTTATTTAAATCTTTCTTTTTATTAAATACGATTAACTTTCCAATTTGATTTCGCCATGATAATGCAGACCCTTGAGACAAATAAAATTCAACATTTTGATCTTTATTTTTTAACTTAACCACTTTTTTTTGATACGACGAAGAATCATTTTCTTTTTGATCAGAAAATAAATGATTCATTTGTTTTCCATATACCTCTGAATATCCCTTATCTAATAGTTGTAACGTTGACTCGTTTGTATGAACAGCCTCTCCATTTTTATCTAATATTAAAACACCATTTTGTGTGTTTCTAAACAAATATGGTGCTACACTTTTAACTTTTAACGCACTCTGCAAAAAAATAATAACTGAGCCACTTAATAAAAACACAGGAAATATAAAGCCAATACTACCTACTAACCCAATGATTTCACTTTGATTAAAGTAGTAACTAAGTCCATAAAATAAACCAACCGTTAACACATTCATCACCATTCCAAAAAACACACATATGGCTTGAACCTTTTTAACGGTACTTACGTTATCTCTGACTAAACTTACTAATACTCGTAACGCTAAAAACATAAACAGGCCCGTTACTAAGATCATTACATCATAATATAAGTTACCAGCAACAAGACTCAGGCCCCAATTTGAAAGACGAATACTCTTTACAACTAAGGGAGTTACACATATCCCAATCAAAAATAATTGCCCTAAACAAAATAACTTTACCAATAAATTAGTTTTAATTTCTAAGTAGTCATATACAATCACAATTGAAATCATACTCAAACTAAGTATGCCAACCATCTCTAAACGATGTAACCATAATCCAATTAACTGATTATATGTTAATAAATTTAACAATGAGAAAAGTAATATACACCCTACAATACTAAAAAATATTCGATAGAGTCTTAAAAAGGGTTGTATACATTGACAGGTATTTACATACATTAAACAGCTAATCACCATTAATAAACCGGTTAATGGTACTAGAAATAAAAAACTCATCCAGCTAATTCATAAAGTAAATGATAAGGATATAAAGATGACTGATGATCACTCCACGTTATACCTAATGCATAGTTCCCTACCGGATTCATACTTAATGGATGAATATCTTCTGGAATATCGGACTCTTTTATTAACGACTTATTACCAATTTCAGTTTTTGATAAAGCACTATTACATGCTAATCTTAACTTTTTGCAGTTAACATGAAAAGGGTTACCATCTTCCGGCTTAACTAATATCCCTAAAGTAGGTTCGTAGCCTATCTTTGGTGGGGATACTTTACCTAACCTGACACGACTAATCTCTTTGATCATTTCTTTAGTAAACGCGTTTATTATCTTACTAGACTCCGAATTTGGATATCTAAGTGCGTATGGCACTCCCTCATCTCCAGATTGAGAAATTGCCGATTCTATAGGTACTTGAATAGTATGCTGAAATCCAAACTCATTTTTTAAACGCTCGATACTACCTTTTCCGAAACAATAATCTTTTGTGCCATCTGGCAACAAATAATAGCTCATATTTTCTACCGCACCAATTGTTGGGATCTTTAAATTATCAAAGGCTTCTAACCCTTTCATCACATCAATAAAACTAATAAACTGTGGTGTTGTCACTAATATTGCTGCTGTTATTGGTATAATTTGAGCTAAGGTTATTTGAACATCGCCAGTACCAGGAGGCATATCAATCACCAAATAATCTAACTCGCCCCAATTAGTTCCTAATAAAAGTTGATTGATAATTTGTGTTACCATAGGCCCTCTTAAAATTGCGGGACCCGAAGAATCAGATTCTGGATTAACAAATCCAAATGACATTAGCTTTATGGAATGCATTTCTATAGGTTCTATTAAGCTGCCATTAAACGATAGATCTTGGTGATAGGTATCTACCATTGTAGGTAAACTTGGGCCATACACATCGGCATCAAACAAACCAACCTTAGCGCCTTCCATTGCTAAATTCATAGCAAAATTCACAGCTACAGTTGATTTACCAACGCCACCCTTACAGCTTGATACAGCGATAATTGATGTTACTTTTTCAAGACCTTTTAATTTTTCATTTTTTTTAGGTGTAGACGCCGTCATAATAACGGTTACATTCGTTACCCAATCTAATTTAGAGACTTCGGTTTCGGCTTGTTTTTTAAATAAATCCTTTACAGGACATGCAGGTGTCGTTAACTCGACTTTAAACGTAACATTTCCCCCGTCAATCTTTAAGTCTTTAATAAAACCTAAAGATACAATGTCGTTATTTAGATCAGGGTCTATAATGACACTTAATGCATTTAATACACTTTTTTGTTTATCCATTTCATAAAAGGATAACAAGACAAAATGTCTTTGTAAATAGAAAAGTATAGATATATTTTTTAAATTTAGCCTGTTTTATATTGTTTCTTTTTAAGAGCCCTTTACTCTAGTTAACATAACTTTTAAGATATTTTTTTAAACCTCTAACGGTTATAAGTTCAACTAAATCTTTATCTTTACTTTGAATTTGACTGTTTTTTTATTGCTGAACTTTTAAATAAACTTGCTATTAATTTAGTAGGATAATCGGATGTCATTTTCTCGATAAAAATGCATGGACCGATTAACTTCTTGTCTCTGTTAACGGCTTTCTATTAATTTATTTTTAATAATAATTAGAATTAATGATATTTATGAATCTTTAAATTATTATCGTTTATACTTACTTTTTTTCTACATATGTATTTAAGTGTTTTAAAAAAAGAGCAATTTCGCTATCGTTTTCGAATTCACCTTTCATAAGAGTTTCTAAATTTAACTTTTGATTAACTTCTATAAATAGATTCTTTAATTCTATTTGATCAGATTCATTTAATATACTATGGAACTCTGTAAGATCTTTTTTTGTTTGCCTGATTAAATCCGACTCCATTTTGTGTAATATTCCACTTAATAGTCCGCTATCCTTTTTGCTAAACTCCCTATTTTGAACAAAACTCGTCTCATTCCAATTTTTTATTTTTTCTAAATTTTTTGTAATTCTTTCTTTAATCCTTATTTCATTTTTTTCTTCTGATCCGCCATGACTTACTTTAGAATCGCTTTGTATGTTAGGATCAAGATTTTCAGCTGATATAGATGATGCCTCACTACTTTGATTACCAACATATTTAGCTGGTGCAGAACTTGACCTTTTTGGCATCTGTGGATCTATTCTATTTAGTGCCATTATTTCCCCCCATTAATAAGTGTTATAAAAAACATACCCTTTTCAAGAAGATTCTAAACATTTTTTTGTAATATTATCTAGGTACTTGTTAATAGTTGGCCTAAATTTTAACTATCTTTATGTTTTGGCTAAAGTCTTTAACTGGATACTTTGACCTTCTAAATCATCTAAAAATAATATTAGCTGCTCAGATTTTACTTGATCTTGTAATAATGTTTGTAAACTTAAATATCTATTTATTTCAACTAATAATTCTAAACATTCTTGTTGATAAGGATTACTATTTTCATATAATAAACAATCTCTTATATTCTTAAGTAACTGCCTTTTAAGAGTTTTACAAATATGAGTTTTAAAAACACCGTCTTTTAGCCTTCGATTTTGAATATTTATTAAATTTGAACCTTTTATTCTAACCAGAAAAGATTTAGTATTTTTTAACTGACTCTTAACCATTTCATATAATGACTCACATATATCATCTACTCTTTCGGCAATGTCTTTTGATTTACTTTCTTGGATATTGGTTACTTCGAGATTACCCCGTGATTGAGCAGGTCCTGGACCATTATCCACGACCATCTTTTTAGGTACGTTCATACATCACTCCATTTTATAATACATTAATGAATTTTTTGGTTTATAATAAATTATCGAAAAAAAATAAAAAAAATTGCAGAATTTTTTAATTTATAAGTAATTCTCTTCAAATTGAAGCCAAAAAGTTTTCACAGTCTCTTTGGAATCTAAAACACATTGATCATGAGACCCATGGATCGGCACTAGCTTTTTAATTGACTTAACTTGATCTAAATTAGTTACGGCCTGTTCAAACGGAATTTCATTATCATCAATACTATGAATTACCATTATTGGCGTAGTAATATCTTTTATTCGTGATAATGTATCTAGTTTGTATCTTAATAGCCACTTAACAGGCATAAACGGATACTTCTCTTGAGCAATACTTGTAATTGATGTAAACGTCGATTCAAGGACCAAACAACTTGGTTGATAGTTTACGGCTAAATAAGAAGCGATTCCTCCGCCTAAAGATTCGCCATATATAATGATCCGGTCATAATTTAACGAGTTTGCATACTTCCAAACCGCATCGGCATCTCGATATAACCCTTTTTCTGTAATTTTACTCTTGTTTTCGGCATACCCACGATAATCATATACAATAGCTGAATAATTTAAAGATTGAAAAAACTTTATTTTCTCAATGCAATCTGACCGATTACCTGTATTACCATGATTAAATAACACTAACCCTTTTGGAGACTTGCAAGGGCAATACCAACCTCGGATAACTTCACTATCTTCTGTTATTACTTCAAAGTCATTGTAATTTAGATCATGAGCGGCAGGGGTTACAAATATCTCACGTTTCGGTTTAAATACTAACTTAACTTGAATTAGAAATAAAAAAAGAGTTGTTAAAATATAGCCTATAACTAGCGCTATAATTATCGAAGACGTCGATATTAACAAGAGGCTACTTGCTCGGCCCTTAGGGCGTGAGGTGAAGCGCCTACAATTTTTACCGGATATATTTCACCCTTTTTTAAATTATTGTTTGGAACTAATACAATCTTATTAGAATCATTTCGACCCATTGCCATATCTTTATTTTTCTTTGTAAACTCTTCTTCAATTAAAATATCTTCAATAGTTCCTATATGTCGTTGGTATCGATTTAATGAAATATTTTTCTGGATATCGATTAACTCTGCTAATCGAGCGGCTTTTACTTCTTCTGGAATATCATCAGGAAACTTTGCTGCGGCTCTTGTATTAGGTCTTTCAGAATATTTAAACATAAAGGCATGATCAAACTCGACTTTTTTCATAACATCAATCGTATCTTTAAATTCTTCATCTGTTTCGGTTGGAAACCCAACAATAACATCGGTACTTAACGAAACGTCTGGTATTAATGCTTTCATTTCTACTATTAAATCTAAAAACTCTTGCTTGGTATAACTTCGATTCATCTTTTTTAATACACGATCATTACCTGCTTGAAGTGGAACATGTAATTGGTTACATAAATTGTCTCTTTCATTCATAACTTTTAAAAGCTTTGTTGGAAAATCTTTTGGATGTGGCGATGTAAATCTAACTCGTTTTAGACCTGGCACATCACTAACCATTGTCATTAAATCTGTAAAATCATATTGTTCAAATTTATAAGAATTTACATTTTGACCTAATAATGTAACCTGTTTAAATCCATCAGATACTAAACGCTGGACTTCTTTAACAATATTGTGAGGATCTCTACTTCGTTCGCGTCCTCTTGTATACGGAACTACACAGAATGTACAAAAGTTATTACACCCTCTCATAATCGCGAGCCAGGCATTTACACCACTTTGATGTGTTGGATAAATATCAGAATATGTTTCAAACTCTGATAATGTAACGTCATAAGACTTTTCACCGGTTTCGGTTACATCTTTAATTAAATTTGGAAGCTCTTTGTAACTATCTGGCCCTGCTATAAAGTCGATACCTAATCGTTTATTTTCTAATAAATCCGTTTTAAAATTTGTGGCCATACATCCTAAAATACCAATTAATAAGGGATGCTTACTTTCTTGTCTTAATGTATGAACACGATTATAGATTCGCTGGTTTGCTTTATCTCGGACAGAGCATGTATTTAACATTACGATATCAGCATCTTTTTCGGTTAAGGCTATTTTGTAATCATGTTTTTGTAAAATGCTTAGTACTAACTGGGTATCATATACATTCATTTGACAGCCATAGGTTTCAATAAAAACTGATTTTTTTGCTTTAGTTGTAGTCCTTTTAGTGATTGTATTTTTTGTAATTACACTCATACTATAGTTCCTATTAATGTGTCATCTTCAATAGTTGTCATTATAACCGTTCTGAATTGATTTTTTAAGTTCATTTCTGATTTTACCTTTACCTTTACATAATGCTCTGTTAATCCGACCCAAAACCCATTTTTTTCTTGTTCAAATAAAACATCTTGTTTTGTATCCAAAAACCGCTTACAAAATGTGTTTCTTTTTTGTAAACTAATATCTCTTAATCGTTGACTACGGGCTTTTATCTTAGCAGGTAATACTTTTTCAGACAATTTCCGACTTCTAGCAAATAGTCGTTGTGAATAACTAAATACATGAAAATAATGTATGGGTAAGGTTAATAACGTAAATACGGTTGTTTCAAAGTCGTCTTCTGACTCTCCAGGAAATCCAACAATAACATCGGTCCCGATACATGCGTCCGGAACAAGACTAATAACTCTATCTAGAAGGGCTTTATATTCTGATAATTTATATTTTCTAGCCATATCAGACAATGTTTTATCACATCCACTTTGGATAGGAATATGAAAGAACGGACATAAATTGTTATGTTTAGTAAATAATTCTATTAATCCGTCTGGAATAGTTGTTGGCTCGATAGACGAAATCCTTACTCGTCGCAGACCATCCACTTGGGCAATACTATCTATCACATCTACAATATTTTTTCCTTTATAGTCATAAGTTCCTAAATTAATACCTGTTACGACTACTTCTTGATGACCAGCAGAAACTAAATTAGTAACCTCTGAAATAATATTATCAAATTCGCGACTTCTTGCGGGGCCACGCGCAAATGGAATAACACAAAATGAGCAGTAATGATCACATCCATCTTGAATCTTTATGTTTGCTCGTTGATGCTTGCGATCAACAGCAGGTTCTGTAATCTTAAACGGTTCTCTCAAAATTTTAGGCGTTGATATGTATTGCTTTTCAATATCTTGAGAAATAATATGACTAACATTCATCTTTTCTTTATTTCCAATTACCCACTTCACATTTGGTAATTGAAGTAACTTCTCTTTTAAAATTTGTGACTGACATCCTATTAAAGCGATGTCTGTTTTATTATTTATTCGAACAATCTTATTAACTAAACGACGTGTATCCCCATCTCCGCGCTCTGTAACTGTACAAGTATTTACAACAACCACATCTGCACTATCAGATAAATCAACAATTTGATGACCTTGTTTTATAAACGAATGCTCGAGAGATGCCGTTTCGGCCTGATTTAGTCGACATCCTTGATTAACTAGCGCAACACGTTGTTTTTTCATGCTTATACTATATTATGTTGAAAATCTCTTATCAAGAGTTTTTTATTAATTATTATTTTTATTTATATGATCTATATTTTTAATACTATGATTTAATGTTATGTTATGACTGCCTTAGCGCCTTAAAAAAATTCTTTAATAACTGCTCACACTCGTTATTTTTTAGATAAATTGAATTTACGTTATGATTAAATAAATTAGTATCTAATAAATTAACGACTGTGCCACAGCCGCCCCATCTTTTATCTAATGCGCCATAAACGATTGTTGGTATTCTTGCCTGTAAAATCGCACCTGCACACATTGGACATGGCTCTAATGTCGAATATAAAATACAGTCTGTTAATCTCCAATCTTTACGGTTTTCTGAAGCTTGCTTTATAGCGATTATTTCGGCATGAGCAGTGGGACTTTTCAGCTGCTCTTTTTGATTAAACCCAGAACCTATAATAATTTTATTATGAACAATTATAGCTCCAACGGGTACTTCCTGAAGATCGAGTGCCTTTTTTGCTTGTTCAATAGCTAATTGTAAAAAATACTTATGATCCAACCTAATTAAAGCTTAAGTCGATACCATTAAAAAACTGATTATCATCTGATAAGCCATCTATCGATCCATTTTTTGATTCATATTCGGCTAAATCTTTTTGTAAAATATTTAATAAGTTTTTTGCTGTTCTAGGAGTCATAATAACTCGTGACCTTATTTTTCCTTTTTTGATATGAGGTTGAATAAAAGCAAAATCTAAAACCACATCCTCTTTACCCATTGTTGATAGTATAAAATTTGAATACACTCCCTGTGCAATATCATCATCTAAATTAACTTGTATCGAATTCTCTTGTATTTCGTTATCAGAACTTTCATTATTATCTGCCATCTTTAAATTACCTTTCTTTATTTAATAAGACTACTATTTCAAGTTTTTATTTTAAGAAACTCTTTCTACATAGTCCCCAGACTCTGTATTCACTTTAACAATATCTCCCGTTTTAATAAAAACGGGGGCTTGAATTACCATGCCGTTAATTAAAGTTATTGGTCTTAATGATGCGGATGCTGTTGCTTTTTTAATTTCTGGAGGAGCACTACTCACTTCAAAGTCCATTGTTTGTGGCAACTGAATTCCGACTGCTTTTTCGTCATGAAAATTTAAAGTAACATTTATATTTTCTTGTAAATATTTTTCATCTTCGCCTACCAGTTCTTCAGAAACTGAAATTTGATCGTATGTTTCATTATCCATAAAAATAAAACCACTGGAATCCTTATATAAATACTGCATTGACTTTGTTTCTAAGGTCGCTCTTTCAACTCGCTCACTAGATAAAAACCGTCGTTCTAAATTTCGATTATTGATTATATTTTTTAATTTTGTTTGCATACACGCGTTTCCTTTTCCTGGTGTTCTATGCATCGTCCACGTTACTTTATATAATTCATCGTCGATAATTAATATCATTCCTTTTCTTATTTGTGTTGCATTAATTTGCATTGGTCTTACTCCTTGTTAATTAATTCGTTAGTCAATTTATATATTTACGCTTAACGATATTCTTTCGATTATTATTTTATATTATTATTGCCTAATATTGTATTATTTTCACCCTTAGTATAAAATTATTTTATTCAAAAGGGGCTTTTCGAGTATATTAGCTTAATAGTAATGTTAGATTAATATTTATTTAATAGTATTATTTTAAAATTATAATTTATAAATTATTTTATTATTTTAAATTAGCTATTGATTTTTTTTTATTTCTTTATTATATTTGGCTAAG
Organism: Candidatus Marinamargulisbacteria bacterium SCGC AG-410-N11; assembly: GCA_003265895.1. Lineage (GTDB taxonomy): Bacteria > Margulisbacteria > Marinamargulisbacteria > AG-410-N11 > AG-410-N11. The sequence continues at coordinate 20,536 of QFBS01000015.1, read as the reverse complement.
TTAAGTATAAAACGCATAAATTTATTTCTAAATTCAGCGAAAATAAACAAAAAAACAAATTAAAAATAAAATTAAATTAAGGAGAATAATTATGGCAAGTATAGCAGCAGCAGGAGGAGCTACTAAATCAGCTCCAGTAAGACATTTTACTACTACTAGGCAACTAGGAGCTAATTTAGAAGGAGATGCGTTAAGAGCGGCTCGACCCTTTTCAAATAACCCTTTAACAAATATTGACTTTAGTCCGGCTCATGAGCTTATTATAAATGGTGATCTACGAAATAATACTGACTGGGATCTGATCTTAACTAATGGTGATAGAGTAAAAACTCAAGGCGATTCAGAAGCATTAGTTGACGCTTTGAAAGAGGTACAAGACAAATTAATAGGTACTTCAAAAGAAAATTTCAAACAACAACTAGAGGGTATTCTTAGCACAAATGATCTTTCAACTAAAGTTGAATTATTAGCAACTTTAGCTGCTAAAGTTATTGCTACTCGTGCAAAAAATGCTTTAACCGCTGATATCCAAGCTAAATTATCTCAAATTAATGAGCAAAAACAGAATGGGGCGTTTAATTCAGAAGCACCTGAGGAACAACGATTACTTGCAGCTGAAGCTGAACTTAATCGAGCTAACGCAATAAGATCTGATGAAATTGGAAACTTCTTTCAGGATGTTGATGCTTTAGGTCGTGCTCTTGATGCGGCATTAGGTGAAAACAGTCTTGAACAAACTATAACATCTATTACTAACTAAGTTTTTTAGTTTTAATTTTTCAAAAAAACCTCCTTTTCTAAGGAGGTTTTTTTCATTTCTATGATTTAACTCCATATTTTTATTTATTCAAAATTGTGTGCAACTTTTTTCATAATAAAACGATAATATAATAAGTTTAAAATAAAACATTAAATTTAAATTATGATTTAATGATAATAAACAAACAAAATAAATAAATAAATAAATAAAATTAAGGAGAATAATTATGGCAAGTATAGCAGCAGCAGGAGGAGCTACTAAATCAGCTCCAGCAAAACATTTTACTACTACTAGGCAACTAGGAGCTAATTTAGAAGGAAGAGCGTTAAGAGCGGTTCGACCCTTTTCAAATAACCCTTTATCAAATATTGACTTTAGTCCGGCTCATGATCTTATTATAAATGGTGACTTACGACAGAATACTGACTGGGATGTTATCTTAACTGATGGTAATAGACCAAGAACTCAAGAAGATTCAGAGGCATTAGTTGACGCTTTGAGAGATGTACAAGACAAATTAACAGGTACTTCAAAACAAAATTTCAAACAACAACTAGAGGGTATTCTTAGCACAGATGATCTTTCAACTAAAGTTGAATTATTAGCAACTTTAGCTGCTAAAGTTATTGCTACTCGTGCAAAAAATGCTTTAACCGCTGATATCCAAGCTAAATTAGTTCAAATTGAAGAGCAAAAAACGAATGATGCGTTTAATCCACAAGGTCCTGAGGAGCAACGATTACTTGCAGCTGAAGCTAAACTTAATCAAGCTAACGCAATAAGATCTGATGAAATTGGAAACTTCTTTCAGGATGTTAATGCTTTAGGTGCGGCTCTTGATGCGGCATTAGGTGAAAACAGTCTTGAAGAAACTATAACATCTATTACTAACTAAGTTTTTTTAGTTTTAATTTCTTAAAAAAACCTCCTTTTCTAAGGAGGTTTTTTTTATTAACCCCTAAATATTATTAATGCTCTTCTTTGATATTTTTTAAGAGACTAATATTAACTAATATTGATATTACTTGAAAAGAAATAATTAGTGAAAACAAAATTGGAAATAATCTAGCTATTAATACTGCTATTAAATAAAACCCACCATATATTGCTATATGTAATTGGTTTAAATTACCTAACATTTGAGTAAATGGAGGTACAAATATTTGTTCTTCTTTTTTCTTTTTTATCGTCTTTTTAAGACTAACCCATAACATTATCTCAAATGTAAACAAGCTAAACGATACTAATTCGAATATTAATTCAATTTCCATTTACTGTCTCTTTATATTTAAATTGACTGTTTAAAATTGTTATTCCCTTATTTAATATGTCTTTATCAAAATACCTCATGATTAAACTGTCATTAAATGATATCATTGTTTTAGATTTTTGAACATTAGATAGGTAACTATCGGGTATTGTTAATAATATTTCAATCTTATCAGTAACAACCATTTTTATCGTATCTTTCATTAATTTACTACGCTTAACATCCCAAACTTCTGGCGTAATATCTTGGTTATTACCTAATGTAATTAAAAAATGTGCTTTTTTTGACTCAGATTTTTTTTGACTCAACACAATCAATTCGATTGAATCGCCTAATAATGTGGTCTCTCGGTCGTGTTCATTTTGAAAAGGGATATCATCTACTAAATCTATTTTAATTTTTAATTCCTTGTTTTGTTTACACATTTTAACATTAAACGAAGTATCTAGGGGACCATCCCAATTGTCTGCCCCTTTTTTAATAAATGATAATTTATTTACGTTTAGCCCCTTAATTTTTGACCAATCAACTGAACTTAGGTTATTTTTATGAATATAACCCCATTCATCTACTAACTGAGTCTCTGATGTAATGCGTTCTAAATCTTTTTTTAATAAGTGGCTTTCTAGTAAAGGCTTTATCGACGACTTAGTTAATGAATATCGATCATCAAGAATCACGGCTTGTACTTTCTTAAGAGACGATTGTAATGCAACTAATAAAGAACGGTACCAGTCTTTATCATCCCCTCCTAATGACGTTGTCGCTGTACCAGAAACAATAATTGGCTTTGTGGGAAATAGACTAGATATCTCTTCGACACTTTTTGAAAATAGGGTTTCAGGACTTTTCCAATTAGACCAACTTTGAGAAGTTCCTAAGTTAAACCCTTCTATCCCAATCCAGTCAATATAATCGTCTCCTGGATATAACCGATTAATTAATGACCAATTAATTTCTTTGTTAATTGGTTGTGATAAGGACCATACCCAAATAACATTTAAAGCACCTTCTTTTCTAAATAAATCAATAACATGTTGCATTAATAAAATATAGGTATCCACCATACGATCACTCTGTGTTGCAGACCAGTTAAACCCTTGTTTATTCATATTTGGAGCTAATGCAATCATTAGTGGGTATTCAAATTGCTTTGCTTTAATGATCCATTCTTTAATATAGTCGTCATAATCACCAGAGGCGATTGCTGTTATTGGCAGACCTTCTGGATCATCTTTAATCCAAGGTTCCCAAAATATTAATGGCATTGACCCTGTTTGAATTAAATTATTACAAAACTTTAAGGGAAAAGACCTTGACCAATCTAAGCGACATGCATATATTCCAGTAGGAGAACCTAATTGTTGTTTTAATTTATATAGAGTACTAAACTGCTTTTCTGAAGAATTAGTTCTTAAACCTAGATAAAACTGTTTATCAGGAACATCTGTTTTTTTACAGCTAATTAAGCTCAATAGTAATAGTACGACTATTAGTAATTTTTTCATTACTACTTAGTTTAACAAACTTTCATTTATTTCTCAGCTTTATTTAACCACTCAAAAACTGATTAGCCACATCTAAAAACGCAGTCGGTTGTTCGGCATGGACCCAGTGTCCAGTATTTAACGATTTGATTGAGACATCGTCAAACCACTTCTTAATGGTTAACAGATCTTGGGTATTTATATAATTCGAATTAGTTCCCTTAATAAACATTGTTTTAATAGGAATTTTATTGATTAACTTTGGTGATTTTAATATCTCATTATAATTTTCACATAATAGACTTACGTTTGATTTCCAATAAAATTTTGACTGTTGATCTCTTGCTAAATTTGTTAATAAAAAGGCCCTTACTTGTTTTTCAGTAATTGTTTCTGCCATCTTTTTATCAATCTCTTCTCTTGACTGTAACCTATTTAAATTTACGGCATTTAAAGTTCTTAAAATAAGATTATCGGGATCAATATATGTTTTTGGGGCTATATCTACCACCATTAGCTTTTTGATTAGACCTGGATAATCATGGACTAATTGCATTGCTACCTTACCACCCATGGAATGGCCTATAATGGTTGCTGGCTTTATATTATGTTGCTTTAAGTAAGTTCCAACCTGATTTGCTAAGAAGGGGTAATCATGCTGTAAAAAATGGGGTGATTTACCGTGATTTGGCAAATCCAACACATACACTTTATTATTAACTGCCAACTTTTTAGCATGCGTTCTCCAATTTTGAGCGGATCCTAATAACCCATGTAAAATAATTACGTTTTCACCCTCTCCCCCATATTTTTCACAGTTTAAATCCATTATAAGTTGAGATGTTTTAACACTAGCAAACCGAACAGATTTCGTAATTTTTTTTTTTCTCTTACCAATTGAGTTATGTTTTTAACTAAATATTGAGTAGGTTTTTCAATCATAATTATTCTCCTTAAATTTTGAAAAAAGCGAATATTTACTGGAATTATAAACAATATAACATTATTTATATTATTCTTAAATCATTATACAAATATTTAATCTAACCCTAAGTATAAGTAAATAATAAAAATGGTTGGTGGTTTATACTATTCTGCGTTAAGCAAACACCTACTTTATTTGCTAAGAAGGGGTACCCACACTATAAAAATGGTTTAATTTACTATAATTTGGTAAATCCAACATACAAGCTTTTTACAGCTAACTTTTTTATCGTATTTATATTCGGAAATAATATATTAATTAATTTCGATGTTTACCTGATTATTGTTGTGGAATAGATACTTTCACAAGAAAAATAAAATTAAAAAGGAGGAAACCATGGTACAAGTAACGTCAAAAAATGAGCCAGTATCGACTTTAGATTCAGAAGATAAAGATTGGATTTTGTTTTTATAAAATGAATTCCTTTTGTTAAGGGGGGGATTTATACTAATATAAAAACATAGATCTTAACCTAATTGAAAGGAACAATATGACAACCTTATTATCAAAATATAAATATGACTTAACTTATGATGAAATGATGGATTCATCAGCTAATCCTCGAGAAACTTATCTTGAATATTATAATTTTATCAAACAATTAAGCGCCAAAGATATCCAAGAGCATCACGAGTTTATCGATCAAACATTGTTATTACTAGGGATTACATTTAATGTGTATAACTCAAAACAAAAAGAACGAATCTTTCCTTTGGATCCAATTCCTAGAATTATCAATCACTCTGAATGGAGTCATATTGAATCAGGTCTAAAACAACGTATTCATGCTTTGAACTGTTTTTTATCAGATGTTTATTCAGATCAACGCATAATTAAAGATAACATAATTCCGCGTGAGTTTATCGAATCTAGCAGTGGTTTCTTAAAAGAGTGTATGGGCGTTAAACCGTTAAAAGATAGATGGTGTCATATTACAGGATCTGACATTATTAGAGGGTCTGATGGACAATATTATGTTTTAGAAGATAATCTTCGATGTCCGTCTGGCGTTTCTTATATGTTAGAAAACCGTGAAATTATGAAACGAACCTATCCAGAATTATTTAAGCAATTAAACGTTAAATCTGTTCGTAACTATCCATTATTATTGCGACAAGTATGTGAATTTTTATCCGATTCTAAGCAGGGTAATTTTGGTGTTTTAACGCCGGGAATCTATAATTCAGCTTATTTTGAACATTCGTTTTTAGCCAGAGAAATGGGAGCTGAGCTACTAATGGGCGATGACTTAGTGGTTATTAACGATGAAGTTCATATGAAAACAACTACGGGAACAGAGCGAATCGATGTGCTATATCGACGAATTGATGATACCTTTTTAGATCCAACCGTATTTAATCCAGACTCTCTTTTAGGAACTCCTGGTTTGTTTAATGCCTTTCGAAAAGGTAATGTCGGTTTAATTAATGCACCCGGAACAGGCGTTGCTGATGACAAACTAATTTATACCTTTGTTCCTGATATGATTCGCTACTATTTATCAGAAGACCCTATCCTTCCTAATCTTGATACCTATTTATGTTATGACGATAAACAAAGACAATATGTTTTAGATAATATTGAAAAACTTGTAGTTAAAGCGGTTAATGGTGCCGGTGGTTATGATTTGCTAATTGGGCCACAATCCGATCAAAAAACCATTGATTTGTTTAAAAAGAACATTGTTAAACATCCTCGAAAATATATAGCACAAGAAACGATTACTTTTTCGACGTCGCCGTCGTTTGTTGATAAACAAATTAATGCTCGTCACGTTGATTTACGCCCGTTTATATTATACGGAGAAAATATTGAAGTTACGCCAGGCGGTTTAACTCGTGTTGCTCTTAAAGATGGATCTTTAGTTGTAAATTCATCTCAAGGTGGCGGAAGTAAAGATACCTGGATATTATCAGAAACAAATCAATCTAATAAGGAGAATTAATTATGTTAAGTCGTGTAGCAGAGTCAATCTTTTGGTTTAGTCGATATCTAGAAAGAACCGAAAACACAGTCCGTTTTTTAGCTGTTCAATTTAATCTTGAGATTGAGCTCTCAAGTCAAATGTCAGATCAATGGGCTCCGCTTATTAAGACTATTTGTAGTGAAGAGTTATTTTATAAACACTACTCCAGCCCGACTAAAGAAAATATTATTCAATTTTTAACCTTTGATGAAAACAATCCAAACTCAATTTTAGCCACGCTTAATGCAGCTCGAGAAAATGCACGTATTGTACGCGAAAGAATCCCTCAAGATTGTTGGCAGTATATAAACAAATTGTACTTAGATGTCCAACAATTCTCGACAAATCAATCGAAAGATTACTTAGCTTTTTTTGATATGATCAAACAATCTTATTACCAAATTTCTGGTGTTTTATATAATACGCTCCCCTACTCAGAAGAATTTCATTTCTTTAATTTAGGTAAGCAACTAGAACGTGCTAATCAAATTACTCGATTATTGGATACAAAGTTTTACTATCTTTTAGATAAAGACTCCTTTGTTGGTAATCACATTGATCTTATTCAATGGACGGCGGTACTCCATTCATTAAGTGCAGTCGAAGTCTACCGACGAACATTTGGGACGCCAGAACCTGCCAATATTGCATCTTTTTTACTGTTAGACTCTCAATTCCCTCGATCTTTACGATATTGTATTATTGATGCTCAAGCATCGCTTCATAAAATAACGGGAAATGACTTACGATCGTTTGTTAAGCAGGTCGAAAAAACGATGGGGCGATTACGGGCTAACTTAGATTATATTGAAATTGACGAAATCTTTAGCTTTGGCCTTCATAACTATATTGATCGAATCCAACAACGAATTAATACTATTTGCAATAATGTTAAATCAACATTCTTTGAACAAGACCTTCAAGCTAAGCCTGAATTATCGGTTAGTAAGGTAGCATTAACAACCTAAAAATTTGGAATAAATATGAAACTTAATATTAAACATATCACTAAATACACCTATACTGCACCAGTATTTTTAAATGTGCATCAACTAAAATTGATGCCAAAATCTAACTACCATCAACACGCTCACTCATTCAAATTAAATGTTAAGCCTCGTCCTATTAAAAATCATGTTTATCAATGTATTGATGAAAGTGTTGTTCACCAACTTTTTTTTAATACTAAATCTACTTTTTTAACTATTGAATCAGAATCTCAAGTAGAAACGTTCGACTATAACCCCTATGATTATTGGATTTATCCACTTCAAGCTATTAAAATACCTTTCGAATACGAACCGTCGGAACTATTACTACTAGAACCATATTTAAACCCTATCTCAATCGATCATAATGTTAAGATATTTGTAAAAGAAACACTTGAAAAAACAAATCACGAAACAATTCATTTTTTAATGTTACTAACTAAACGACTTCAAAAAGAGTTTAAAAGTGAATATCGAGTTGATGGAGCTCCGCTATTACCAAAAGTAACGTTATCTAGGCGAGCAGGAACCTGTCGAGATAAAGCTTTATTTGCAATTGCGGCCTGTCGAATGGTTGGCCTTGCTACGCGCTTTGTTAGTGGCTATTTATATGATACAAATCTATCAAATATTCAACATGAACTACATGCCTGGTTTGAGGTTTTTATACCAGGTGGCGGATGGAAAGGGTTTGACCCTACCTATGGAATTGCGACTAATCACTATTACATTGACGTTTGCTCGTTTCCTAGCTACGAACTTTGTTATCCTCTTAAAGGTAGCTTTTCTGGAGATGCCGAATCTTCCTTATCGACAAACGTAACGATATCACCGATTGATCAATTCAAACTATCTGCAGAAACGGTTTAATTTCTTTTTTTTTAATTATGAATAAGCTAAAATTATACTATGATTCATGCAATGGTTATGGCTGGTGGCAAAGGATCTCGGCTGTGGCCGATGTCTCGATCTAATCGTCCAAAACAATTTTTAAATTTTTTAGATGGAAAAACGTTACTTAGTCATACTCTAGATCGAATCTCTCCGCTTATTCCAGACCAGCAACAATGGCTTCTAGCTAATTATCAACACAAGACACTATTAGAGCCCTTTATGTCTCGATTAGCTAATAAGCACTGCTTGTTAGAGCCAATAGAACGAAATACAGCGGCATGTATTGGCTGGGCAGCTATAAAGGTTATTCAAGAAGATCCTAACGCGACCATGGTTGTTTTACCGGCCGATCATTGGATTACGCCGGCTGCTGACTTTCGTCATATTATCCAATTAGCGATTGATTTTGTGAACTCCAACCATGCATTTGTCACGATTGGAATTAAACCATCTTCAGCACATACAGGATATGGATATATTAATTCGTCTTTTGATAATTCATCGGTATTAAAAGTTCTTTCATTCACAGAAAAACCTGATAAAGAAACCGCGGAATCCTATATTAAACAGGGAACATATTTTTGGAATTCTGGTATTTTTATTTGGAAAGCTAAACATATTCTTACGGCTATTAAAACTCATCTCCCAGACTTGTTTGAGGGACTTAAACAATTAGAAACAATTTCTTATGATGATTTTGATTCGATTAAATCTGTTTACGAATCGTTACCAAAGACCTCTATTGATTATGGCATAATGGAAAAAGAAGTAAAGTCTACCTATATGATACCTGCTAACTTTGAATGGAATGATATTGGAAGCTGGTGTTCACTTGATAACATTTGGGAACATGATAACAATCAAAATGCTATTCATGCGCAATCAAAGATATTAGATAGTTCCAAAAACATTATTTATTCTGAACAGCGATTAATATCGTTAATCGATGTTCATAATATGATTATTATTGATAGTAACGACAGCTTACTCATTGCACCAAAAACAAGTGCCCAAAAAATTAAACAATTCTATGATCAACTCCCAAAAAAGTATCAATAAATTCACGTTAATTATTTTTACGAACTCGCCTGGCGAACTTACCAGCTGGGTTAAACCTATTGTTTCTCAATTTTTATTACTATGCCCCAAAGCATCCGTCTGGATTTATTTAACACCTTGTCAATACTCGACCCAATCAGAGTATTCGGTTGCTAAAAATATTCCCGGAGTGAGTAAGGTTTTAAAACCAAGCCAAACTATTAAACAACTTTTCAAATTACCTATCCGACAACCATTTACAAATCGTGGGGCTCTTTTATTTTTAGGGGGAGATCCTCTTTATTCTCAACTATACCGTCTAAAATATAATCTGCCGCTATTTGGTTATAGCGAACACTCAGGATCGCTTACATGGAACTTTACAAAAGTATTTTATAAGGATATTGATGGGAACCTAATGTCTGATTCTTGTCAATTATTCAAACAGAAATTCACCAAAGAACAACGCGATACGTTTTGTCGCGATCATTCTATATCTTATCGAAACTTTGGTCTATTTTTGTGTGGATCAAGACCTGCCCACTTTAGAGCTTTTTTCCCTTTAATTTGTAAAACTATAAACTATTTAAATCAAACATGTGATAACTTTCCTTCCGTTATTTTGTTATCACCTTTTATGAAGCAAGAAGATATCGACTGGGCACTTACTTTTAAATCAGAACAACTTAAAATTGTACAGGGAAACTCATACCCCTGGATTGCTTGTAGTCGATTAATGATATCACTACCTGGAACTAATACTGCAGAAGCGATGTTCTTAGGAACACCAACCTTTACAATAGTACCGTTAAATAAGCCTTCTCTTATTCAACTCGATGGACTTCTAGGACTTTTGAGCAATTTACCTATTATTGGAATCATGATTAAACGACTCCTTATTTTATACCTTAAAAATAAAATACCTTTTTTTTCTCATCCAAACAAATACTTTAGGCGAGCGCTTTGTCCAGAATTTGTCGGTATTGTTCAACCGAATAAGCTCTCCCAGGATATTATTAATGTTTACATGGACTCTATGAAATTAAAAGATATTCAAAACGAATTAACGAAAATACCCAGTGATCAACTACTATCACGTAAAATTTGCCATACGATTTTATTTTCGTCTTAAATGTAACAAAGTTATTTAAAAGTCGTCAAAGTCAAACTTTTTTGGTGGAGGCGGTGGCAATTTAAATATTTTTATTTCATCAATCTGAATATCAGACAGTTCTGTTTCTGTTGCTCCTAGTAAAATTAACTGCATTTGTAATAAGCCACCTGATCCATCTTCCTTATAAGGATTCCAGATGTCATCACCAAATCGCTTATTATCATCAACAAAATCAACAAATGGAATCATAACAACTTTCCATCCTAACCAATCTACTTTTAACGTATAAATAAACCTATCATCAAACTTTGTCTGGGATTTATAAGTAGGATGCGGTTCAATCTGTAAGTTCCCATTATCGTCATCATATAACTCAATAATAATGGTACCCGCTTTTTCTTTATTTCCTCTTACTAACAATTTAATATGATCAAATGGCCGTGTATCAATTCCAACCTGACCATCTATCGTTTCTAAATATGTCCCGACCCCACCTACATACCAGTTATTGGCAATACCTCTTAATTTGATTGATCGCCGCTTTAAGTACTTTGCTTCTTTACTATTATTAATTTCTGATGTCGCCTCTATATTACCAAACGCCCACCAAGATGGATTAAATGTTAAATCAGCGTCTTCAAAATCATCGATTAATATTTTTTTAAACTTATGCGTAGATGTATTTTTAACAGCAAAAATACTAGTTGATAATGTTACTAGGACTAGTACAAAAATAATTAACCCACGATTAATCAATTATTTACTCCTCTTGTTTTATCAGTTTTATTCTTAATATTTTTTTTGTTGATGTGCTTACTTTAAACTGATCTGATATAGACTCTCCTGTTACCCATATTATATGATTATTCATTAAAAATAAAGGTAAATTTTGTCTTTTCTCAAATGGTATTTTTTGTTTAATGAAATAGTCTTTTAACTTTCTTGGATGGTTCATCCCAAATGAATAAAATTGGTCCCCTGGACGTTTATTCCTAACAATAATAGGCTGGTTGCAATATAAATCGCCATTTAAAAATGCCGTATCTGCGGTTGATTTCACATTAGATACAGGAGCGTCTATTAAAGAAATCATGACTTTAATATTTAATTCCTTAATTGTTACTTCACGATCTAAATTAACAATTTCATATTGGTAATGAAGCGCTTTATGATTTGAGGCTTTTGATAATATGACGTCATTATAGTTTAGACTTACTTGTAACCCTGCTGGCAAGCTCAGTTTTTTTCCCGTTTGTTTTTTACTAATTAAATCGATAATTGAATCGATATGTTGATCCGAAAATTGAATAATAGATTCATGTTGATTTGCCCAAAGATTTAATATGTTGTACAGTAACTGTTTTTTTAAAATAGGGGGCTGACTATTTACTATTTTTTTATCAAATTTAATTTGCCGATCATTAACAATAACATGATTTAAAAGGTGGCTAATCTGGCTGTTTAAATAATCTTGAATTTGTTGGTAATGCTGTCCAAATCTAATGATCGACTGCTGGTAATTTGGATTAATTTGAGGCGCCATATCTGTTAAAAAATGGCGCAATTTATTTCGATTAAATTCTAGAGATTCATTTGAACTATCAACGCAAAAACCTTGATTATTTTGTTCTAAAAACTGCAAAATATCTTGTTTGGTTTGGTTAATTAGAGGCCGCCATATTTTGACGCTTTTATTTAAAGGTGACCATTCTTTTAATGGAACCATTTTAGATTGGACTCCTCTTAAAAGTCTAAACAGCATCGTTTCACACGAGTCATCTTGATGATGGCCCATCACTACAATTTCGCTGTTATACAATTTAGCTTTATGTGCCAACCACTGACGACGTAACTGTCTACCTGCTGTTTCGATAGAAACTTTTTTTTTCGTTGCATATAATTGAACAGGAATATATTTCTTAAAGAACCTGATGGTATATTTATTAGAAAATGAGTTTAAAAACTCAACTTCTTTTTTACTTTCTTGCGGTCTTAGCCCATGATCAAAGTACATTATGATAATGTTTTCTGATGATATCAATTGCTTAACCACTAATAATGCTGCCATACTATCTGATCCGGACGAGCATGAAACAATTATGGTTTGTTTGTTTAATTTTAATGTTTTTATTAGCTTATGCTCTTGATTAAACATAGTCTCTATCATATATATATTCCTAAATTTTTAACTATACTTTATGACACCTGCTAAATTTATGCAACTAAGGAATAAACTTAAGAACCGTGTTATTAGTAGTACTATTTTCATTTTTTCTTAAATTTAGACATTAACTTACTAATATAAATTACGATTATTACACTAATCTGATTTTGAATCTAATCACTCTCTAGTTGCATTAACATAGTCATTAAGTCTTCACAACTCGGCCGGTTTATATTATTGGGGTCAAGACATTTTAATAATATCTGTTTAAAGTGAGCATCCATTTCTGAATCATCCATTATATGACGTGTAAGTACTTCTTCATCACAAAAACCAGAATCTAGCAATGCCTCCATACCACTCGTCTGCTGAAAATCAGCTACTTTTTGAACACCCTTAAAAAGCATAAACATGCTTAAACCTAATGAAAAAATATCTGTTTTTTTATTTATTTGTTCATTATAAACATCTTGGCTAGGCATAAATACTTGGGTTCCGCCATCCGAAGAATTTTTAGTAGCATCTTGAACACTACCCAAATCGCTAAGTTTAACCTTTCCTTCTACCATTAAAAAATTAGCGGGTTTTATATCATGATGGACCTTTTCCTTTTCATGAATTAAACTTAACCCTTCTAATATGCTCTTCATACAGGTTACACATCGTTGAGTTTGTCCTCGAAAATAATTTTTTTTAGACTCTAACCCTTCTCCCCTTTCTAGAAGAGCTATAATATCTAGGCTATGAGATGCGTTGACATCTTCTTGATAATAAAGTCCTACTACCTTAACCAATGAATTACATTGTTGCGATAATTCTTGCTGTAACTTTAATGCCTCTAATTCTTTAACTAGCTTATCTTTACTTACTTTTTTATCTAGTTTTTTCACCACTACTTTATTAAAATCTTTTAGTTTTGATTTTAATTGATAAAACATTCTACTACTTTCTATATTAGAAGACTCTTCTTTAGATTCGATTTGACTATTATCTCCTTGTCCAGTTAATTGAATTTTGATGTTATTTATGTGATCTACTAACTGGTCATAAAAATCAGACTTCTTACCTTGTCGTTTACCTGTATTATAGGTTTCAATCTGTGCTTTAAACGAGTCTAAAGCATCCACTATATCTGGCTTATCTGACGTCATAATCGCTATCATTTTATTAAATGAATTTCTAAGAATAGTTTTGGTTTGGCTGTTAAATCCTAATTTAAGAGTTGTAGTTAGAGATTGTTTATATTGAACCAGTAATTCTTTAACTTGTTTTAAATTATTTTCGCCAGAACTTCTTGAAATTAAAGCATTCACTAATTGATCGGGCATTGAAATCGATTTTTTAATTCTAGCCTTGGTAAGTCTATTACTACGAGTTTCAGAATCTAACAGCAGAAAATCTTTAACAGTTATGCTACTAATCTGCAATGCTTTAGAAAACTCTTTTTTTTCTGATACTTCATAAACGATTGATGCGGTTCCATTTCCTAATTTTTTTAAATTATAATTTTTTAACAAGTTGTCTTGCATAGTTAGATGAGGTAATTTAGTTTTTTTCACAGCAAGTAATACTGGAGATTGATCTTGAAATACTTCTTGTTCTTTTAATTTAAGACTACTTTGGGTATCCGCTTGATATGATTGACTAGGAGCTGCTAAATTTAGTTTTAATCCTGGTCGTTTTCTTTTATTTTTTATTGGGGGATTTCGTTTTTCTAGTACTTTTTTTAATAACTTACCCTCTTCATCGATATCTGTTGGATTTAATTTTTTTAACATAACCTTTTCTTGTGCTGGCTTATTAGCTTTTGTTAAAAGCGCTTTAAGCTGTTCTTCTTTACCTGATTCTAAACTGCTCAAATAAGTAATCAAATTATCAAGAGTAAGTTCTTGAATGATTTTAGACTCTGTTTCAGTTTTGAAGTCTGAACCTAATTCATCTATATTATCACCAGAACTAGCAGACTCTGCTTGTGATTTCTGTCTAACATAGTGACCAGAATCTGAATTATCCTGTTTTGGACCTCTTTCGAGGCGTAAAGGGTTTTGTTCCATTGAGGATCCTAACATTAATACCTCCAAATATATTGCAACTTTTTATTCTTTTTATTCGATAATGATATGTAATACCCAATTAATTCGATCTTTCAAACATTTTGTTTTAAATATATTTTAATTGGGCATATGATTAGTTATTATTAATTTAGGAGAAGCGATTGATGTCTAACTCAAATCTATCTAATATTTCAAACCAACCATTAGGTTACACTCAACATCTTAAAAATAAGACTATGAATCAACATTCTGAAGACTTACAAAAAGCAACCAAAGGTGAAATTCAACTAACCGGCCAAGCATTACAAAAATCTTTTGTATCTAGTTTAAAAACGGCAGTTGATTATTCAATAACATCACCAATACAGATACCATTGCCTAACAATTTCACAGTTAAACACTACACACGCTTAAACAAAAGTGATCAAGCTACTTTAGAAACCACAAAAAAAATCATACAATCTGTAAAATTACCCGACGAAGTATTAGATGGTCTGCTTCAGTTCACTCAAGACCCAACCTCTACTCTTAATAATGAATTAAAAAGCCAGCTAAATCAGTATAAATCCAACCTTAGTAAAACTCTTAACAAAGGCTTTAACAAACAAACAAAAAAGATTCTAAATAAAGCCTTTTCTGATATGATTAAGATTTTAGATTCAGATACTCCAGACCCTGAAAAAGCGCTATGCTCTTTTAGAGATCACTTAATGACGTACAACCCTAATAAAGGAGCTAAAGGTATATTCTATCGTCATTTAATTAATCAGGTTTCACAATCTATTTATCTCATGTCAGAAGCTAAACAAGATATTGAACTTAATATGGACTCAATCTTAAGTGACGAAACATTATCTCAAGACTTATTGTCTTTTTCAAAATCAAAACATTTTAGTGAAAATATTGAGTTTTTATTAGATTGTCGACATATTAATACTCAACAGCCTTTGACTATTGATTCAATTCAACGTCTTTACAGCATATTTAATTTATATATTAAAGATAACGCTCAAAACGAAGTTAACCTATCAGCTGCCTTGAAAAAGCCTTTCCAAGATATTTTTAAGCAATTAAACCCAAATCAAAGAGACTTATTAACATCTTCTAATCCAAAAGTAATCGCTCAAAACAGCGAACTAAATAGCTTTCTTAATCAACATTCACAATCTTTATCTACGGCATTAGCTAAAGCAACAACAGAAATTAAGACCTTAGCCAAACAAAATATGCTTGATCAACACTATAAAAAACAGTTTCGTATAGCTAGAGCTATGTCTGCTACAAATAAAGCCTATCTTTTGCAACATCGGCCCTTAATGGATCATAAAAATGAATTTGACCAGATGAGTATTCAACTTTTAAAAAATAACCCTCAAGATCTGATCCAATATATTTCTGAAGCAAATCCTTCTAAAGATTTAGAAACTACGATATTAAATGCGCTTAAGTTCTCTGATTCCGAAAACAAAACTCTTCAACATAATTTATGGAAATTATTAGCTCACGATATTTCTCAGGCTACCAAAGAAGACTTTCTTCGACAAAATTTATGTAGTATTAATTTGTCTGCCTTATATTTAAAAGAGGATTTATTAATGCCCGATGCTTGTTATAATCAGCCTAATCAAGACACAGCATCCTATTTTACTACTATTTCTGGCATCATTGATCGAAATCTACCCGATGATTTAAATAATAGTGCAGATGTTAATGACAAGATAGATAGCGCAGCAGCGCAGATACTTAATATTAAGTTTCCGCAAAAAACACAAGTATTTTTGCAAGGATTCCATGATCTTGTACACCAAAAATACCCTGACATGTCTAAAAAACAAGTTAATGCTTTTGTATTCTTAAGAGTTATTAACCCTCTACTTATCGATCAAGTAGCCACCGATAAACCTATTAATAAATCTAAATTAAAATTCATAAAAAATTTAACTCGCTCATTACAATCAATAGCTAATAATGTATCTAATTCTGCTGATCCTAAACTCTTACAACGTATTGCAGATAATCAACCTAAAATTAATTTATTAACATCATTTAAACCGTTAACAGGTGCTAACAAAGTATTTATGAAAGACCGTCTTTCAAAAGCAATTTTACAAAAAAAAATAGGCTCTCAATCAACAATACAAAAAATACGTTATAACACCATTACGCAATCATTGAAAAAAATTAATCTTAACAATCAATTAACCAATGATTTACTAGGTTGGGCATATGCAGATGTTGGATCGTCTAAGGAATCTGAATTGTTTACTCTTGCTATTCAGGGATTAAATAAGGTTATCCAAACTGGACTAGCACAAGAAAAACAATTGTCTGATCTTTTAATTTTTATGCTTCAATCTCCGCCCATATCGCCACAAGCTCCGTTTACGAATCTTCTTATTTCTAAAGACGCGATTACTTCTATTGAAATACTTCAAAATTTAGGGTTCAAAGATAATATTTATGACTTCTATAATAGTGCTAATTCCACTGCGATAAAAATAGATAATACTCAACAATTTCTTGATGATATTTATCGTATTACAAAAATAACGACTATCGAAACTCCCAATGGCGATATTATCGATCATTTTGAAGATAAGATAGACTTATTTGCAACGATCGTAGAAGTGAATGATGGAAACACGAGTCGATCAGACACTATTCGACAATCCAGAGATATTGAAACGTTTCTTTCTAACAACCGTGACATGTTAAACTTTTCATATATTTTTCATCAAGGGCTTGGTAATTCAATCGCCTTTCTTATGCCATATTTAACTAAGTCAACGTCAATGAATTTTACTGGAACTGATAGACTAAATTATCATATTTCATTTAAATCAAAAGGCAATGTGTATATTACCACATCTATTGGTTACAAGCCCGCTAAAGAACATTCGGATAAACTTCAGGTAGATGCCAACATGACGTGTTCGTTAAGTTTAGATGATCTTGATTCATTTGTTGTTGATTCCTTAGAAATTACCGATATTATTAATAATGGTCTTAGTGGTGAATTGATTCAATCTGTTTACTCACAATTATCTACTGATTTCATACCTGTCTCTTTTCAAGGGGCGGATGCATTTAAATTACTAAAAAGTGCTAGGACATTAGACGATTACTTTCGGTTCAATAGGAGTTTATTCAAACCTCTTTTAAATAGTCAATTGGCTTCTAAAAAGTCGTTTATTACGGGTATTCGTCAAACATTGTACCCTGGGGTTCAACGATCGATGAGGAATGAGGTACTAGATACAATGGATGCTAGCGCTGACCCTATTTCGGATGCCCCTCAGTTACCGACTGCGGTTGATCAGTTATTAACCGTTATCGAAAATGAAAAACTCAATTCATCTGAATCTATTCTGAAATTGATTGATCAATTACATGCTATTGAAACTGATGGAAACATTGATCCTACATTTAAAAGTATCGCTAGTTTTGCTACTTTTGAATATTTCAGAAATCAATTTCCTAAACACCCCGTTACCTTTCGTCATTTTCATCAAACGATATTTAACCCCGCGTCTCTTGTTTCTCTATTAACAAACCAAAAGTCTATAGAAACGTCTACTTTTAATTTGCAAAATCAATTGACTTTCATTACTTCTAAATCGGAATTTTTAAATAAGATTGATGCGCTTGTTAATCGAAAAGTTGATCAATATACTCAAGATTCGCAACAGACATTATCTAAAGAACTCACTACATTTAATCAAGGGTTATCACTAGATGCTTTCACCAACATATTATCTACGATTCAAAACCAGTCTTCTCGAGGATTACTTTCTCTTTTACAAGCTACAGACAAACCATCTCAACAATTAGTAAAACCATTTAAAACATACCTTAAACTGTTTATTTCAGGTGATCTTGATACACTAAAGTTTCAGAAACCTTATTTTCAACTTGTTCATGGTCAATCCCAATCTTTACAAACAATTGATAAAAAACTAGCGTATCAGTTACTTATGGAACGTCATGATGGTGCCAAACCTAACGATATTGTAAAAAGGCATTATCGTGAACTATCTAAGGCATTTCAAAAAATATCCTCTAAATCTAATAAACAAATAAAAAAGAATGATTTAAAGCTGTTTCTTAACGGCTATTTCGATAATTATGATTCAATTGTTAACCAATATAATCATGTTGACTCAATATATGCCGCTTTACAAACTATTTCGGATCAAAATATTCATATTGCGGTACCTGCTTTAAAAGAACTTGATCCCGAGATGGTCAATGAAAGTTTATTTCAAAATATTTATTTAAATCATTCTGGAATTCAAGGGGACTATTCTATTGGTAGTTTAAAAACAGGCGCAAAGGGAATCACTTTTGAATCTTTTTCTAAGGCAATGACATCTTTTCAAAGTTTATTTGATACCTCATCACCAGATATATTTAATTTAAACTTTTTTCGTTCAACCTTAATGAGAAACGCTACGGTTTCTTTTTCAAGTGAAATAGAGGCTTATCAGATGACAGATAAAAACATTATTACAGTTGTTCAAAGTTCCCAATTTTTGCAAAGCAGCATTAAATTAGCTATTCAAAGTGGTCAACTGGATAAATTTATTATAAAAATCATGAGTAAACATAATCAATTATTTAGTGGAAACCCACAAGATAGCCAATCAAAATCGGTTAATGATATTAAACAAGATGGTATGGCTATTGATAACTTAATGGAAATTATCTTGGATGATGATAATCTAACATTAGAGTGTTTTTTTAATCTTGACGAAGAATCTCAGACACCACTATTTGCTTCTGAATTTTTAAGATTAACATTTCAAAAACATAATAACCCTGCCATTAAATTAGCAATGGATGTGATGTCGGATACTATGTCATTTTTACGTATCAACGAAATGATTACAGCTAAAGCTCTTAGTAAGGAAACAGACTCTTCGGCTAGGTCGTTACTTAAAAAAGATTTAAAACTATACGATATAAATGGATTACAATTTGAACTATTACTCAAAAGTATGAATTATCAATTTTTTGAACAATGCTTACAATGGAATTCGGTCCCTGACCCGCAACGACAGTCTGTTATTGAAGAATACGTACAACAACACACACCTAAACACTTAGATCCTAAACTACGATCGTTTATGATTCAAACTGGATTAAAATACGCAATGACAACTAAACCATATCAAATTCCATCAGCTTCTGAATTAAAAGTAGCTCCGTCATCTGAGGTTAAACAAAATGCTTTAGAGTCATTTGATGTTCAAGATTTGTCAGTATTGACTCAATCTTCACCACAAACTAATGTTACTGATTCAACTAAAACTGGTTTAGAACCGTCTTTGGATTCTACTATTGATTCTTCTATACAGAACTTTGCTAATGCTTTTTATGATACTAACGATATATCATCTATTTTAGATGATGCATTATCCCCAGACTATCCGTTGATTAAGAATATGACTCAAGAAGATTTAGTTAACGCTTGGGGAACTCAAGACCCTGCAAAAAAAACTATTGAATTTTATCGTCGACTTCCTGATCTTTGTAAGGGGTTAGAAACTTTAGATAGAAAAAATGGTGGTCAATCTATATCTGCAAAACAACTATTATTGAAACTACACCAAGCAAAAAACAAGTTAGATAGCTACCGCGCAATAAAGGATATTTATGATCATTTAGTGTCGTTACAAAATACTAATGAAGATGGTATCGAACCTAAGGGATGGGCTAAGCAGTGGATTTGCTGTTTAAACTATGAGTTCCCCAATTTAGCAACGGCTATCTCTATAGAAAAGGACCAATACGAAAACCGATCACTATTATTTAA
>QFBS01000014.1 GCA_003265895.1 Candidatus Marinamargulisbacteria bacterium SCGC AG-410-N11 | reverse complement strand
TTTATGAAAAAATACAATATTCCCACGGCCCATGCTGTATCATTTAAAGATTACAAGTCAGCTTACGACTATCTTTTAAAAAAGAATAATTATCCGATTGTTATTAAGGCTGATGGTTTAGCGGCTGGTAAGGGTGTTACCGTAGCCACTAGTTTTGATCAAGCAAATCAAGCTCTTGAAGATTGCTTTATTAATCATGTATTTAAAGAAGCCGGAAGCCAAGTCTTAATTGAAGATTTTTTACAGGGTGAAGAAGCTTCTATATTTGCATTTTGTGATGGAAAAACGATTTTACCAATGGTCCCAGCACAAGACCATAAAGCTATTTTTGATGGTGATAAAGGACCTAATACTGGCGGCATGGGAGCTTATTCGCCGGCGCCTATTGTAACAAATTCTCTTTTTGAAAAAATTAAGTCAACAGTATTTGATCGTGCGCTCGAAGGATTTCAAGCTGAAGGCATCGATTATCGAGGTATCCTATATGCAGGTCTTATGATTCATAACGATGACGTATCTATTGTAGAATTCAATGCTCGATTTGGCGACCCAGAAACCCAAGTGGTACTTCCAAGACTTAATACTGATTTAGTAGATATATTTTTAGCTATTACAAACCAAACACTTGATCAAATTTCGCTTGATTGGAGATCAGAGTCTGCGGTTTGTATTGTTATGGCTTCCGGAGGATATCCTGGTAGTTATCAAAAAGGAAACCCTATCGCTGGGTTAGCTAATATCAACCAATTAGATGATGTTCATGTTATTCATGCTGGAACTTCAAAAGATAATGATCAAATATTAACTAATGGCGGTCGAGTTTTGGGAGTTGTCGGTATACACCGTGATTTACAAGAAGCCATTGCTCAAGCATATGAAGGTGTTGACAAAATTTCGTTTGACCAACATTATTTCCGTAAGGATATTGGCGCTAAAGCCATAAAATCAATCTCTAAATAAGCAACTACTAATCTTAACATTTTTTACTTTTATGATGTCAAAACATGGAATTCTATTTGTTGTAATAAAATCATGGTTCTCATCTCTTGAATATCCTTGTTGTCTATATTTACACCATTGACTATATCGCATTAACTCATCACCAATATAACTATCTGTTACTAATAAAACATATTCGTTTATGCTTAACTCGGTACATGGACTATAAGAAATTGAACATTGTGGACTTCTAATAACAGAGAGTTGGGTCCTTAAAGATGGTTCAGACTCAACATCCTTTATGATTTGCCTTATTTTTATACATCTTTTAATTTTAGTGATCGCTTCGTCTATATTATTACTAGAAATAGCGTTTATAACTCGTATAACTTGATCTGTAGGAATCCACTGTTTGGCTTCTTGAATTGTAATAATATCAAACTTTATACCGTCTACTCTTTGATCGCAAATAACTTGTAACGATTTTTTTTCATTTTTAATTTCGGTTAAAAATTTAATTTCTTTTAATAGATCTCCTCTAGTTCTTATATCTGATAATGGATTTAATATATACTGAATAGCATGTTCTAGACCTTGATTGTTAGTCTCTGCTGATGGCATTAATTGAGTACAAACATCAGATTTTAATTTAAAATACTTACGACGTTGCCGGCTATTATCCATTAACTTACGTTGTAACAAATTAACTTTTGAATTTAAACTTTCTTCAGTTTTGACCTTCTCTTGATCTGATGTAAATGAAATTGCAGCTAAACAATTATTTACTTGTTTACTACTTACTATCTTATCTAGATTATTAAATTTTTCTGATAATATATCTACTTCAAATTTTTGATTTAGTAAAATTAGTAACTGGCAAGAGGGATTAAATATATCCCAATTTGTATTCCAAAAAAAATCTGTTTCGTCTATTGTTTTATATAAAAACATATATGTTTGTAAGGCTTCACTAATTTGAATAATCTGGTTACTATTTATGTTTAAATTGCTAAATAATGCTTGTCGCTCTGTATCTGACAACTGATCTATAATATACTCAATGTTTTTTAAATTATTTAAATTTTCAGAAAATATTTTTTGTAAAGATTCTAAATTATAAGATTGATCATATTTTTTAAAATAATCGATTAACAGGCTACACTCTTCCGGTGTTAAGCATGCTAGTCCATTAAACGAATACTGAGCTAAAAATTGTTTAAATAACGCCTTATCTAAGTTCTCTAAAGCTTTAATTAGGTTAAATCTATTTCTTAATATAAAGTTATCGAATAATGTTTTCCCCGCAAAATCCGTCTCTAATAACATGTCGGGATTATGCTTATAGCAACAATTCAATAAGAACTCCATTAAGCTATGGGAGCAACTACTTTTTAATGCAATAAAAAGAATATTATTACCCCATGAATCTTTTATATTCCAATTTATTTTATCTTTATACTCTATTATCAGTTCAAGACAATCGTTTAATTCAAATAATGTTTCTAATACTAAGCAGCTATCGATAATCCCATTAAAATCCCCGCCCTTATCTAATAATTGCGCCAACGCTTTATATCGCTGATTATGAATAGCCAAAATGATTAAATCATTCATTTTCAAATTAATATCAACACCCTTTTTAACCCACGTATCTAACGATATTTTGATATCTTCTTTAGTTAATTTATCTTCATTTAAATAAGCGACAAAGTATTCTATTGGAGACATATCACTATCTTGATCTGGCTCATTGATATATTGTGTCTCATTAATTTCATTAAGTAGCTCTAACCGACCAGTTTCGGCTATTTTTTTTGCTAATTGATGAACGATACTCTCTTTAAATGAAATAATATTATCTGGGTAAGCAGCTCCATACCTATAATCTAAGCTATAGTCACTACCGTAGTCATAATCACTTTCTTCATCAAAAGATTTGATAGCGATAATTTTTAACATCGTTCCAACTTCCTCCTAAATTAATACCTACTAAAGTATTATCGAAAATTATCAAAAACAATTTCAGTAAAGTTTAGGATTACTTTTTTCAAAAGTAGACATCATTTGAGGCCTTGAATCTCGTTCACTAAAAGCTTCCCAATGAGTAGTATATTGTGTTTCCCAAAAATCATTATCGTCTATTTCTTGAAACAAATTACTATTACAAATTGTCTCTCTCATGGCCTCCCATAATTCTTGGACATCTGTCGAAATATATAAGCGCCCTTTTGGTTTTAAAACTTTGGTCATTTTTTTTAATGAGTCACTGTTTATTACCCGTCGTTTATGATGCCGTTTTTTAAACCATGGATCTGGATGAAAAACATATATTCTAGCAATCGACTTTTCTGGCAATCCAAACTCTAGTAGCTGTTCTCCACTTCCATGAAATAATAATGTATTTTTTAGTTCTTGTTTATTGACTCTATCTTGCAATATATCTACCATTTGCTTTCTAATTTCGGCACCAATAATAAAGCGATTAGGTTGATTTATAGCCCAATTCCTTAAAAATGCACCTCGACCAAACCCAATTTCAAGATCTAAATCTTGATAATGGCTGGTAATATCGGCTAACTCTAAAGGCTCGACTTCATAACGGTATTGAAACGGATTAGTATGGGTTCTTACTCTCATTATCTTGCTTTCTGGGTAAAGGAAAAGGCTCTTTTGTTAAATAAAAATGTAAATCTCGCATAAAGTCATTTTTAGGATTCCAAAACCAACGCCGGTCATAAGGATATGGTTTATAAATGAATTTTTTCTTATACTGATTTAATATTTTTACAACTAAACCTTCATACTTTACTCGCCATTTTTTCCCCGCTTTAGCAGCCATTATAATCATAGGCATATTAACCTTGTCAATACTTCTTAAAAAATTAGGAACAGATAATGCCCCCGTATGATTAATTGTTTCGATTGCAATTAATACTAATGACTTTATTTGTGGAAAGTCTTTTGTTGCTAACAATGACAACATAGCCCCCTCTGACGTACCGATTACAGTTACCTCTTTCCGATTTACTCTCTTATCGTTTAAAACATAATGAATAGCACCTTTAATTGAATGAAGCTTTCGATAACGTTCGACTGGTACCATACAAGCATACCCCCAATAATTAAATTCCTTCATGAAGGCTTCTAATGAATAGCCCTTTTTTTGAGCCGTTTCAATACCCACCCAATCAATAAACTGATCATAATTATAAACAATCATTGGGTGCGGGCCCGGTGTTTTAGGAAAACTAATATAAGCTTTAAAGTTGCCGTTATAGGAATAGACAACATCTTCTTTTTGAAACTCTGAGCCTAAAATTGTTAAAGACCCTGATAATATTATCATCACTAAGACGATTATTTTTTTCTTGATCATTTTTGACATTATACCAGTCTGTCGACAGTTCTCCCAATAGTCGATTAATTTCAATCGTGAGTTTAACTTGATAATACTCTATCCTGCAGTGCTTTTTTAATCGCAAAGTCGATTACCAATGCTGCACGATCAACGCCGTCGGAACGATCCATTTCTTGTAAACACGTTGGTGATGTTACATTTACCTCAATTAAATAATCTCCCATAATATCAATCCCAACAAAATCCAACCCTAATTCTATTAAGTGAGGCTTTAACTGATTAATAATGCGTTGATCATTGTCTGTAATTGTTGTTGATTTGGTTGTTCCGCCTGCAAACAAATTATTTCGGTGATCACTTTCCGAATGCACTCTTAAAATAGCACCGATCGGTTCACCGCCTAATAACAATATTCGCTTATCCCCAACTGTTGAATCGTGAATATAGTCTTGAACAATAATTTCTTTTGTATGGTAATGTGTCGACGTTTCTATTATTACTTGGCGATTTGTATCAGTCTTATTAAGTTTAAATATTCCGGCACCACCAAACATATTCACGGGCTTTACGATAACGGTTCTCATTTGATCAATAAATTGATCTATCTGATCTTTACTAGCACTTACTAATGTTTTTGGTACACAGTCTGTAAATTGAGTCGCCCACACTTTTTCGTTTACGGTTCTTAATCCAGATGGCTGATTAATAACATAAACACCTTTTAACCTGTCTAATAACCACGTATCCATTAAATAAGCTTCATTAAATGGTGGATCCGTTCTGATAAAAACGATATCAATATCATGTTGAGTTAATGTTAACTGTTGTTCTTGTTCAAATAACTTATCGCTAATATTACACGGAATTACTTTTATTGCAGATAAAATAACTTCCCCGTTCAAAATAGATATCGATTGCCGTGCCACAAAATATATCTCATGGCCTTTTTGATGGGCACTTAACATTAATGCATAAGTCGTATCTTTTTCTGGGTTAATAGACTCTAATGGGTCCATTAAAAAACATATCTTCATTTTATCTCCTCACCCTAACAACTTCAGAGGGGTCTATCTTAGCCTCTAGCTGAACAATCTCCTTTTGAGACGCAACACCCGCTATCCGAGCTAAAATTCGGTATAAACTCAAATTCTGGTCCGGCTTTACCCCGCATTCATCATGCGTATTTTCTTGTAAAACACAATTCATATTAGGAGCGGCACACATTTTGGTAAATGTCATCCCTCTAGAATTTAAATTTTCTCGAGATGTCTTTTGGTTATTAACTCTATAAAAACCTCCGACAAATTGATTCACTACTTTATAAATACAAACTTCACTGACATTATTGTCTACGTTAGAAATCGTCGGAACCCCTTCTTGCAATATAAAACTAGAAATAGGTAATGCGCTTTTCCCTTTATACAATTTATTTCTATTTTTTCGATTAAATTGTAATATTTCATCTGCAGATTCGATTGACGTTACGCCCATTCCATATGTTCCTGAATTGGCTTTAATAAAAATAAACGGCTTTTCAGAAATATTGTATTCATTATATTTTGATTGAATTCGAGCAAATAGTTTTGTTGCTGCTTGATATAGTCGCTCTCTACCCTCTTCTTGATTTATCGAGCAATTATCGACATGTTCATATAAACAAGAAAAGATCCAGGGATCACAATTAATTAAATTAGCAAATTTTTGGATTAATTGATTCATTTCACTAAAATGATGAGATTTTAAACGTGAATGCCAGCCTGCGCTAATGGACGGATAAATAGGAATATCAAATTGCGTTAATTCATAAGGAACGCCATCTGCTAAATCATTATTTAAAATAATTAAATCAAAACCTGCTGATTTATTATTCAATATTGATTTCAAATTTACTAAGGTGATGTTTTTTCCAGATGCTGTTGATAAATTAATCGTATCAGCATCAGTCGATATATTTGTACATAGTGTCGCTTTAAAACCTGCATCTTCTATTAAAGTCTTTAATACATATACATTCTCTAAATACCAAGTATTACGAGTATGATTTTCGGTGACGATTAAAATACTTTTACAATTAGGGTTACGATTAACAATGGCCTCTTTAAACGTCACCTTGGCCTCTTCTAGCCCCATTTTACAAAGGTTATTAAATCCGGCTGGAAATAAGTTTGTATCAACAATGGCCGACTTAAACCCTGCGTCACGAATATCTACAGATGTATATAACGGTAGTGTTTTCTTGTCTTCAATAGATGATAGCCAATTATCAATTAATATCCTATTTTTGGTTAATGTTTCATTTAAGTTATTATTAATCATTTTTTAAATCACTTTATTTTAATAATCGAATTCTAAATTGATTTGATTTTTTATTCAAGTTTTTTAAATTTCAAATCATTAATAATTTTTCTTTAATTTTAATTTAACTATTCTAGTCTAACAATGCAATATCAATTGATTGAACGTCTCCTATAGTTTCAAATTTTGAAAACTGACTACTTTTCTTTGCATGTTCTAATAAATCTATAAGATTTTTAAAAACTCTTTCTCGTTTCCCTACTGCTTCCAATAATTGTTCAGCGCTAAGCTTTTGCAAGTCTTCCACAGTCCCTATAATTGCATCTTCAGTTCCTAGCCAGCCTCTTACTAAGGCATTAAAGGACATATTATTGTGATCTTTTTGAAATTCAACTTTAATTGCTAAGGTAATCGCATTATATAAAATCGTTTTTTTATTTTTTAATATTTCACCTAAAAACTTATCTTTGTTTAGATCTAACTGTGCCAGTTTATTAACTTGATCACTAGTAAATATCGGCTTTGACAGTTCTTTTAATGCCGATGCCCTTACCAAAATATTGTCGCTTTCAAATTTATGCTCAAATCCACTACTATTTGAATTGCGTCTATAATGACTAACACTACTTCTATGCTCTGTATTCGGGCCTGACTCCCTAAATACTCCCTCTGTAGCAATATCTTTACTTTCCCCAATACTCTGCATTAAATCAATTAGCGATTTAACTTGCTGCAGAGATTTAGATCGTACGCTTATTGTAACGGGTTTTGATGCTTGCTCAGAAGATGATCTAACTTGTGGTCTACTCATACATGAACAACAAATATTTTTTAAGAAACTCATATTAATTCTCCTTAATAGTTGATAAAATCACTATATTATCGAAATTTATGCTTTAAAAGTTTCTTACTTTTTTATTTACCCTAACCTATCCATGAGTATTTCCATTGGAATAGCCTTTAACAACTGATCTCTTTTTAACTCTGTTTGATCTATCCTAGCTGTTATATCAGCTATTTTTTGGCTAACAGAACGTTCACTTTTTTCGTCATCGGCCTTTAACAAATCGGTCATATTACTTTCAATAATTTCAGACTTTTGATTTTCGAGCTTTGATAAACTTTCTTCTATGTTATCTAACTCTATTAAATTCATATCGTTATAAAAATTGTTTAATAATGTTATTAAGGCTGGGGTTGCCTGTTCATTATAGCTGCCCTTTTCAGGGCCTGTCTGGTGAACCAATTCGTTATATAACTTCATATAATTTTGCTTACTTAAGAAATTAGGTTTACTCATGTCATTATAAAAATCTGTTAGTACGTTCTTTAAGCCTTGAGATATAGTCTGCTTGTACATTCCTTTTTGGGGACCTGATTGATTAGTTAAGTGTTGATGAAGTGCTACATAGTGCTGCTTATTCTTGGGGTTAATTACAATTTCTTTTTGTTCTGCTTTAGCTCCTGCTACAGTTGATGATGATATCTGTTGAATGTTAATGCGAGCTGAATCTGAGATAGAACTTTCTGTTTCAGATCCAGACATAATCGAACTGGTATCTGAAAAATCTGTTGTGTCCGAATTATACTCTAATCCGTGATCTCTTAACTTTTCAGCTATCTCTCTATCTTCTGCACTTAACGATTTTGGATTTGCATCTGGTAAACGACCATGCTTGTTAATATGTAAATCATTGCCTTGTTGTTTTCTTATTTGCATATAGACCTCCAATATTTGTTACGCTTGTATTATATTATACAAATAATTATATAATACCTATTTTTTTAGTATTTAAACTTAACAAACTATTTGCAACCATTAACTCTTCCGTTCGGCTCTTTTCATCTGAGGAATGTTTGAGTAAATTTATCGACTTTTCAAAATAAAAGTTAGCCGATTCTATTTTATTTATCCGACTAAAATAAAACCCAAGATGTCGATAACAAATAGCTTTTAAATTAGAACTCATTTTATTTTTTTCTAAAAGATTACGATTATTAAGCAATGCATTTAATTCATTATATTTATCATTTTTTAGGCTATATAGCCAGGCTAATTTACTTTGATAATCTAATATCTCATATAAGTATAATTCGATTGAATAATCATACATAAATAAACAACCTCTCTTCTTTACGTTTACATGTTGATATAACTTATGAATATGATTCAACGTAGTTCTAATTATACGATTGATATCTCCTGATTTTCTGCATACAAAAAACAATCTTTGATTTATATCTTTATGTTCTGAAACATAATAAGGCATCTCGCTTAATAAGCTGTATGCCTTTTCAAAATTAAAAGCGGCACAATCCCAGTTATTTATATTAGAATACCCCTGTCCTAAAGAAATAATATATTTTACGTAAGTAATTGGATGCAATTTAGATTTGATTAAATGGTTGCAGGCATACGATAACGTGGATAAGGTAAATTGTAACTCGTTAGAGTCATTAGTACTACTTTTAATATAATTTAGTGCGTGATCTGCCAATCTAATAAATTCGTCTGTATTATTTCTATAATTCCAAGAATAATTCATAGATGGGCTTCTTTGGTATGCCATTTTATCTACACGCCCATTTATTATATTTTCTGAATTAAGATTTAGACGAGAATCTATTGATATTAATTTATAATTTCTTAAATTTTTCATAATAATCTCTAATACGTTTATCTAAAAATCATAGATAATTCAAGACCTAAAATTATTTTGAGGTATAGGCACCCCAAGTTTAAGGTGCTATAATTTGTTTATGAATTTAACGTTATATTATTCTGATACTTGTTTTTTTTGCCATAAAGTTCTTAACTTTCTTGATCAACATAGTATCGACGTTCCGAAACGAAATACAGGAATAGACGGTCAAGCTCGTTCAGATTTACTAAGCCTTGGCGGAAAGACGCAAGTTCCTTGTTTAGATATTAATGGTTCCGCGTTATATGAATCTGATGATATTATTGACTGGTTTAAACAAAACAACTTAAAATAATCAGATGGTTACTACAATTAAATCTATAATTTTAAACGCAATTCCAGATGCTACTGTTTTTGTTTTGGATCCTCAAAATGATGGGGTTCACTTTGAAGCTTTAGTTATCAGTGATTCGTTTACAGGGTTATCACTTGTTAAACAACATCAATTAGTAATGAATTCGCTTAAAGAGGAATTCAAAGAACGGGTTCATGCGTTAGCATTAAAAACATTTACTCCCGCAAAATGGGAAACCGCTAAATCAAATTACCCTTTAGCTCATTAAAATTTAATTAGGAGTTTTATAATGACATTAACTGAAACAAAAGAACAAATAAAAAAAGATATTGAAAACAACAAAGTTTTGTTATTTATGAAAGGTAACAAAATGGCACCTCAGTGTGGGTTTTCGGCTCAGGTTGTTCACATCTTGAACCAATTAGATGTTGAATTTGAAATTAGAGATGTTTTACTTGATGAAGAATTACGACAAGGTATTAAAGAATACTCTGATTGGCCTACAATTCCTCAACTTTATGTAAATAAAGAGTTTATTGGTGGTTGCGATATCATTACAGAGCTGTTTCAAAATGGCGAATTAAAGGATATGCTTAGTTAATTTTTATGCACCGTGTTAGCGCATTAAAGCATAACAAATCTATCACAGAAACTAAATGGGTTAGCATTTCAGAAAAATCTAAATCAGAGGATATGATGAAGGCGTTTGGTGTTAACACTAAAGTCCCCCCCATTATATCGCTTTCTAAACTACCCGAAATTAATAGTCTATGTTATTTAAACCAACAAGGTCGATCCACACCTCAAAATATTTTGGATGCGTTTGGTTGTGATATTAAGCTTGCTGACCTTCAAGAACCTAAATGTCGGACTTTTGAACTAGATCATTCTAAACAACTCACTGATGATATTATAGATTTTTTATATCAGACGCAAAAAACTAATCTATGCTGCTTTCGTCGTAACCGGACATATCAACAAGTAACTTATATAATTAATGTTCAAATGTCGGAAAGTCAAAAAATAGAGCTTAAACAGGCATTTTCAAATTACTATCAAAACAGCTCTAAATCTAATCTTAACCATATTCAATCGATACTTGATACACTAAATTTTTCAGTTTAACTATTTTTTATTAGACATTTATGGAATGATTGCCTGTATATTATTTCTGATTTATCATAATTAAATGAATTGGACTTTTAATTTACTTGACTGGTTTTCCAAACAACAGCGACCAATGCCATGGCGACAAAACCCATCTGCTTATGGTACATGGATTAGTGAAATGATGTTACAACAAACTCAAGTCGTTACCGTTATCCCCTACTTTGAACGATTTATGACTCAATTTCCGACAATACAATCTCTGGCAGATGCTCCTTTAGAAAAAGTTTTAAAGGCATGGGAAGGATTAGGTTATTATTCTCGTGCTCGTAATTTACATAAAGCCGCTAAAATTATCGTTAATGATTTTAATGGCACTGTACCTAATAATTATAAAACACTATTAACATTACCTGGAATTGGGCCCTATATTGCAGCAGCAATAGGTAGCATTGCTTTTGAAGAGCCAGTTCCTGTTGTAGATGGCAATGTACTTCGGGTGTTTACCCGTTATTGGGGAATTTTTGATGATATTATGAAAATGACAACTCGAACTATGTTAACGGATCGATTAACTCCATACATTCAAGATGTTAAACCTAGCGACTTTAATCAAGCTATTATGGAATTAGGGGCTCTTATTTGTAAACCAAAGGACCCGCTATGCTCGACTTGCCCACTACAAGAAAAGTGTTTTGCTTTTCATTCTCAAAAAATAGCAGAATTACCCTATAAACCAAAAAAAGCTGCGGTTCCTCATCATACGATTGTTGTTGGTGTGATTTGGAAAGATGATAAAGTTTTAATTACTAAACGTAAAGAAGACCAAATGCTTGGTGGTCTTTGGGAATTTCCTGGGGGTAAATTAGAAAAAGGAGAGTCGTTAAAACAAGCTTTAATTCGGGAAGTCAATGAGGAAGTTGATATTCAAATTAAGGTGGGTGCTGTATATGGTGTTATTAAGCATGCCTATTCGCATTTTAAAATTACACTACATGCTTATCACTGTGAATATGTATCAGGTACTCCTATTGCTAAAAGTGCTAGTGACTTAAAGTGGGTGTCTCCCAAAACACTTCACGACCTGCCTTTTCCTAAAGCCAATAAATCATTAATTCCACTTATTATTAACTCATAAATTTGTTTTCTAAAGTTGCAAAAATAGTATAAACACAGCCTAATCGTGCACCTCTAATACTAGCTTGCTTTGTTAGAGATGATATTCCATTATCTTTATACTGATCTATTAAAATTTTCTTGATTGTTCGTTCAGGATTTATAACTTGCTCATTAAATATCGTATGAGGGATTGTTGATACAGCACCGGCTGAACAATTTGCTAAAAGATTGCTTGTAAACTTTAGCCCCGTATTTGCACTTTCACTGTTTTTTAGGGAATTTTTTGCAATCGACTCTAAACTATCTTCTATGGTAGGAGACAATATACGTAAACCTGCCATCGCAATTACATTTCGAGATAGTAAGGCTCCAAATCCTACTCCCATAGGTCTTAATGAATGATCGATTATTTTTCCGTAATAAAATTTTTGTGCACTTTGTTTTCCTACAGTATAAGTTACTAAAGATTCTACTGT
Source organism: Candidatus Marinamargulisbacteria bacterium SCGC AG-410-N11 (assembly GCA_003265895.1). Lineage (GTDB taxonomy): Bacteria > Margulisbacteria > Marinamargulisbacteria > AG-410-N11 > AG-410-N11. Next base: position 24,243 of record QFBS01000014.1, on the reverse strand, counting down.
ACTTAGAAGGCCTATTGTACTCCACTTACCTAACTGATACTTTGAATTTAATTCCTTATAAACGGGACCTAATAAAGCAAATTGAGGAATCGCCATCGTAACTGGCCGCGAAGCGCCTCTAAACAAGCCTTTTTTATTAGATAACTTTACAATTTCCAATAAACAAGCTTTTGGTTTTTTAGCAGCTTGGATACCGATATTTGTTAACGGAACTCCGCATAACATTGAAAATGAGCCAGACATCGAAGCACTAGCTAACGAAGATGCTGTTAAAGATGAAACACCGGGGCTGCAGGCCATTGGGGATCTCGTTTTATATGATCTGATACTTTTATTTTGATATAACGATATTGTCACAAACTTTTCTCCAATTTATATTTAAAACTATTATTTAGTTTTACGTTTTATTTTTTAATAATTTTGTTAATTTCATGCCAACTACTAGGTAATTCTTAGCTGTTTTTCTAAATTTTGCCTAAAATATCTGTTCTATTTTAGCTAGAATCAAATTTTTATCTACTCAAAATAATAACATTTTGTAATTTTATTTCAAATTTGATACTTTTTTTCTAAAAAAAGACATAATTGTTAGGATTTTGTTAAGCTTTTGTAATTAATCTTAATTACAAGGCTTTATTCAGATGTAAATCAGATGTAAAACACCATGTTTTAATTTCTTTAATTTTGGGTATATTTCCTATTAGGGGGGTAATATTTATGGCAATCTTTTCTTTTACAAACCCTTTATGTAAGGCTGCTGGGCCTCTTCCTTCCAAATCAACAATTACACGAGTGCCTAGCAAACTAAATACAACAACATTCCCAGATAAATCAGAATTTAAGCCAGCAGACTCCAGTCTAGTGACTGACTTAGCGGACAAACTCAATAAAATTTCCTTTTCAAACAGTTTATCTCAATCCGATGACTTTAAAAGCCTTAAGCGTGAGATTAAGGTATTAAAAAACCTAATTGAGCAATATAAACAAAACAAAAATTCACAATTACAAGATATTATAAATGTTCAATGTGAAAAAATTCTATTTTCGAATTGGACACGAGCACATACCACGTACCAAAATTCGCATGATTTTGAAAATCCGTTACTAAGCCGCGCCCACCCAGTATTAAATGAAGAAATAAATTCAAAAAGAACAAGCGTAAATAATTTCATTTCTGAACTTAAGATATTCAAAAAAGCTTTTGAAAATAACACAACGACAACAGAATCTAAAGCACAAGTAAATGCAAGACCACTTCCAAGTAATTATGCTTTGGCAACTAACTTAACAGAAGGTTCAAAAATTGAGTATAATATATTTTACAAAGATAATAGTGGTGAAATTTATGTAAAGGTTGGAAATAAATATACTTCACTGGAATCAGCTCTCGATTTTGACCGCGATAACAATAAACTCAAAAAAGAACTAATGAAAGGTCGAAGAGTCTTCAATAAAAGTATTCACACGTTTATGCCTGATGATCGTTTTGACAATTTCAAACCAAAACATGCGATTGCTTTTCAACGTGTTATTATTTTAGCAGATACGTTAAAAGAAAAAGGATGGTTAGATGATACTGCATACGATAGCTTCTTATCTAAAGGAAAACAATCAGTTCAACAATTACGGGCTCTTTCAATTTCAAACATTAATCAAAAAACAAATCGTTCAAAGCATGCTGCGCTAGAGACACAACTCAACTCAGTTGAACTAAACATGCTTACTAATTCTTTAATGAAGAATTTACCTACTGGGTTAGGAACAACTAAACAGATCTTAACTAAGCTTTTAAATAAAGATGTAGCGGGTGTTTCAATTTACAAGGCTGGGTATTCAGTGCCTATTTTATCTTCATTCAACAAATTTGGAAGTATATCAGCTACAGATATTAAAAACTTAGCAAGAAAAAAAGAACAAACAGTTTTAAGAAAAATAAAAGCCATGTCTATTGCTGCTAAAAATAAAACAAAATCTTCAGCAATTGGTTCTGATGCAATTAAAGCTGGAAACGCTGCTTCAAAATTTAATAACAGCACCCCATCGCAACCCTTTACTGGTGAGACAAGTAACGGTATAGAAACTGTTTTGAAAGATACGGCCTTAAATCCAGACATACTACCTAAATTATCAACTCTAGAAAATGAATTAATCGCAGACAACATACAAACCTTAGCTGATATAGCAGGAACTGCCGTGGATATTGGATCTGTAACCTTACAAGGTCTTTCTATATTGAATAACACCTTACAAACTGGCGCTTATATCCGTTCATTATCTTCGTCAGACACCCGTGTTAGCGTGTTAAAAGAAAAATTAGCAAATCTGGAAACAGATAGCCCAGAGTACACAGCTAAAGTTCAAGAGTTTATAGAAGAAGAAGTCTCGCAACAAAACCGTGCCTTAGATCAAGAATTTGATATTATTGAAAAAAAACTTCTAAAAAGCAAATTATCTTCAGCAGAAAAAAAACAAAAATTTATTCAATGGAAGATAGCTGCAAAATCGAGTCGAACAGCGCTAGGCATTTCGTCTTTAGTACTAAATCTAACGGGTGTTGGGATCCCTGTAGCCGCTGCATGCAATGTTGGCTCATTGCTTATTTCTTCAGTTGCAGAAACTTCTTTAGAAAGAGGTAATGTTAATAATCATAGATATGGGACTTTGGATAATGGCGCTATGAAAACAGGGAAGACTATTACTTTTGATACATTCAGAAAACATCTTCAAGGTGGAAATTCAACTAACAATTGTGAATTGGCTTTAGGTTTAGATAGAGCCATTAAGCAGAAACCTAATCCCGACTCAAGATTATCAGAAAGATTAGCAAAATGAAGAAGAATTAACCAATAAAAATTCTCTAAATAATAATTTAAAAACTTTATTTTCTATTGATTAATTTCAATATCAACATAACAAGACTTAATACAACACCAAAAAATATAAGGGTACCACTTAATGTGGTTACGATACTGCGAAAATAAATAGCAAACACAATCATTACCAATAACAAAGCAGGAACTTCATTATAAAGTCTTAATAATTTAGAAGATGAAACTGAACGACATTTTACACGCACTCCTAATACCCGTAAATGAATGGTATGTGCCACTAATAAAAACACCATTAGTAATTTAAAGTGAAACCAGCCTTGAGAAAACAACTTCAATATATACGCTAAATAAAAACCAGCACTAATTGTTAATGTCATAGATGGCAAAATAATAATGTTCCAAATTCTTGTTTGCGCTTTAGTAAAGTACGCCTGTATGTTTGAACGAATATTTTCGGGCTCTTTTTTGGCATCAACATAATATATAATCATGCGGCCCAGAAAGAACACGCCCGCCATCCAAAACGTCATAAAAATTACATGTAGTGGTTTTATAAATTCATATAGCATTAATATTATTATAACTTTTTAACCCAAAATATGGGAGGTTATTCTATCAATGTTATTAACTAACCAATTCTCTTTTATCGTTTATAGCCGATGTCAATTCTTATCAAATCTAATTTTATTTCTAGTTCAAATAGGCTCTAGCACTTGACCAAACCCAATTAATTAGTTAATTTCAAAAATAATATGTTTCAAAATTTTTTTTTGAGGAATAATTAATATCATTCGAAATTTAAAGGAGAAACTACCACTATGAAATTAATTAAAAACTTTTTAACGCTAAGCTTATTATCTGGTCTTCTTGTTTTTCTTCCTGTAGGTATTTCTCTATTTGTTATTAATTGGTTATTTAAATCTGTAAATCAATTAATCGAACCTCTAACTAGTTTAATTTTATTACAGTTCCAGTTACCGCCACTAGTTGCTGACATGATCGTGTTAGGATTAATTTTTGCATTCTTAGTTATCATAGGAGCTTTTGTTAAAACAAAAGTTGGGCACTTTATTCATCATCAACTAGAAAAACGCGTTCTTAAAATAGCGCCCGGTTACACGCTAATCAAAGAAACTGTATTTCAACTTATTGGCCGTAAAAAATCACCGTTTAGTCAGGTTGCTCTAGTTCAATTATTTGAAAACTCAACGTTATCTACTGCGTTTGTAACCGATGACTCGTCGTCTGATCGAGTAACTGTTTTTGTTCCGACAGGCCCTAACCCTACATCTGGTAATATTTTTCATTTAAAAAGAGAATTTGTTCATCCGGTTGAAATTCCAGTTGAGTCTGCCATGAGATCCATTATTGGTTGTGGAACAGGGTCTTGTGATTTACTTAGTAAAGAATACGCTAAAATGAAATGATATCGGAGACTCCGTTTACCTGGAAACACCGTGTTTATTTTGGCGATACAGATGCTGCCGGAATCGTTTATCATGCTCAATATTTATACTGGCTAGAAGCTGCACGCATTGAACTATTAGATCACTTAAACTGTCCTTATGTCGACCTCCAAGCCAGACAAATTGGGTTTATTCCTACCGATATTAATATAAAGTTTTTTAACCCGTTACGATTTAGTGATCGTTTTTGTGTTTCGATATATGTTCAAAAAATAGGGTTGGCATCGTTAATACTTTCTAACGACATTCATCGTGACCAAGATAAAATTTGTACGGCTTCTATTACGCTTGCATGCTTAAATGAAGCTAATTGGAAGCCGTTAAAAATTCCTAATGATATTCGGGATGCGTTCTTAAACCCTACCTTATAAAACTTAATCGTTGCTTCTTAATTTAGATAATAACCTAATGATTTCGATATATAACCAAATAAGCGTTACTAATAAACCAAAAGCACCATACCACTCCATGTATTTAGGTGCACCTTTTTGTGCCACGGTTTTAATAAAGTCAAAATCTAATACCAAATTTAAAGATGCTAGTCCAACACAAAACAAACTAAATCCGATGCCAATAATACCTGACCCAAACATTGACGAAAATGGATTAAACCCAAATAAACTCAAAATAAACGAAATAAAATAAAATCCCATTAATCCAAGTGTAGCACTTACAACCATCGTCTTAAATTTGTCCGTTACTTTTATCATTCCTGATCGATAGGCAAATAACAAACCAAACAGTGTGGCAAATGTTAAACCTACCGCCTGAGTAGCAATTCCTGGATATGTTTGATTTAACATCCCTGAAAAGGCCCCTAAAAACAATCCTTCCAAAATAGCATACATCGGTACTGTTATTGGCGACCATTCTTTTTTAAATGTTGTTACTAATGCTAAAATAAATCCACCAATACCACCCAATAATACCCATTTCATATCATACGAAGCCCATGTTACACAGGCTCCGCCAACTACTAATACTAATGAAAGACCTATTTTATTAACGGTTCCGTCAATGGTCATTGTATTAGAATCCGTAAATGACATGTTTTCAAAATTTGATTCTGATAATGCAGGGTTTGATGTATTATCTAAATTTATCATAATCGACTCCTTCATTTATTACTTAATTTAATTAAATAATAATTGTTTATGACCTACTTTTCAATAGATGCAAACGGGTGAGTTAAATTGAAAAAACTAAAACCATGTATTGTTTTTTTGAAAATTCAAAGTATTCCCTCATTAAAAAAAATAAGTTTATATCTTAGAATCAAAGACAAAGATCAAAAAAAAACATCTAATACCCTATCTTTTTGACTTTTAATATTTAATTTAATATATCACTTTTTTTTTTGATTTAAATCTTTAAAGTTTGATATCCAAACATACTTATTTCGTTTATAGCGTTAATATTTCCAGTACGTAAATCTAACTAGTTTGCCGTTAATAGATTTTTTTTATTTTCTCTCATCAAGCTGGTATTATTGTAGTATTACTGTTGTTTAGCTTGTTATTTATTATTAATCTAAGCTTAAACATATCGAATCAGTTTATTTTGATTGTTTAAAGGGTAGGATATTTATGGAGGAAATTTTATGACTTTAAATAATGAGTCCCTAAATGATTCAACAACCAACACGGATAAACAATCAGTGACGACATTTGTTGATACTAAAAAGGAGTCCGCACATTCCAATCACTGGCCAGAACTTCGCCTATTATTAATTAAACTAGGAATATTAGAAGATCTTGTCAATGTAGAGTCTCCCTTTGGTTTACTTAACAAAGCAACACTTTACTTTAAATCAGGAATTATAGTTATTGATCATGAAAACAATCAATACAAGGTTACTATGGACTCTGTTTCTTCGATTTTATTTACACAGCAACAACTTACTCATATTCGAAAAGCTATTCTTAACGACCAAACATTAATTTCAGAAAAACTAGACTTCTTGTCATCCACTTTTGAGAAAAAATGTATATATTCATCCATAACACTTACTACTCAATCTGGCTGCAAATTAACAGTTAGTCCATATTTAGACCTAGCTACAATTGGTCAACTTAGCCCGCTTTCTGCATCTCTAGCAGACAAATCAAAAAATCTTATTTCTGCATTTAATGATGTTTTAGAACTTAAATCAAAATTAAATATTTCAACATCTTATTCTATCTTAAATCAAGCTTATCATCGTTTTGTCTTATTTTTTATTAATAGAGCTTTATTGCCCCATGCTTATATTTCAAAATTAATGACTCAATTTGTGATCATTCCTTCTGCTTATTCTTATGTCTCTAAATACCAAATCATGCTAAACCCCATAGTAAATCATTTTTTATCTGAAAAATCAAAAATAATCATTACTCAAAACAAAACTAAACAACCCTTATTATTTTCTAATATTTCCAAAATTCTATCAGACCTTCATAGCTCGTTAAGTAGTATCTCTCATCAATTTGCAAATGAACTAAATGGTATTAGCTCAGATAAGTTAGTCCCTTCTACTCTAAGTCCTAAAACTTTTTCCAATTCTATCTCCTTATTTTTTGATGATACTCTACAAATGGTTTCGCTTTCTGCAAAACAGTATGAAAAATCTCAAAACGATACGGTTATTCGAACATTAACTCAGCATTTAATTACGTTTTATTCTCAATTTAATACGTTACTTAAAGATACTCGACAAAATTCTATTCAATTAGATACTAAATCTTCTTTAACGAAGTCTCAAATACAAATAATTCAATCGTTTAAAACTAGCTTATTGACTCTGGAACTTAGCTATATACGAGTGCTTAATCATTATTGCTTTTGTTTTTTAAATTCTTTTCTTGACTCTAAAAAGCACCCTATTTCAGCTATACAAATTGTTGATTTAAATTTAGTTAACCAATCTACGTTTCAACGAACACTTAAGTCTACGCTTACTATGTATCACCAATTACTGTCGACACCTTTAGATCAAGATCTTATTTGGCTAAATCAGTCTTCCATTAATAAAACTATTCGCTCTGAACTTATTGTTGAACTTATTACATTTAATATTCAGATCTTAAATAAATTAGTTACTTCATCAAAATCCAAACAGAAACTCTCCAAACAATTGGAGTATTCTTCTGCTATAACAAACAAAAAACCCATTGATATTTTAAATCGATTTTTTCCTTCTATACCTTTCTCTAATATCAAATTTAGTGTTTCGAATGATGTTTCTTTTACAATTCATAATCACCTATACAAATTACCGTCTCCTGACCAGTTAACTCCTTTTTTTGATCTTTTAAAAGTAAAGAATACAAATCATCGAAACTTAAAATCTAAAGTTATTCAAAATGTTCCATACCCATTACGTCTAATCATAATGAATCATAAAAAGGTTTCGATTCAACCTGTTCTGTTTATCCAAAAACCAATTCATGTCTTTATTGAATGGCTTGATGTTTATCAATTATTTTATAAACATATTCAAGATATTTATCGGTCTAATATACATTCATTAGGAAGCCAATCAACGTTATCTACCGAAACAGAAATAGAACTACCTTTAATAAACTCGCCAATTAAGGATGATAGTCGTTTGATAACGGAACTAGGTAACGGTTCTACTTTTTCTGATGACGATACTATCATTATTGAAAATAAACAGAAACTACCATTAACTCCAGATTCAACTATCGAACCAGTCACTGACTTATCATTACAAACACCCCCTAGCCCACTATCCGAAGTTAGCAATAAAAATCTTGATACTCACAATAATGAATCATTTAAAAATGATATTCTCAACGAAGCAACGCTACATTTATTTCCAGATTACTTTTGTTTAAAACAGCCTCAAGACAGTCCATTTTATCAAGAAGCAACTAAATATATTTACAAGAAATTTTCTATAGAACGTTATCAACACATGAAAAAAAAGGATACTAACGATTCTTTTTCTGTTCACGACTTTTTAATATACTGTTTTAATGATTTGATTCAAAAATTTGATTACAGGTTTGAAAAAATCACAAATCAACTCGAAGATATTAAGCAAAACTATCAAACACTTGAATCAAAAATTATATCTAATACAGAACTAACAGGTATCGAATACAAATTAAAAGAATTAAGACAATTTTTCTCCAATGACGAGTTCTTAGATAAGATTGAATCCATTGTAATTGAAAACTTTAATAATGTTAAAAAGGAAGTATTTTTACTACTAATGTCAGATCTTTTCATCTCTTTTATCCAGTTTGACTCTGATAAAACACCATTAACAACCTTTGACAAATATGATATCTCTGCATTATTTGCTGAAAAAGATAAAGATCAATTTATAACAAACTTTCAATCTCAACTTAATTCACTTCCTGAAGAGGTTCTTTCAACCATACAAAATAACAAGTCGTTTTTAGACTCCATGCAATTAGTACAAGATAACGCGTTGTCAATTATTATAAAAAAACCGCAAATTATCCGCTATTTAGCTATTAAAACTCATTGGATTTCGGCAGATTTATCATTGTGTTTAAAAGATCCTCAATCTAATTTTAAATCCTACTTTTCTCAAATTAATTTAATTTTTAAGCAGTTATTGGATATTGAACCTAGCCCGTACTCCGCACCTATTATTTCTGATCAAAAAAAGGACGTTGTCGCAAGTTTTGTTATTAGCTACCATAATCAATTATCTCAACATCTTTTAAATATGCTGTCTCAACTGCCAGACACTCGGTTGTTTAAAAAACCTCTCATAAATACTCTTGTAACTATATCCAAAGCCTATCAACTTTTACTTTCTGATCATTTTATGTCTATTTTAGATGCGGATCTTTTTTTTCATAATCAAGATAATAGATCTTACCTTATTCAAGAGTTTCGTAATTTAACAGAACAAACTATTCTTAATAATCAACAACGTCTTAAGGATACACTTAGTCAAATATTATCGAATTTATTCACGACTTATTCAACGACACATTCGATTCTCAAAACTAAAGTCACTCAATGTAGCAGCAGATCTATTATTTCATCTCTTTGTTTTAAACAATTAAATTTAGATCCATCAACACAAGTTAACAGCTATGATTTTCAAGATACATTATTTAGTCTTTATGAAAAAACAAAATATAAAGACTCGATCTCAAAGCGACTAAAAGATTTTTTAGTTTACTCTTATTCTCCGATTCCTAAATATTCAAGTATAACTGAAATAGAAAACCTTGAAAATTCGGATCATTTAATGGCTGAATATCGTGAATTTGATGGATATACTAAGCAGGAGTTTTCTAACTGGGCCGCTACACAAAAAAAGATCAATCAAAAAACAACCAAAACGTTTCTAATCTTTAACTCTCAACATACTATAGATTCAATTTTTGTTAAATTTAAAGATGGGTCTTCCCAGCTTTTCAAATTAAATAAAACTAATGATAACTTTTGGTCGTCTATTATGGCTAGTTATACACTCTTAATTGATGCCTTAACGTATGATATAGCAACTTTATTTTTATCATTTATTGGCCTAAAAGAGCCTAATTGCCAATCAATGATGAAAGACCAAACGTTTGATTATTGTCTTTCGATTATTAATTCCATGGCAGCTTTAATTAATCAAAATAGCCACAGGGCTCTTTCTAATTTATTAATAGATAAACATAAAATACCCTTTATTTCAGATTCAACTATATTAACGGCTACTATTGATTTCCAATGCAAAATTAAAGATAACCCGATTTCCTATTTAAAAGATTATCAAGCGGCTAAACTTCCGTTGTTTATCAGATCTGTACCGCTTAGCGGCTTAACAGACTTTTATAATCAGACATTAACTCAACGTATTGAAGCTTTTTTTTATAAAATACTCACTTATCAAGTTGCTAAAGAAAAGGTAATCACTCTTGTGGGAAGTAATATTAAATTTTTAAAATCTAATCAAATTTCACTTCAAGATCCGGATCTTAATAACCGTCTTAATTATTTAAATTTACCATTAATATCAAAATCATTATATAACCAACTTACAACAGCTGAGCTTATTAAACTACACTCCAATTTAACTTATTTAAATTTAAAACCAGTTCCAAATGCTGTTCTAAATTGGAATCAAATTAATATAATTTTCGGAGAAAACAGTCATTACCGATTAAAATTTATTTATCATAAACAAGACAATCAATCGGCTGTAATATCAGATATAATGATAAAATGTAACCATACTAAACAATATACGTCGTTTAACCAACAACCACGATTCTCAACCGCTGAAAAACAAAACATTAAGGATTTAATTCAACAAACAAACAATGCTAACCAAGACTTTTTAATTCTTATTCAATCTATTTTAAAACAGGTTCAACTTACAGACTCTTTTATTGAGTTAACTCACTTTTTTTCTAAAACACTAATTAACCATGACTATTTAAGACAATTACGCATTGAAAATATATCGAAAGAATCAGAAAGTGATGCCCTCTTTACTTTAAAGACTCATTTAAATAAAATTACCGACGTTTGCTTTAGTGATATAAAATCAGATGATGACGTTTCCGTTCAATCGATTGTTAATACTATAAAATGCTTACCAAAATTAGAGTATCAACAAATATTTTTAGAGACTATTCACTTTCTTAATGTAATGAAACTAGTTCATCCAACTCACTTCCATGCAGAAACGATACTATTTAGCCAAGACTCTAGTATTGATCCTCGGGTAAAGAGATCTATTAGCGATCTTTTAACAAACCAAAAACAAAATAAGACTGGGCAATCCCCTTATGTTTCTATTACTAGTTTGCTCTCTTGTTAATTATTGCAACATAATAATTATATTTTAATAGCATTAATTTTCTATAAAATATATTTTCAAAATAGTCGATAATAAAATAGTTAAAATAATATGTTTAATTTATTATTAATTTAGGGAAGTTTTATTTTTGAAAGGTAGGTAAACTAATGTCTGGAAATCTTAATATTAATAACAGAAAAGTTAGCTCATCTAAAATCTCTAAATCAGAACAACGGGACGCTAACCGGGAATTAGCGTCGAAATCGGAATCAGATGCTATTGGAAATAAGCTTCTTAAATCTAGACCCAATATTAAATGGGCTGGATTACGTCAACATTTACAAGATGCGGGAATTACAAAACAAGTCTCTGATGTTAAGGCCACTACGGTTCCATTGGGAACCGTTAAAATTAATTTTTCGGATGGTTCTGAATTGTCTATTACACGATCCCCAAAAACTTCAGGCACCTCATATGTTGAAACTACTAATACAACAGGGACTACGTTTTCGGCACAGCAACTTAAAGAATTTTTTAAAGTTATTACTCAAGATAAAAAACAATTCTCAAAGCGTGTTGAATCTAAAGTTGATGATATTTTACATATTCAATCAAAAGAAGATCGTTCGTCTCTTCCAAATTCGACCTTTAATGTTAGGTTAGATAATAAGGATATTACTTTTGACTATCAAGGCAACTCTTTTTCGATTTCAAAAAAAGACTTTACATCTATTCAGCCCATTATTATTTCTGATAATCATCCAACTAACCAGCAGCTAACTGCTCAACTTGATAATATTGATTCCATTAAAACCCTAGTTAAGGCACCAAGAACTAAAAACCCTTTTAAAATTTTGCATAAAAAAGTTCGTCATTGGGTACTTAAAGAACATCGAGGCTTTAAATTTATCCAAAATATCTATCGTCGATCTGCTATTAATAGTATTAAACGCAATCAAGCGAAATATAATAATTTTATTAACGATGTTAAAACCCAACTCGCTGTTAGATCTAAGCCCTCGGCAGTTGATCATGCTAAGCACTTTGCGGCACAAGTAAAACAATATATTTTACGAGCCACTACATCTCTCGCTCAGTCTATAGAACAGAAAATGGCTACTTTTCATGATCTTAGTAGAGATATGAATGATACCTTAAGTACGTTTAAAGATGTTGACTTAGAAAGTAGAATGGCAATCTATTCCGAAAACATGAAAAACAATATACAAGACGCTTTAGATAATTACAACACATCGGGTAACCTACGTGATTTAAAACCTATTAAAGACGCACTAGTACAATTTTCAACAGATATGGCAACGCTAGAAAGCACGATTCTTGATGAGCTTAATGAGCCATTTGGCAAAAGTATTGGCCTTATTCAAAGTCGGATAGAATCTGGAGGAGCAATTGATACCATTGGACAATCAAATTCATCCAAAGGTATTTTGTCTAAAGATCAAAAAGATCTCAAAGAAATGCAACAAAAAATTAGAAATGTTACTAACGGCTTCAAGACTTTAATAACCTCTATTAAGCTGCAAACAGCAGTTCCCGTGAATGAATTTAGCCGTACTTTATTTATTGATTTATTTAAAAATAGTGAGCAAGATGTTATACCTGAGGGCTTTATATCTCCTGATACAGATATTTCAAATAAATCTTTTCAAGACCAATTACAAACAACAATAACGACTATTCAAGGTTTACAAGATCACGGGGATCCAAAAGGATTTATGCCAACTAGAACCTTTCTTTTGGAACAATTAAAAACGTTAACAACGGCCAGCCTGAAATCACTGAAGGGAACTCGTCATGATTCTCCGGCACCTATTGGCGCCACATTTACTTCTGAATCATCGGCTATTACACCTGAAGCAACAGCAGCTAAATCTAAGGCTTCTGTTAACGAAACAAAACAGACAAACGCTTCCGCTAGCCGTAAATCTACGGATGATACCTCGACCATTGTTACTCAGCTATTTGAATCGTTAAAGGACTCACTGATAGATCAGTATAGTAAATCAGCCTCTTTATCAGAAGATAGTAAAGATGTTATCCGAACAATCATTGCTGATATTTATAATACGCCAGATAATCAAACTCGAAAAGGATTACTTATTCAACTTAAAGAACGATTACATCGAGAAGAACAAGCATCTCTATTTGGCTCTTTTACTATTGATTTATCTACTGCTCATCAAAAAGTAGATGACATTTGCACTCTATTGTTTAATGATTCGTCATTCAATTATGATACAGCTCTAGAACAGCAACGACATCAACAACTAAACGACCTATCGGCTGCTATTGATTCTAATATCGGTCAAAAAAAGTTAGCTAATAAACTTAAACAAGTACTTGAGAAATCTATATTAGATGGCTCGCAAGATGCTAAATTAGTTATTAGCAAATTAAAATCTAATTATAAAACAATATTTAGTTCATTGGATATTTTCTGGGAAAAATCGTTACCTGGCTCTGATATACTAAACCGGTCATACCCAGGAATTAATGCTGTATCTATTAAAGAAAAAGCCACTGATAATTCGATTATTCTAACCACTAGAACAGGGGAAGCTACTATTAAATCTCCTGTTAATTTTAAACTTGATATCGATCGATTACAAGAAATCGATCAACTTTTAAGTTTAGCTTCTTCTAAAGAAAATAAAGCGACAACAAAAGAAGAAAAACAAGAAATAAAAGAACAACAACGTCAGTTAAAGTCTGAAAAGCATTCTTTAAAAGAAAGAATAACTCATCTCGCAACGACCAATCATTTACAAACAATTAAAGGTGCCGAAGGTTCGACTATATCTATTGCCAAACAAATGAGAGGTCATAAATCTACTGAAACATTTGTTAAATGGATCAGCGAATACAGCACATTCTTCAATCAATTTTCGCAAGCAAGACTTGAAAACATTCAAGAAATAGCCGGTAATCCTACTCAAGAATTAGACCCTGATACTTTAGCTAGGGAACTAGGAGTTCAGGACCCTGATTCGGAATCTAAACAACTTCCTCCTACAGCAGCTCAAACGCTTACACTTGACTCGTTTCTTAATAGTAGTTCTGATGATTCGGGTTTGGAAAGTGTCAATTCCTCGGACTCCGAATCAACAGTATCTTTAAACTCTGTTGATACTAAATCTGATCTAGAAGATGTTGATGATACCGTTTTAGAATTTAAAATCCCAAAATCGCTGGACCCATTGAAACCTAATCATGTTCAAGAAAATATTTCTTTCGCATTTAATGAATTATTTCATGATAATGACCAAAACATCTTTCTTGATGCACTATCCTTTTATCAAGATTTAAGAATACAGTTCCCCCCTGAGGTAGACGCTATTTTAAATGAAATTCAAACTATCGCTGAATCAAATAGTAAAATCGATTCTCATCGCTTGTTTACAGCTTGGAATAAATTAAACATACTAAAGGATAGATATAATACAAATTCTCAAGAACATAAAGCGATTAAACAATTATATATAGCAGCCAGACGTATTTCACCGGCTATTATTTCACCTGAACTTAAACAAGAAATCACATCTTATATTAACACTACATTTACCAACTCAGATTCATTATTAAGTTTTATTGAGAATCCGACTAATGATTTAGAATGGGGAAGACTAACGGCAACTTATCAAAATAAGAGCTATGAAGTTCTTGAAAAATTGATTCAAAAAATGAATCAATTAATTAACGATGATCAATACAATAATAAATCAGAAGTAGATCAGTTTCCGTCGTTACTTATTAAATCTAACCAGTTGAATTTTACTAAAAGTTCTTCTCGATTTCAAATTCAAAAAGCTTATAGTCTTCGAGAATTCAAATCTGTTGCCGATCCCGACCAATCTCCGTATTTAAATGCCGATTTAGCAGCGGTTCAACTATTTCAGTCATTGACTGCTCCTGAAAAAGAAAAACTTTCTAAAAAACACCCTAATTTAAAGTCATTTATTATGGAGCCTTCCACTCAAAATCTAACCGGAGACGTTACGATACCAAAGCTACGACAATTAACATTTTCGGAAGCTGCTTTTTCACAAAAGTATCCTGAACAATGGAGAACCTTTATTATTCACTCTAAATCCTAACTACATAATATGTAGTACAAAGATGACTAGTTAAGCTACTTTTAATTGCTTGATTGCCATAAAGAAGGTATAATTGAACTTATTTTTTATAAGGAGATCAATACCATATGTTATTTAATGACTCACCTAATCAAGATACATTAACCGTTAATAAACCTCATTCAGAAGGAGAAAAACCAATGAGTAATCCAGCTACAACCAATACAAATATAACCTCTATATTAGCAGATCAAGCTGACTACCTATTAGGTCATTCCTGCCAAACAATATCAAAAGAGTCGCTTCATTTACCAGGGCCAGACAGTGTTGATCGAATTTTTATACCTACTAATCGTAGTAATCAAGTTTTAAGAAATTATCAATCTATTCTTAATACAGGACGATTAGCTGGAACGGGTTACATTTCAATTTTACCTGTTGATCAAGGAATTGAACACTCTGCAGGAGCGTCTTTTG
Source organism: Candidatus Marinamargulisbacteria bacterium SCGC AG-410-N11 (assembly GCA_003265895.1). Taxonomy (GTDB): domain Bacteria; phylum Margulisbacteria; class Marinamargulisbacteria; family AG-410-N11; genus AG-410-N11. Next base: position 8,594 of record QFBS01000014.1, on the reverse strand, counting down.
CGCCCAACCCAATGTACTTTGATCCTGAAAATATCGTTAAACTAGCCATCGAAGGTGGCTGTAATGCTGTGGCATCTACATTAGGTGTATTAGGAAGTGTATCTCGAAAATATGCACATAAAATCCCGTTTATTTTAAAGTTAAATCACAATGAATTACTAACCTACCCTAACCAGTTTAATCAAGTAATGTTTTCATCCATCGATCAAGCGTTTGATATGGGTTGTGCTGCAGTTGGAGCTACAATTTATTTTGGTTCTGCCGAAAGTCAACGACAGATTGTTGAAGTTAGAGAAGCCTTTGAATATGCACACAAATTAGGTATGGTAACTATTTTATGGTGCTATTTACGTAATAATGACTTTAAAACAAGCGAAGATGATTACCATACAGCGGCTGACTTAACTGGACAAGCTAATCATTTAGGAGTAACTATTGAGGCTGATATTATCAAACAAAAATTACCAACTACTAATAATGGGTTTAATTCTGTAAATTTTGGAAAAACACACCCTAAAGTTTATTCCGAACTATCTTCAGATCATCCAATTGACTTAACTCGTTATCAGTTAGCCAATTGCTATATGGGACGAATGGGTCTGATTAACTCTGGAGGAGCGTCAGGCTCGAATGACTTACAAGATGCTGTTGCCACTGCTGTTATCAATAAACGAGCTGGTGGTATGGGACTTATTTCAGGTCGTAAAGCGTTTCAAAAGCCCTTTAATGACGGCGTTTCTTTATTACATTCAATACAAGATGTTTATTTAGATTCCAGCATAACTATTGCATAAATGTTTAATTTATCGTATATATGGGTATAATCGTATAGGAGGTTATATATGTCTGATTGTGGAAATGTTCAAAAAGTATTTGTTCCTTCAGCTAAAGAAAAAGCTGCTGTAAAAAAGCAGTCCATATCCAGTGTTGAAATTACCGACTATGCTGCTGAAAAAATTAAACATTTTATTCAAAAAGATGGAAAGTCTGTTGATGATTATGGGTTAAAAATTCAAGTTGTTAATGATGGCTGTTCTGGTAAATCGTATACGATGGATTTGTCGGATATTAAGAGCGCTCAAGATAACGGAGATAAAGTATTTTCTAAGAATGGCGCTTATATAATCATTGAGAAGCTAAGTTATTTATTTGTACTTGGTTCTCGACTTGACTATACAGAATCTTTACTAGCTTCTGGATTTCAATTAACTAATCCTAATGTAAAAAAAAGTTGTTCGTGTGGAAGTTCTTTTGCCGTTTAATTTCTAGATAATGAAACGTCAACTTTCTACAAAATGTATATTTACTGTTGCGTTTAAAGAAGAAATTGATTGTGATTGGTTTAAGCAACGTCAAATACCGATAATTACCTGGAAATCTATTCAATCAGAAGGCTTTGATTCTATTCCAGACTCTCAATTTTTAGTTATCATAACAGGAATGGGCGAAGATAATTCTACAGCCTGTGCATCATTTATCAATACACATCTATCGCCTTACTTTGTAATTAATATTGGAACTTGTGGCAGTAACACCGAACAGTTACCCTTACATCAATGGGTTATCCCTGATATTTTAAGTTCTAATGGTTATCAAGATATAACGTTAACGATTCCTTCTACTTTATTCGACGATACTTTACGTGACAATATTCAGTTATGGACTATTTCTAAAGACCATTTACATGATCACCAATATGATGCACAAGATATGGAAGCTTATTTTCAAGCTAAGGTATTTAAGGAAACTAACTGTTCTTTTTTCTGTTTAAAATTTATTACAGATCAGTTTTCTGTACCTGATATCAAAACATTTAAAGAGCAACTACATTTATGTCGTAAAACATTACCGTCTCTGTTATCTTGGATAGACCGGCAATTAACAGCGGCAGATATTGCGGTTATTATTCCAGCATATAACCGAGATCAACATATATCAAAAGCAATTCAGAGTGTTCTTAATCAAACTCAATTGCCGGGAGAAATAATTGTTGTAGATGATGGATCTTCGGATAATACGGTTGCGATTATCAAAGAGCGGTTTCCTTCTGTTAAACTTATTCAAAACAAAAATAACCAAGGGGTTTCTGCTTCTCGCAATTTGGGGGTTTCTTCAACACAATTGCCATGGATTGCATTTTTAGATTCCGATGATGAATGGCTTCCCTCAAAATTAGAGGATCAATGCTTATACCTAAATCAACATCCTATCTTCCAAATTGTTCAATCTAATGAGAAGTGGATCTATAATGGGAAGCATAAAAACCAGAAAGATTACCATCAAAAATCCGATGGTTGGATTTGGGATGTTAGTTTAGACCGTTGTATGATATCGCCCTCATCTGTATTAATGAAACGTTCTTTATTTAATTACTATGGTGGTTTTAACATTCATTTTTTAGCTTGCGAAGATTATGATTTATGGTTAAAAATTGCTCGAGAACATCCTGTTGGACTAGAGAACACTATTAACTTAATTAAATATGGAGGTCACTCTGATCAATTATCTGTTGTTGTGCCAGCATTAGACCGATTTAGAGTAGACTCTTTATTTAGTTTATATAAACCAGACGATCATTCGCCATTTCAAATTAAGTTACAACAAATTTTAATTCAAAAAATTGATATTCTTATCAATGGATTGCTCAAAAGGGGACGAAGTGAGCAAGCACTATATTATCGTAATTTACGCTCACAAGTTACTGTCTTAGTTCATTAACCTTTTTTGTGGGAGTTTATTTTGAAGAAATTAGTATCTGTTGTCAAAACAAATCATAAAAGTGCGTTTAAACGACTTTATAATACCAATCAAAAGAGGGCACGCTTTGATGATAGCTCTGTATTAAATATTAGACGTCTAAAAAGACTCCGAACGCCTACCCCACCGCCTAACAGTTCTAAATTTAGCAAATTTGTGTCTAAAATTCGACCTCTGCATAAAAAGACGAAAATCATTAAAAAGTCGCCATTAACCAAAGCTCGACAGCCATCGCCAATTACACTTTTTGTTGATCGACTTGATGGTTTCTATATTTCTAAACCAACCGACATTATTTTCTTCTTAAATTCGGTATCTCTATATCAAATACACTCTTCACAGTTATTAGCTGACCGGTTAAATCTAATTCCTAAAGAATATTTTAATGAATTGTGTAAAAACTTTAATATATTATTAAGTGTATCTTTTTCAAATTTAGAAAATTTATTATCTAATTCATTACAAGAGTTTAGTGGTAATGTTTTGGATATTTTGCTAGAAAATAGTAACCATTTAATGATTACCCCGTCACTTTATTTTTGTGAAAAGCTTGATATATATCGTATTTTATTAGTCTTTAACCGTTCAATTTTAAATATCTCACTAACTCTTCCTCATTATTTACCGGATAATGGCCATGACACAGTTTTCTCGTTTTTAAAAGCCATTCAACAATCAAGATTCCATACAAAAACAAATTTCGATTTATTTTGTACAACTAATAACCACATGCCCTTTTTAGACTATTTGCAATGTCATTCTCAAGTGCGTTGAAAATGTTTATGTGCTAATTTAATTCTTATACTTTTTAATTTAATTATATTTAAGTCTTTCAATATTACTTGAATAAATCAATAAATTCTTCTATTATTTAATTTTCCAAAATTTTATATAGAAAGCTGGTTTCTCCTATGAAAAAATTAATGTCCGCGAAGTTTGAAAGATGTTATTCAAAAATTTTAACAAAAGAAAATGTTCGTAAAGCTCATTTAAAGCAGATTCAAAGAAATATTGAACAAAAAAATGATCTTCCATACAACTTTAGAGCAAATAACTTAATAACGGAAGACTTTCTTATGGGTCAAGAAGATTTAAGCTTTGTAAAAATAGTTAAGTTAGATAATCATCAAGCTACTGATCAAGTTTTAGAAAAATTTGAGACCTTAACTACTATAGATTTAAAAGGTTGTGTTAATTTTACGAAAACTGGGTTACAGCATTTAACAAGTCTAGAAACTGTTAGTTTTCAAAACTGTTCTCAAGTTAATGATGAGTATCTACAACATTTGCCCTCAAGTGTAAAATCAATTGATTTAAGAGGATGTTCTAACATAACAGATAAGGGATTAACCCATTTGAGTAACGCAGAAGCAGTTTATTTAGGAAACAACCCAAACGTTACTATAAACGGATTATCTAACCTACAAAATGTTAGCCGAATCAGTTTATCAAAGAAGTTTATATTTAAGAATAAGTCTATTTTCGATCAATTACCAAACCTAGAAAAGATTAATAATCACTTAACTAATTATGGTGTTAAAGTTTTGACAGAAACTACAACTACAACTACCATAGACTTAACTAACAATCCGTTTGTTACTAATGACGTTTTTGATCATCTTAAAAAGGCTGAAATCATCAATTTCAAAGGATCTTATCTTACTTTAAATACAGGAAATAAAGAAACAAAAACTACAGCGACAAAAGAAACAAAACAAAAAGTTAAACCTCATATATCTTCACTTACAAATGCTTTAAAAATAAATGGTAAATATACAAATAAGGGATTAACTCAAGCAAATATGGTAAAAATAAATGGTAATATGGAATTAACTAAAAATGCCGATCGGCTACTGTTAAAAAACAATTCTTTTATTACTCCTGAAGGACTGTCTAATCTTCCTGAGATAATAACACATGTAACTATAATTAATTGCAAACATATTGATGCCCAAGCACTGTCTAATCGTCCTGAGACAATAACGCATCTTACATTAGATGGACAAATTTTATAATTTAATATGCACTAGCCTTAATTGTTTAAAGTTAGTGCAAATTTCACTGATCTAAAACTTAAAAAGGCTTCTAGTAAATATACTATAACTATATTTAAAAGTCTCAGCCTGCTAAACCTTTTAACTTTACATGGGTGTTAAAATATTACTGATCGATTCTTAAAAGAACTTTCTACTAATTGCAATTTTAGAATCTATTAACTTAATTTCTTTAACAAATATTGATACTGTGTTAGCTTAAACTTATCGTATTAACAGTGTTTCTATAAAAGGCGCTAAGGAATTTCTAAATATTTTCAATTACTGTTCTAATGCTTCTACGATAGCTATCTCTGGTGCTAATGTGGTCTATTTATTTTTTAGTTATGAACTTTAATTTCAAATCTTGATTTAATATAATTATTTAAAATATCAAAAAATTGATACTTTACATCATTTCCTTTTAATAACTTAAAGAGTTTTCCATCTTGATATACCGGGATATTAGGATCTTCCGCAATTCCAGGAAAGCTAATACCAATATCAGCCTGTTTACTTTCGCCTGGGCCATTAACTACACAACCCATAACCGCGATATTTAAACTTTCGACACCAGGAAACTGAGTTTTCCAAACCGGCATTTTTTGCTCGATATAATCGGTAACTTCTTTAGTTAAAATAACAAACCGGTCACTATTTGTTCGACCGCAACCGGGACAACTGGTAACTTGAGGCATAAAATAGCGAAATCCCATTGACTGTAATAATGTTTTACAGGTTTTTACTTCTAAATCTCGACTTACTCCCGGTTCTGGCGTTAGAGAAATTCGAATCGTATCGCCAATACCCTGCTGTAATAAAATACTCAACGCCGCTGCACTTGATGTAATTCCTTTTGTACTTGCGCCTGCCTCGGTCAACCCTAAATGTAACACATAATCACATTGGTTAGCTAACTTTTGATATACAGTAATCATATCTTGGACATCAGACATTTTTACACTTAATATAATTTTTTCTTTTGGTAATCCAAGCGACTGCGCGTAGTTTGCACTTTGCAGTGCGCTCTGGATCATAGCATCATAAACAATTTCTTTAGACGATTTTGGATGCTCTCGTTTAGCGTTTTCGTCCATTAATTGAGTAAATACGGTATCGTCTAAAGAACCAAAATTTACGCCAATTCGGACGGGTTTATAAAATTCTTTGGCGACGTTTATCATAGTTGCAAAGTTGTCGTCATGCTTTTTACCTTTTCCTACATTGCCTGGATTAATTCGATATTTAGCTAATGCTTGGGCGGCTTTAGGAAATTTACTTAATAAAATATGGCCGTTGTAATGAAAGTCACCAATAATAGGCACGTTAACACCTTGGTCACTAAGTCGTTGAACTATTTCTGGAACAGCTTCCATGGCATGTTTATCATTTACGGTAATTCTTACTAACTCTGAACCTGCATTGGCTAACAACTTAATTTGGTTAACCGTTGCTACAATATCAGCCGTAACGGTATTGGTCATTGATTGTACCACGATTGGATGATCAGACCCTAAGGTTACGTTTCCGATACTTACTGTTGGGGTTTGACGACGTTTAATTAACATGATTTCAGTTTACTGAACAGGGTCTGATTTTTCAAGGATGTATTTTATTTTTAATTAAAAGTATACTCGCCCTAACTATAAAGGGCGAGTGAGATGGGTTAAGTGTTTTATTTATAACTAAAATTAGTTTCCATATCGGTCTGATTTTAAGACAACGTTATGATGTCCATTAGTTTTCATTAATAAAGCAAATTGTTCATCACGATTATATGTAGCAAAGGTTTTTGATCGCTGTCCCCTTACTAAGGGATACTGAGTTAATTCTAATTTACCGCTCTGTAAATTAACATCTAGAAATGATTGGCCAAATACATGAGCAAATATATTGATTTCTTGTGCAGAGACTTGATTGGCTTTCCCAGATTCAATTCTTACTATTCTTTCTTCAAACGACATATATTCCTCGATGCCAAGCCCTGCCAATTTGGCTATTTTTAAGGTCTCTGCGTCTAACTCTTTTCTAAAAAAAGCGTCATCAAGATCTGTACCTAATACTCTGTGATCCTTTTCATATCCGTTTTTGTAAACGCTCTTCAATTCATCTATTACTCGACTTTGAACAGCTCTAACGATCGAGGCTTCATACTCGGCACTACTATTAAGTTCTTGAAAAAAATTGTCTCGACTCATTATCTTAGTTAAATAACTATTACATAAAGTTTGAACTTGAACATCTTCATGATAACGATTAATTTTATTTAAAAAATCATCTAATTTAGAGGCAGGAGATTTTGATAATTGTAATAGAGCCCCTTTTACCATACCGGTATAGGCACAGGCTCCGTCCCCTCGACACTCTACATAAAAAGGAAAATGCTTTTGTACTTCTCTTAGTTGATCTCGTTTTTGTATAGTACGCGCAGACTTAGCTTGGATTCCACCTGCGTTTTCTTGTTCAAATGCGACTACAACATCCTTTGTAGCTATACCTAGATGATCTACTTTTCCTTCCTTTGCAGCGCCTAATTGATTTCTCATTATTTCTACTTTACTTTGCTCCAGTAAACAACGCATATCTTCTTGTATCTGGGTCTCTTGTAAAGCTAAATCAAGAACAGTTATATGATAATCAACAAAGGCTGAATCTACAGGATTATGGTTATTTAGAAAACTAATAATCTGGTTTAAACTCTCCATAGGATCGCCACTACTTAATATAGAATAACTCTTATAATTTTCTAAGGCTTTTATAATATCTTGCCTAGATGGTCCTGTTGAGGGTGCTACAGACCGCTGAACTTGGGATGATCTACCATAGCTTTTACCGTGTGTCCTGTTAGGGCTTTCCCTGCTTGTAGTCTTTGAATCTCCACCGCCGCCTGCTCCAAAATATGATATTTCTTGACTTGACTGAGACGTTGTTTCTTTAGGTTTGTATAATTGATTTTTCATTATCGCTTCTTTACTTAGTTTCAATAAACGGCTCATATCTGCTTGTACCTTAGTCCCTTTTAAAGCGGAATCAAGAACACTTACATGGTAATCAATAAAGGCTAATTCTACAGGTTTATTACTATTTAGAAAACTAATTATCGCATTTAAAGACTCGTTAGGATCGCCACTTTTCAATATAGAATAACGATTATAACTTTCTAAGGATTTTATAATATCTTGTTTAATTGGTCCTGCTGATGGCACTGTAGACCGCTGCACTTGGGTTGCTCTGCCAAAGCTTTCTCCGTGTGCGTCATCACTTACACGTCCGGCGCTCTTTGAACTGTACCCTCCTGCCGCGCTAGAGGCTGCACTATTTTGATCTAAACCCAAGTGGGCTACAACTGTTTTAGACTCTTCGCCTGCTCTGGGTGACCTGGTCTCTGTTTGAAGAGGATTCCTTAATAATTCGATATCTTGTACTTTTGCCGCCGAGGATTTACTGGCTCTCGTATTTTCAACTGGTTGAGATTGATCTTCTCTTATGGAAGGTTGAGATCCGGCACCAAAACAACATCTAAACATACTCATTTTTTTCTCCTTGTAATATATATTTTTTACAGCCAATCCCTAGCAAGGATGGGTTATCTTTTTTTGTTTTATACTATATTATCGTAAATAAACAGTATTTTGTTGCAGCCTATCTTTTAAATCTGGTTCTCGTTATTATTTTTATATATTGTTTAACATAATGATATATATGTTTAGATTGATTTTTTTTAGACTTTATATTTTCTCTAATTTAATCGGTCCATTTGGTGTTTTTCTCTTGAGTATAAATAAAATAATTAGAAGACCTTAG
>QFBS01000013.1 GCA_003265895.1 Candidatus Marinamargulisbacteria bacterium SCGC AG-410-N11 | reverse complement strand
AACAAAATCTAGTTCTTCTAAAAAACTAAAAAAAAAGAAACCTTTCATAATTCCAATAAATTATGTATTATTTGCTATATCTATGTTAAATAAAGAGTCAGATATTTTTATAAATCAAGAAAGATGGAATTTGTTCAAAGCAAATGAAGAGTCGATTACTAATCTTTCTACAAATTTAAAAATCAACCCTATATTAGCAAAAATAATTTTAGCTAGAAAAATAGGTACTCAAAATGAAATAAATTCATTTATTAATCCAGAATCATCATTATTAACAGACTACAGCGAAGTAACTCCCCCCGAAGAACTAAAAAAAGGTGTCCAAAGAATACATCAAGCCATTAAAAATAAAGAAAAAATTATGATCAATGGAGACCCTGATGCTGACGGAATCTCAGGAACAACAATTCTAGTAGCAGGGTTACGCCATCTTGGCGCTGATATAATATACGACTTTCCTATAAGATCACAAGAAGGTCACGGCCTTCAAATAAGAATTATTGATGAAGCGATTGAAAAAAAAGCATCTCTCATTATAACAACAGATTGCGGAACAAAAGACCTAGAAGCTGCAAATTATGCGAATGAAAAAAACATTGATATTATTATTACAGATCACCATATAATCGGTAATATACTACCAAAATCTGTAGCAATTATTAACCCTCAACTTATTAAGCATGATACACTATTTAAAAATCTATCTGGGGCAGGTGTTGCTCTTAAATTCATAATCGCAACATTTGAATATTTCAAAATTGAACTTCCCGAAAGTCTATTAAACTTTTTAATATGTATATGTACCCTTGGTACCTTATCTGACCGTATGTCAATGACCAATAAAATGAATAGACTAATCGTAAAACAAGGGATCATTCATTTTAATACAACAAAACGTGAAGGTCTTAAATGCTTAAAAAAAATATGCATTGATAAATCTCAAAAGCTTAGTAAGGCAAGAGACTTATCCAGAACAATAATACCAAGGTTAAATGCCCCTGGAAGAATAGGAAATCCAGATGAAGGAATTCCGGACTCAAAAATAGTTGTTGATCTTTTATTAGTGGGAGTAGGAAAAAAGAATGCACAAAAAGCAATAGAAATTGGCAATATATTTAAAACTGTTTTAAATATTAGCCAACAAAAAAAAGAAACCATGCCGACAACAATTAACAAAGCACAACAAATTAATGAAGTTAATGAACAAAGAAAATTTGCAACAGAAAAAATTGAAACTGAAATTGAACGAATTGTAACAAAGCAGATTAATATAGAAAACAAAAAGATTATTGTCGTTAGAGGAAAAAATTGGAATTCTGGAATAATTGGAATTGTAACTGATAGACTAAAAGAAAGATATCTACGACCAGCAATAATACTTACTGAAAGTGATAATAGTAATTACTTAAAAGCTTCCGTTAGAAGTATCCCTACAATTGACATGTACAATATATTAGATAATGTTGAAACACTATGTGAAAAAGAACATAATACAAAAATATTTCAAAATGAAGTTATTACCACTTATAATACAAAAAAACTAGTCAATGCATTTGGTGGCCATTCTCAAGCCTGTGGGTTTACAATCCATAAAGACAACTTTGATTTATTCGAAGATGTCTTAAATAGCGAGATGTCCAAATTAAATAATGAAAAATTTCAATACTCTTACGATATAATAGACAAAATAGAGTTTCAACAAATATCCCCTAAATTTTTGGATATGTTAGATGAAATATCTCCATATGGTCAAAATTTTGACTTTCCTATTTTCTATTTAGAAAATTGTAAAATAACCAAAGGAAGATCCTTTGGAAACAAATATCAAAGCCTACTAAAGCCTCACATTCGATTTAATGTACTAGACGACCAAGTATCTACTAACGAGATTCAAGCCGTTGGGTTTGGTCTACGGGAAAAATATCAAAAATTAAAATCAATTCGATCAAAAATTGACACCTTCAACCTAATTTTCACGATAGAAAACAATCCAAGATGGCGAAAAAAAGATAACTCAATACAAAGTATTCAGTTAAATATTTTAGATATCCGCCCTTCTAATAAAGGATTAGATTAGATTAAAGCGCCCGTAGCTTAATTGGATAGAGCACCTGACTACGGATCAGGAGGTTAGAGGTTCGACTCCTCTCGGGCGCGCCAAAAGCATGTTGCACCAAAAAAAAATTTCTATTATAATAAATCCACTGACCTGGAGCGAATTTAAATATCAATATTCGACAGGTCAGTTATTCTGGGGTGTAGCCAAGCGGCAAGGCACCGGGTTTTGATCCCGTGATCGTTGGTTCGAATCCAGCCACCCCAGCCATTTCAAAGGATTAAATCTCTTATAAAAGCAAGTTTTTAGATTTTATATTATCTAGAAAAATACTACCTACACTATTACAATTAATGTAGAAATAACATTTAAAAAATGTATCGGAATATGCATTTTTTTCGATTTTCTTTTATCAATACCCTACTTTTATTCAAATTTTTCTAATACAAAACAACCCATAAAAATAATAGGATTTATAATTAGTTTAATTTGGTTCTTATCAAGAATAACCCTAATTTTAAATCAGTTTACTTTAATCGCTTCATTATCTCTTTTTTTAATTTTTAGACATCTTTATATCAAACAGGATATAAAAAGTATTTTAACCCCAGGATTTCATGGATATATATTTTACCTACTATCTCTCTAACTATGAAATTATACAATTAATACCTAATAACTCAAGTATATTATTATTACTAACTATATTTAAAATTGAACTAGGGGTAATTGTATTATCAGCAAACATATGCAAACTAAAATTCGGATACAAACAAAACAAAGACATAGAGTATCCATTAGTAAATCCCAGCTAGGGAATACTATTTTTTATATTTAATAAAATATCTAAAAGTTTTATATACAAAATTCTAAATTGGAAAGCTATCATTATAGAGTTTATAACCGGAATTTGTTTAATTATTATCCCTTTTCAAAAATGGGGACTAGTATTTTTGTTACTTATATTTTTTTTTACGTTTTTAACCCTTAGAGTAACAACATTATCATTATTAATGATAATCACATCCATTTTTTTGTGGAATATTACAATCGATCAAAACCTGATCCTATCAATAACAGAACAGCCATTGCATAATTTAAACCTCAATTCAACCATAATACTTATTTTATGGATATATTTACTAAATATTATAACTTCCTATACCCTACTACATATCCCTCTAATATTTAAAAATTGGACCCCTAATCGATTAATTAATAAATATATACAATTTTCAAAAAAATATGACGGGTTTTCAAACACATTTTTTCATAAACATTTTTCACTCTACTATTTCATAAAACATCTAAAAACCATAGAACTCTGTACAATAACATTTTTAGTTATAAAACTAAAAGAAAAAAACTACTCAATTACGCAAAAACTATTTGCCCAATATCAAAACAAAACGATTATCTCCTAAAATATAGAATAATAAATATTTTCAAAGATAAAAATAAATTTATTTATAAACCCGAATTAAATATCCTAATCAACTTTAATAAAGAAAATGTAAAATATTTCAAAATTAATAACACAAAATAAAAAATTATTCCTGAACTAAATAAGAACCATTAGGCAAAACCGTAGGTAAATGATAAGTACCGTTTGTAATTAAGTTATAAATTGCAAAGTCCCCTGTTTGTAACTTTTCTTTAGTATTTAATTCCCACTCATTTTTAATATCTTCAAAACGATTAGCTTGAACACCTAAATAAGACGTCATCGCCCAATAAAAATATTCGGTAATTTGAGTCGCATAGTCTGCCGTATCATCGGTATAATGATACCAAGAATTAGAAGGATACCCTTGCTTAGGTCCTCCTGTAGGAATTGTTTCAAAATACCCACCTCTAGCAACATCCATCGCGTTAGCAATACTACTGCCTCTTTTCTCTCCAAAAATATCAGGATATACATGAGCATAACCAACATGAGTAATTAAATGAAAAACCTCCTCTAAAGTTGCATCAAATTGTTCAGTCTCAGTACCAGGTAAAACGATTTCAGTATTATATAAATCTTGTATATTAGTAAAACCTGCAAACTCAATTGTATCATAATCAAAATCTTCAAAAAATTCCTGTGTATGCCCTATCACTAACACCGATTTTTTTTCAACCAATTTATCCACAACTACTCGATTATCAGGCGTCCCATCTTCATTATTATCCAAATATTCAAACATAATGGTAGCTGCATGAATAACCTTATCATCATCACATTGATCCGTAGCAACAATACCAACGCCAAACACCGATAAATATTTACTAAAAGAACCAGAAAAAGCTTGATAACTAGATGGTATAGATTGAATAGTTAACTTAACATCAGAATTATTTTCAGCAACTACCGTACTGCTATTCTTAGAAGTTCTTTCGATAGTAGACGCACACCCTACTAAAGTTATTAACAATATTACACTACAATACTTAACTATATGATGAACCATTAATAACTCGCCAATATTTTGAATAAACATTAATAGTATAATATTAAAAAATTCTAGACAATTATAATAATAATACTCTAATATAACTTTCAATGTTCATTTTTTACGACTTCGAAACATCTTCCCGTGAATTGCTAGGTCAAATCCTAACATACGCGTTTATTGTTACAGACCTCAACTTAAATATTCAAACTGAATTATGTGGCCATATTAGATTAAATAAAACTCAATTACCAGAAATAGATGCTATCTTAACAAACAAAATTGACGTTCTAAATCTTCAACAACATGGAGATTTAGAATATATTGCTGCAGAGAAAATTCATAAATTTTTATCCAAAATAATTAATGAAAATGGGCGTTGCGAATTAGTAGGTTTTAATTCAAATAGTTTTGATTTAGCTTTTTTAAGAAACCTTTTAATAAAATACGGATTAAACCCTTATTTTATGGGAAAACTAGGAAATAAAGACATTTTACACTACACTCAAAGTATAGCCTTTAACTTCCCTGATAATTATCCATGGACACTCCAAACTAAAGACAACCGCAGCTATTATTCCTTTAAATTAGAAGATACATGTAAATCATTTAATATTATTAACCAAGACCAATCTCACGATGCTAAAGAAGACGTTCTTATTACCATTTCACTAGTTAAAACACTACAGTCTGAATTCAATACATTGCTTACCAACTTTAATGCAATTTGTCTACCTGAAAACCTTACACCAATGTCTATTTCAAAACAAAAAACAAGACACTTTCCAAATAAAAATGAAACCGCTCAAAAGTTTACAAATACTTACTGGTTAACAATAAATAAAATTAAAAATGCATATCTATTGTTTAACCTTTCCAAATTTAAAGAAAACAATACAAATACAATATCATTCATTGATAACATCAGATATATTAATCCAAACAAACATTTTCTTCATCTTCAAAACTCATCATTAACAGAACAAAAAGATTGGACTGAAATCATAAAAGATATTTCAGAAAACAATCTATTTAAAGAATTATCAAAAAATCCTGAACATTATTTCGATCTTATAAAAAAAGACTGGGATATTGAGTATCAAATAACAGAGTTAGGGTTTGCACATATTGATACCCTAAAAACTATATCCACAAAACTTATCAAAGATCCCCAAAATTATCTAAATCAATTATCAGAATTAATTAAATCGAGAAAAACAACCAAAGATAATTATTTAATTCAGTTATTCAATAGAAACTACCTAAACACACACCCTAATCCTAAAATTGAACATCTACATAAATATTTAATTCCTAGATATATTACAGGAGAACTATATAGAGACTGGGACAACTTTACATCATTACCCCAAAACTATGAACGATTAGAATATTTAACTAAAAAAAATGAAGACACAACTGAAAAAGACTCACTCATCATGTTATCTCTTAAGAAGTATTACGACCATTTTATTAAAGAAAACGAATTAAGTGACTACTGCAAATAACTAAGACTTTCTCACATAATCATATACATTTTTGGGGTCTTTATTTTCACCCCTAATCTCAGCTAATTCAGAAAACAATTCTTTTTCCCTATTAGAAATTTTAGTAGGCAATAAAACTTTTAAGTGTACATATTGATCACCAGAGCCATAAGAGTTAAGATGTGGAATACCTTTACCTTTTAATCTAAAAACAGTCTCTGGTTGTGTACCATCAGGCACTGATAATGTTGCCACTCCATTCAAAGTAGGAACTTCAACTTTTGTCCCTAAAACCATTCGCGTCAAAGGTAGTTCTAAATCAATATGTATATCATCATTTTCTCTTTTAAAATATTTATGAGTTTTTACAGATATAAATACATACAAGTCTCCAGAAGGCCCTCCATTTTCACCTTTATTACCCTCACCAGAAACCCGTAGCTTAACTCCAGTTTCAACACCTGCAGGAATCTTAACATGAATTTTCTTCTTCTGTTTTTCTATTCCTTTACCATTACACAATATACAAGGATGATCAATACGCGAACCTTCTCCTCGACACTCGGTACATGTTGATACTTGAGAAAAAGTACCTAAAATAGTCCTCTGAACGGTTTCTTTTTGACCCGTACCATTACAATTCCGACAAACTGTTTTCTTTGTTCCTGGTTGAGCCCCTTTACCGTCACATCGAGTACATTCACCTAAATGATAAGACTCTATATCTTTTTCAACTCCCTGAGCACTTTCTTCCAACGTAATTTCTAAGTCATAACGAAGATCATCGCCCTGAGACGGACCTCGTCGACGCCCACCAGAAGATCTGGAGCCACCAAAGAAAACATCAAAAATATCTTCAAATCCGCCACCTTGAGAAAAACCTTCGAAGCCACCAAATCCACTACCTCCTGGAGAATCATCCGCAACTCCAAATTGATCATATTGAGACTTCTTTTGAGAGTCTGATAATATAGCATAAGCTTTTTGAATCTGTTTAAATTTAGCATCAGCCCCTGATTCTTTATTAACATCCGGATGATACTTTCTAGCCAACTTCCTATAAGCAGACTTTATCTCCGTATCAGACGCACTTCTATCTATCCCTAACACTCCATATAAATCTTCTGACATAATTATTATCCTCTCAAAAAAGCCCCCCCTTTTTTAATACTATTCTACTTTGGATCCTTAACTTCGGTATACTCTGCATCTACAACATTATCATCATCTTTATTTTCAGAAGAAGATTCCTGAGCTTGTGCTTCAGCATCTCCTGATGCCTGCTGTGCAGCATCTTGAGCCGCTTGAGGATCTTGCTTGTAAAGCTCTGCAGATACTTCATAAACTACTTTTTGCAATTCTTCTGTTTCAGATTTAATTTTTTCTAAATCATCTGACTCTATCGTTTTTTTCAAATTAGCGACACCATCTTCTAATTTAGTTTTATGATCATCACTAATTTTATCAGCACTATCTTTTAAAAGTTTTTCAGTTGAATAAACTAAAGAATCTGCATTATTTTTAGTATCTATTGATTCTCGTTTCTTTTTATCTTCTTCCGAGTATTGTTCAGCATCTTTCTTCATTCGTTCTATTTCATCATCAGAAATACCGGAAGACGCCTGAATAGTAATTTTCTGCTCTTTACCTGTACCCTTATCTTTTGCTTTAACATTTAAAATACCGTTAGCATCAATATCAAAAGTTACTTCAATTTGTGGAATACCTCTTGGCGCAGGAGCAATTCCTTCTAATATAAAACGTCCTAAACTTCTATTATTAGCAGCCATTTCTCGTTCACCTTGTAAAACATGAACATCTACACTAGGCTGATTATCAGCTGCTGTTGAAAAAACCTGACTCTTTGAAGAAGGAATAGTTGTATTTTTTTCTATTAACTTAGTAAACACACCACCTAAAGTTTCTATACCTAAAGATAACGGTGTTACATCTAATAAAACAACATCTTTAACATCGCCTGCTAATACACCACCTTGAATAGCAGCCCCAATAGCAACAACCTCATCAGGATTCACACCCTTATGTGGCTCCTTTTTAAAGAAATCTTCAACTGATTTTTGAATAGCCGGTATTCGGGTAGTTCCTCCTACCAAAATAACTTCATCAATTTCCTCAACTGTCAAATCAGCATCCTTTAAAGCTTTTCTACAAGGATCCAAAGCTCGATCAATAAATGATTGAATCATTGTTTCAAATTTAGAACGAGTTAATTGTACATTTAAATGCTTTGGCCCAGAGTTATCGGCTGTTATAAACGGTAAATTTATATCAGTTTGAGCGGTAGATGAAAGTTCAATTTTGGCTTTTTCGGCAGCCTCTTTCAACCGCTGTAATGCCATATGATCTTGACTCAAATCTACACCTTGATCTTTTTTAAATTCAGCAACCAACCATTCAATAATCACATTATCAATATCATCCCCACCTAGTTGAGTATCTCCATTAGTTGATTGAACCTCAAAAACACCATCTCCTATTTCTAGAATGGAAACATCAAAAGTACCTCCACCGAAATCGTAAATAGCAACTTTTTGATCATTCTTTTTATCTAAACCATATGCTAATGCAGCCGCTGTTGGTTCGTTAATAATTCTCAAAACTTCTAATCCGGCAATCTCACCAGCATCTTTTGTGGCTTTACGTTGACTATCATTAAAATAAGCTGGAACAGTAATAACAGCTTGAGTAACAGGCTCTCCTAAATAAGCTTCCGCATCAGCCTTTATTTTCTGTAAAACCATGGCAGAAACTTCTGCTGGAGTAAAGTCCTTTTCGGGTCCTTTAATTACAATTCCACCACCAGATCGTTCATCTATCTTATAAGGAAGATCTTTTTTAATTTCTTTCAACCGTCTTCCAATTAAACTTTTAACTGAAAAGTAAGTATTCGTAGGATTCGTAACTGCCTGTCTTTTAGCCGGCTGTCCAATTAACCGCTCTTTATCCTTTCCAAAAGCAACAATAGACGGAGTTGTTCGTGTTCCCTCAGCATTAGTAATAACCTGAGCATCCTTTCCCTCCATAACGGCAAAACAAGAATTTGTAGTACCTAAATCAATTCCAATTATTTTTCCCATATTTTTCTCCTTTTAATTCAAATTATAATGACACAAAAATGTAAATTTCGTGCCAAAAAAAACAACTCTTAAACACGCCAAGAAGTGTACAAATATTAAACAGCCTGTCCAATAATTAAACAACTACTTTGAAACAACCACCATAGATGGCCTGATAACACGATCATGTAAAACATACCCAGCCTGCATTTCCTTAAGAACAACCCCAGAATCAACCCCCTCAGACTCTTCCTCAGCTACAGCTTGATGAAAGTTTGGATCAAACACCTGGTTAATACAATCTAATCGTTTCACATTCATTTTTTCTAGAGTATTCACTATTTGTTGTTTTATTAAAACAAAACCTTCAATAATACTCTTCTCATCATTTTTAATAGTTTCGTCTTTATCATTCGTTGCATGATTACATGCTAACTCAAAACTATCAAGTATGGGCAATAACTCAACAACTACATTTTCAATTGAATATTTTTTAAAGTTATCAACCTCTATCTGTTTACGTTTTTTAAAATTCTCTAATTCAGCTAAAGACCTTAGAGCCTTTTCTCGTTCTAGTTTTAATTGTTCATTTAAATCCTTTACTTTATTTTCATAATCTAAAATAACTTGTTGAGATTCATCATTTTCATCTGTAGAAGAATCATCTTTTAGTTGTTCATCTTCCGTGTTTTCAGAATCACTTGATTCAAATTCTGAATCCTTAGTCTGAGATTCAAAATCTGCACCAGTCTCAAGGTGGTTATCAACCGATTCAATATCCTCCTCAACGATATTTAAAGAATCATTTACGGTATCTTTTTGCATTAAAATACTCCTTAAACTAATTAAATTTTAACTTAAATCTTAATATATTTTTGTTTAATAAATATAACATAATTTGATTTTCATTCAAGTAGTAAGTTTAATTAAATAAACGAATTATAATTAAATTAAAAATATTGGAAATAAATTAACCCTAAATGTATAATATGCATACTATGTTAAATAAACCAATAATTGCAGCCTCTATACTATCTGCAAACTTTGCAAAACTCGGTGAAGAGTCTTCTTCAGTAATTAGTGACGGAGCTGACTGGATTCACTTTGATGTAATGGACAATCATTATGTTCCTAATTTAACTTTCGGTCCTCTAATTTGTGAATCATTAAGAAATTATGGAATAACAGCTCCCATAGATGTCCACTTAATGACAAATAATGTAGACTCACTAATTCCTAAATTTGCCAAAGCTGGAGCAACCTATATTACGTTTCACCCAGAAGCATCCAATCATATAGACAGAAGCTTATCTCTAATTAAAGATAATGGCTGCAAAGCAGGACTTGTATTTAATGTCACAACACCATTAGATTATGCAACTCATGTACTAGATAAATTAGATATGATACTACTAATGTCGGTTAACCCTGGCTTTCCAAATCAGAAATTTCTTTCCAATGTACTACCCAAAATTAAAGAAGCTAGACAATTAATTGATAATTCAAACAAAAATATTAGATTACAAATTGATGGTGGAATTAAAGAAGATAACATTCAAACTGTTTATGAACATGGTATAGACACGTTTGTCATTGGCTCTGGAATATTCTCTTCAAATAACTACAAAGAAACCATAAAGTCATTTCAAAATAAATTATCCCAAATCAAATATACTGCCAAAGGTTAACATGTCTAATCTAAAAGTAGCCGTAATTGGAGTTGGTAACATGGGTAAACACCATGCTAGAAATTACACCCAAATAAAAAATGTTACACTAGTGTCTGTTTGTGACATCCAAGAAAGCGTTGCCAATGAATTAGCAACACAGTATAACTGCAAAGCTTATACATGCCTTAATAAAATGATAGAAAATGAAAACTTAGATGCTGTTAGCATAACAGCTCCTACTAGATATCATTACGAAATAGCAAAAGTAGTAATCAAAAATAATATTAACTTATTAATTGAAAAACCAATCTCAGATAATATAGAAAAATCAAATGAGCTAATTAAGCTTGCAAAGAAAAACAATCTAACATTAATGATCGGACACATAGAAAGATTTAATCCTGCCGTAACAAAACTAAAAGAAATTATAGACGAAGGAAAACTAGGTAAAATAACGTCACTAATCAGTAAGCGAGTAGGTGCTTTTCCTGCACAAATAAAAGATGCTAACGTTATCATTGACTTAGCTGTTCACGACATAGACATTTTTTCTTATCTACTTAATAAAAATCCTAATCAAATTTATGGAAATGCGGGAAGAGCATTAAATAGTAACCGTGAAGATTATGCAGAGATATTCTTAACTTATGGAGATCAAAACGCGTTTATTCAAGTAAACTGGATCACTCCTATTAGAATAAGAAACCTAGCAATAACTGGAACAAAAGGATATGCTGAATTAAATTATATGACACAAGAACTGACTGTATACGAAAGTAATTATTCATCCGATTTTGATACATTTGGAGATTACATAATAAAATTTGGAAATCCAACAAAGAAAAATATCTCCTTAGAAAAAAAAGAACCTCTCGCTAATGAGCTCAATCATTTTATAAATTGTATCCAAACAAAATCAACACCCTTAATTACCGGTGAAAATGGAAAAAAAGCTCTAGAAATAGCATTAAAAGTAATGGAAAAAATGCAAATTTCTATTAAAAAATAATATAATTCTAAATTCTTTTATCTAAAATTAATGGCATCAAAACATAGTAAGATTATCATTTAAATGATAGAATAATTTTATGATAAATTTATTTAGCTCAGAATCTGTATCTGAGGGTCATCCTGACAAGTTATGTGATCAAGTATCTGATGCAATCTTAGATGCTGCACTTAATCAAGACCCTAATAGTCGTGTAGCTGTTGAATGCTTTACAACAACAGGCTTGTTACTAGTTGGTGGTGAATTAACAACTAAAGCTCAACTTAATATTGCTGAAATAGCAAAAAACACAATTTCACGCATTGGTTATAATAAACCTGAATATGGATTTTCCAGTGATACATGCAATGTAATGGTATGTCTAAATAAACAATCAAGTGATATAGCAATTGGTGTTGATAAAGATAGTAATCTAAATAAAGAATTAGGAGCAGGTGATCAAGGATCTGTTTTTGGATATGCTTGTAATCAGTCTCCATCTCTTATGCCATTACCAATTCAAATAGCTCATGATTTAGCAAAACAAATAAGTATTTCCAGAAAAAACAAGTCTATTCCTTATTTACGACCTGATGCAAAAACACAAGTTACAATGGAATTTGAAAATAGAATACCAAAAAGAATACATACAATACTTATTTCTACTCAACATAATCCAGAAGTAGCACAAGAAACCATCAAAAATGATCTAATTGAACAAATAATTAAACCAAATGTAAATAAAAACCTAATCGATCCAAACACAAACATTATTATAAATCCTACTGGCAGATTTGTTATTGGAGGTCCAAATGGCGATGCCGGTTTAACAGGAAGAAAAATAATTGTTGATACGTATGGTGGTTGGTCTCGACATGGAGGAGGCGCATTTTCAGGAAAAGATGCAACAAAAGTAGATAGATCTGCAGCTTACATGGCAAGATATATTGCAAAAAATATAGTTGCTGCAAATTTAGCCGATGAAATTGAAATACAAATCACATATGGAATAGGGTTATCAAATCCTATTAGCATAACAATTGAAACTTTTAATACTGAAAAAATAAATAAAAAGGAAATAATATCATTAATTAAAAATAATTTTAATTTAACACCAGAGGGAATTATTAACGAATTAAATCTGAAAAAACCAATTTTCGAACAAACTGCCGCTTACGGACACTTTGGAAGAAAAGATATAGAATTTGAATGGGAAAAGACAAACAAAGTAAAAAAATTGCAAGAAGCAGTAAGTAAGAATTTAACAAAAACAACAAATTAACAGATTTTAAAATTAATAATTTTCTCAAAAATAAATAAAGTGAGAAAATAATGAAACTATTTCAAGAAGAACTAGATACAGCGATTAATAACACTAATTCATCAATGAAAAATATTATTGGCGAATTATTAAATGAAATGAAATTAACAGTTTCTACTATAGAATCATTTACAACTGGACAGTTAGCAACTGAGTTATCTAATATCCCTAATAGCTCAAATTTCTTCTTAGGAGGATTTATCTGCAACCATCCACTAGCATATATAAATTATTGTGGAATACCTTTAAATATTTTCAAAAACTGCTCTCCAAACAGTGATAATTTTATTAAAACCCTAGTTAATAGTATTCAAAAAAAAACAAAAGCTGATATTTGTATTGCGACAACTGGACAAATGTCTCATACAAATAACAATCATAAAGGACTAGCTAAGATAGGACTTATTGTTAAAAATGTTAATAAAATTAAAAAATTTTCATTACATGGTTCAAAAGAGTCCATATTGTATAATACAAGTTTTGCTTGTTTAGGTATTCTACATCAAATATTAAAAAATATGTCCATTAACAACAGAAAGGAAAATAAATTATGAATGAACAAAAAAATAAAGCACTAGAATTTGCAATTTCTCAGATAGAAAAAAATCATGGTAAAGGTTCTATAATGAAATTTAACCAAACGCCATCATTAACTATCCCAACCACATCCTCAGGAGCCCTATCATTAGATTTAGCTCTTGGTATTGGCGGGTATCCTAAGGGAAGAATTATTGAAATATTTGGACCTGAATCATCTGGAAAAACAACGCTTGCCTTACATGCCGTTTCAGAAGCACAAAAAGCTGGAGGTACCTGTGCCTATATTGATTCTGAACATGCCTTAAACGCAACGTATGCAAAAGCACTTGGAATTAAGTTAGAAAATTTATATCTATCTCAACCAGATTATGGAGAACAAGCATTAGAAATAACTGAAACATTAGTTAGATCTGGAGCAATCGACTTAATAGTAGTTGATTCAGTAGCGGCACTTGTTCCTAAATCAGAAATTGAAGGAGAAATGGGAGATAGCCATGTTGGGTTACAAGCTAGGTTAATGTCTCAAGCATTACGAAAACTAACAGGAATAGTTAATAAATCCAATTGTACTGTAATTTTTGTAAACCAAATAAGAGAAAAAATAGGTATTATGTTTGGAAACCCAGAAACAACTCCTGGAGGAAGAGCATTAAAGTTTTATTCTACAATTAGAATAGATATTAGAAGAACAGAATCATTAAAATCTGGAGTAGATATTACAGGTATAAAAACAAAAATTAAAATAGTAAAAAATAAAGTTGCTCCACCATTTAAATTTACTGAATTAGAAATAACTTTTGGAAAAGGAGTTTCTTATGAAGGTGATATTATTGATTTAGGAGTAAATTTTAATATAGTAGAAAAAAATGGAACATGGTATTCCTACGAAGATCAACGAATGGGACAAGGTAGAGAATCTGCGAAAGAATTTTTAATTAAAAACCCTACTTTAGCTAAAAAAATTGAAAAACAGATATATACTAAAGTTAAAGGAAAAGAAACCAAAGAGGTAATCAAAAAATGAAAATATCAATCATAATAAGCCTTTCAGTAAGTATAGTACTGATACTAATTTTCTTTTTAAATAGGCAAAAAGTATTTAAAAAACTAGAATCTGCCAAAAATCAGGCAAAAAAAACTATTGAATCATCCAAAAATGAAGCAACTGAAATTTTAACTAAAGCTCAAACCGACTCTCAAAAGTTAATGTCAAAAACTAGATTAGAATTAGAAAAAGAAATAGAAACAAGACGTTCAACAATAAATCAAATTGAAAAAACTATTTTTGATAGACAAAAAGAAATGGATAAAAAAGATATTCTTTTAAACGAAAAAGAAGCTCAATTACAAAATGAAATAGATGCAATAAAAGAGTTGAAAAGAAAACAAAATGATATTATTAAGGATCTTTCATCAAAATTAGAAAAAATTGCTGGCTTCTCTAAAGAAGAAGCTGAAAAACAGTTAATGCAAAATGTAGAAAAAGAAATAAGAGAAAAAGCAGGATCTACAATAAAGAATATAGAAGATCAAGCTAAAAAAATAGCTAACCGAAGAGCCAAAGAAATTGTCATTAATGCAATACAAAGAACAGCTGTAGACCATGTCGCTTCTATAACAACATCAGTAGTTCAACTACCTGATGATGATATGAAAGGTAGAGTAATTGGAAAAGAAGGTAGAAATATAAGAGCATTTGAATCAGAAACTGGTGTTGATATTATCATTGACGATTCACCAGGTGCAGTGGTTATTTCTGCGTTTGATCCAATTCGTCGAGAAATAGCAAAAATAGCGCTTAAAAACTTACTTGAGGACGGTAGAATTCATCCTTCAAAAATAGAAGAATCTGTAATTAATGCTAAAAAAACACTTAATGAAAAATTAATTGAACTAGGAGAAAAAGCTGCAGATGAAGTAGGAATGACATTCCACCCCAAAATAATTGAACTACTAGGAAAACTTCATTATCGATCAAGTTACGGTCAAAACATTTTATCCCATTCTTTAGAAGCAGCACATGTTGCAGGAATAATTGCATCACAATTAAATGTAAATGTAGCTTTAGCAAAAAGAGGAACCTTACTTCACGATATTGGAAAAGCTCTAGACTTCGAACAAGAAGGAACTCATACCCAATTAGGAAAAAATGTTTGTGAAAAATACGGAGAATCACCGGAGATTTTAAATTGTATTATGGCTCATCATGAAGAAGAAGAACCAGATACAATTGAAGCCATTATTGTAATGATTGCAGATGCAATATCATCCTCAAGACCTGGTGCTAGAAGAGAATCCTTACAAAATTACATAAAACGATTAGAAAAATTAGAAGGAATTGCATACTGCTTTGAAGGTGTTGAAAAAGCCTATGCAATACAAGCTGGACGCGAACTCCGTATCTTTGTAAGGCCTGAACAAATTAACGATAATGAAGCACATAAACTTGCTTTTGATATTTCACAAAAAGTTGAAAAAGAAGTAGATTATCCGGGAGAAGTAAAAGTATCAATTATTAGAGAAATGAGAGCATTTAGTGTAGCTAAATAATGAACGAACCCAAAAGTACTAGTACAATATCTGTAAATAATTTAGTTAAAAGTTACAGCGGTAGAAAAGTTGTTAATGAAGTAAGTTTATCAATCAAAAATAACGAAATAGTTGGATTACTAGGTCCTAATGGAGCTGGTAAAACAACTACTTTTTATATGATTACTGGATTAATAAAACCAAATTCCGGTAATGTGTTTTTAAATGATATTAATATTACGAAATTACCAATGTATAAAAGAGCAAGACTTGGGTTAGGCTATCTACCTCAAGAGTCATCGATTTTTAAAAAATTAACGGTGGAAGAAAATGTAAAAATTTTATGGGAAGTATCAAGTACAATCCCTAAAAAGGATTACGATAAAAAACTAAATGAATTACTTGACGAAATGGGAATCTTACATTTAAAAAAATCAAGAGGCGTACAATTATCTGGTGGTGAAAAAAGAAGAGTAGAGATTGTTAGAGCATTGGCATTAAACCCTAGATTTATTTTACTAGATGAACCATTTGCAGGTATAGACCCAATAGCTGTAAAAGATATCCAAGATATTATTAAATCATTAAAACAAAAGGAATTAGGAATTATCATTACGGATCATAATGTTAGAGAAACATTAGAAATTACAGATAGAGCATACCTTATTCACCAAGGTAAACTTATTTTATCAGGATCATCTTCAGATATAATAAATGATCCTCTAGCTAAAAAGTTTTACCTTGGTGATAATTTCAAACTATGAAAATAATTGATAAATATATATTTAAAGAGCTAATAGGGCCCTTTCTATTTGGTATTGCAGCTTTCACATTTATATTAGCAGGAACAACACTATTATTTAATTTAATTGGAGAATCTATTAAATATAACATCCCTATATTAGATTTAATAATATTATTTAGTTTAAAATTACCACAAATTATCGCGATTTCATTTCCAATGTCCATACTATTTTCAACAATATCTGTATTTGGAAGAATGGGAAACGATCTAGAACTAATTGCCTTTAGATCAAGTGGAATTAGTTTAATTCGAGTTACTATTCCGGTTATTATATTTGGGCTCATAATTAGTTTATTAACAATCGGATTTAACGAATCAATAGTACCTAAAGCTTCTTCAATGGCAGAAGATTTATTTAGATCGTACAGGCACAGTGAAAAACCAACTATTAAAGAAAATATTAATTTCACACAATATAAAGATGGAATTCCCATCAGAATTATAAACGTAAAAGATATCAAGGAAGGAATATTAAATGAAATAACTGTAGCTGAATTTGAAAATGGTAGTTTACATAGAATTATCAGATCAAAAACAGGAAAATGGAAAAAACTAACTGGTTGGGAATTTTATAATGGAATAATGCATTACTTTCCAAAAAATGAACAAAAAAAATTAACTGTTATCAACTTTGAAAAAGAATTTATAAAGATAAATATTAATCCAATAGATTTAACAAAACGTAAAAAAAATTATGAAGAGATGAGCCGAAAAGAACTAATGAATCAAATTTTAAATAAAATTAGAAACGGAGAAAACCCATCAAAAGATATCATGAATTATCATCTTAAATTATCTATCGCTTTTTCATCACTAATTTATTCCATTATTGGGATTTCAGTTGGTGTCAAACCTCATAGAAGTTCTTCAGCCATGGGATTAGGATTAAGTTTAATAATTATATTAGTTTATTTTATACTCCTTTCTATAAGTATGGGATTAGGATTATCAAATACAATGTCTCCATTATTTGCAGCATGGATACCAAATATTATAGTTGGTTTAACAGGAATTTTATTACTTAAAAAAAATAGTTCATTATAAAAAAAAAATAACTAGACATAACTAAAAATATAACCGATAATAACCGTATATTAGATAGATTAACAAATACACCTCCTAACAGCAGGTGTATTTTTATTTTTAAATTAAAGGAGTTAAAATGTTAACGTCAATTCCAAGTATATGGTACTTAGCACCAGTTTCAGCAATAATAGCATTAACTACAGCTTTTATTCTTTATCAAAAATTACTAAGCCAAGATGAAGGCACCCCAAAAATGAAAGAAATAGCGGGATATGTAAAAGAAGGTGCAATGGCCTATCTATTTAAACAATATAAAATTATGACCATTGTATTTATACTTATTTTTATCATTCTTACAGTTCTAGCATTTTTAGGAGTACAAGGACCATTTGTGCCTCTCTTATTTATTAGTGGTGGGTTTTGGTCAGCTATTTGTGGCTATCTTGGAATGAAAACAGCTACAAATGCATCAGCACGAACTGCTTCTGCATGCCAATCATCTCTAAATAATGGTCTAAAAGTATCATTTAGAGCAGGATCCATAATGGGGTTAATGGTAGTAGGATTTGGATTACTTGATCTTTCAATTTGGTTCGTAATATTAAATATATTTTACGATTTAAATTTATTTGGAGTTAGCAATTCAATAGCAAATACATTATCCATGACTTGGACACCAGAACTATTAAATAATGCACAATTTGAAGCTTTAAAGTTAAGAGAAATATGTAATGCTCTATTAACATATGCAATGGGAGCCTCTGTAATGGCACTATTCGCAAGAGTTGGAGGAGGAATATTTACGAAAGCAGCAGATGTAGGAGCTGATTTAGTAGGTAAAGTTGAAGCAGGAATCCCAGAAGACGACCCAAGAAATCCAGCAACCATAGCTGATAACGTTGGCGATAATGTAGGTGACGTAGCCGGCATGGGAGCAGATTTATATGAGTCATACTGTGGAAGTATTTTAGCTGCTACAGCAATAGGTTCATCGCTAGCGCTTACATTTACAAACATTGGTATAAATGCAATTATCGCTCCAATGTTGATTGCAGGTGGTGGAATTATTTTCTCATTAATTGGAATTTTTCTAGTTAAAACAAAAGAAAATGCAACACAAAAGAATTTACTAACATCCTTATTAATTGGAACGGGTATAACATCAGTTCTAATTATAATTTATATAGCAATTCTAGCAAATCTTAATATAATTTCATGGGGTAACTTTGGAAGTATTATTATTGGACTAATAGCTGGATTCATCATTGGGCAAGCAACTGAATACTATACTTCAGATACATACAAACCAACACAATTAATATCAGAAGCAGCAAAAGGTGGAACAGCAACTGGAATATTATGCGGTATATCAACAGGAATGAAATCTACAGGAATTCCAGTAGTTGTCATTGCATTAGCAATTATAGGAGCTTTTTTATCCTCTGGTGGATCTACACATTTATCAATGGGTATTTATGGAATAGCATTTTCAGCAATTGGAATGCTTTCAACATTAGGTATTCAACTTGCAACAGATGCGTTTGGTCCAATTGCAGATAATGCAGGAGGAAATGCTGAAATGGCAGGACTAGAAAGTATTGTAAGAAAAAGAACAGATGCACTCGATTCATTAGGCAACACAACCGCCGCTACAGGAAAAGGATTTGCAATAGGATCTGCAGCATTGACAGCATTAGCATTAATTACTGCTTATTTAGACTCTGTAAAATTATGGATAACTAAATTAACTGTGAATGCTCCATTACAATTAGGTGATATCACATTTTCTACAGAAAAAATGAAAACAATAACAAGTTTAGACCTAGTCAATATTTTTCAAATAAATATAATTAACCCTAAATTTATATGTGGAATATTTATTGGAGCAATGATGACATTTGTATTTTGTGCACTAACAATTTCTGCAGTAGAAAAAGCAGCTGGAGATATGGTTAAAGAGGTAAGACGACAATTTAAAGAAATAAAAGGAATTCTGGATGGTACTGGTAAACCAGACTATAAAAGTTGCGTGTCTATTTCAACAGAAGGTTCATTAAAAGCAATGATTATTCCTTCTATGTTAGCAATATTTATTCCAATCATTGTTGGTCTATTACTAAATATAAGTGGAGTATTAGGACTATTAATCGGAACATTAACAACAGGGTTCAGCTTAGCAATATTCTTAAATAATGCTGGAGGAGCATGGGACAATGCTAAAAAGTACATAGAAGCAGGAAATTGCGATGGAAAAGGATCTGAAACTCATAAAGCAGCTGTTATAGGAGATACTATAGGAGATCCATTTAAAGATACATCTGGGCCTTCTCTGAACATTTTAATAAAATTAATGACAATAGTATCAATAGTATTTGTAGGTGTTGTTATTAAATACGGCGTTTATTTATAAAATAAAATATATTCTTTATCAAAAGGCATTACAGATTGTAATGCCTTTTTTTTATATAAATTTAATTTTATTCACTATTTTTTATATTACTAAATATAAGTATAAATTCTAGCTTTTAGAATTAAAAATAATATATAAATTAAATTGGATTTTATATTCTAAATTTAAAAGTCTTAATTCTTGTAATTATAAAACTATAAATAAGTTTATAGCAATCAATAATTAAATATATAAAATAAGTATTAATATTAGTAAGCGTTGTTATTAAATACATGTTTATTTATAATATAGTCTTTATCAAAAGGCATTACCTTCTATAATTCCTTATTTGAAATTCCTATAAATTCTTTTATCTATTTTTTCATATTACCAAATATAAGAATAGATTGTAGCTGTTAGGGTTAGCGTTAAAAATAATATATGATTTAAATTGGAATTTTTATATTCAAAATTTAAGACTCTTAATTCTTATAATTATAAAATATAAATAAATTTGTAGAATGAGATAATTAAATACATTAAATAAGTATTAATATTAGAATCACAAATAAATTAAAATAATTATCTATTCATTAACAACTTAATGTTACTATTTAATTTTTATAAATATTTATATAATTCTACTATATAAATCAAATTTAAATATTATTTAAGAACATAATAATTATAAAAGTGATTAAAATAAATAAAGCCGAATTTCCAACAGGAAAATTATTATTTATAGAGCGATTAAATATTTTCTCGCGATTTAGTTTATCAAGATTATTAGTTGCTAATAAATAAACATAATTTGATCCATATAAAACGTAAGATGGACCATGTTTACAAAATACACAAACTTTGTTTACAAAGTTATCTATAATTAACTTTTGACTATTTTTATTTAAAGAATTAAAAAACCAATCAATAAAACAAAAAACATACTGAGCACCTCTACGATATATAATGTCTATATCAATAGAAATTTTATTCTTAATTTTAAAAAATGGAAGGAATAAAAAGAACGCAATAGTAGCAAATGTTAAAATCTGAAATTGCGATAAGACTTTAACAAATTTCTTTACATATATTGAATAAAAAGTATAAGGCACAGTTTCTTTTACGATATCTGAATTAGGTAAAATATTATATAAAACCTCAGGAAAACAACCAATATAAATACATAAAATAGATAATAAACCCATACCTAAATACATTCCCGTTGGTAGATTTGATACCTTTAATTCTTTTTGTTTATTAAAAAATGAAAAATAAATAAATTTAAGTCCAATAATTACAAAGGCACCTACTGAACCGATCTTTAAAATAAACCATGGAAGTAATAATTCCTTATTTTGTGCAGCCAATAATATAATAGTTTTAGATGTAAAACCATTAGTTAGTGGAAATGAAGATATCGATAAAGCTCCAATAATGGCAAAAATACACGTTAAAGGCATTGATCTATATAGACCGCCCAATTCAGTAAATTTACTCTTTCCAACACTGTATAATATACCCCCAGCAGACATCCACAATAAAGAATTATATAATATTGAACATATTGAGTGTGCAATAACACCACTTAATGCTAATGAAGTTCCTATACCTATACCACATATTTTAAATCCTAATTGATTAATGATACTAAATGCTAAAACTCTTCTAATATCATTTTCTAATAATCCGTAAATAATGCCATAAATAGCCATAATACAACCAATTATAACTAAGATATCCCAACCTGGAAAACCTCTTAATAGCGCATATATAGCAGTTTTAGAAGTATAAGCACTTAATATCACACCACCTAAAATTGTAGCTTCTGGATAAGCATCGGTTAACCATGAATTAAAAGGAAAAGCGGCAGCATTTACTAAAAATCCAATTAATATAAGCCATGTTGACATAGATTCTATAGTAAAACTATTAAATGCGATACTTCCTGTTGAATTAATATGCAACATTATACCAGCTAATAAAACCAATCCTCCTGCGACATGTATTAAAATATATCGTTTAGCAGCTAACATTGATTTTACGGTCTTATTTGATAAAATCAAAAAAGTAGAAAAAACAGCCATTAATTCCCAAAACATATATAAACTTAACAAGTCCCCAGAAAATATTACACCTATAGCACTACCTACATAAATTAATATGCTTACTAATTCAAATGATTTTTTTTGAAAATATCCATAAATAAAGGCAGCTAAACAACTCAATGTAAAAATATAACCAAAAGCCTTACTTAATACGTCCACTCTCAATATTGTTAGTTCATAATGTAGAAATGGAAAAGTTACAATACCAGGTTCTAATTGATATACAAAAATAAATGATATAAATAAAATTATAATTGCAAAAATATTTTTTAACTGACCTTTTAAAAAAGGTAAAATTGCGGCTGCAAGATAAAAGATAAATGCTGGATTTGAATTTAACAGATTAATCATAAAAGTTTTCCTCAACAAGTAACAATTTCCCTAAAATATTGACAAGAGTTACAATAATTATAGTAACGAGAAGTCCTAAAATTGGATAGAACCCAAAAAGACCATCTAAACTATCCTCACCAAAATAACCATATCTTTCAACAAAGAATTCAGAAATAAATAAAACAAAACCAAAGCCCAATAAAATCTTCCATAATAATTTCTTATTACTTAAATTATCAAAAAAACCAAGATTAGATTTATTATTCATTAATTAACTCCTACTACAATTTTGGCTAAATTTAAAAATATATCAGGAAATATAAATAGAGCAACTGTAATGGATGCTGTTACTAAAGGTGGAAGTAGCGCCGCTAATGGAGCCTCTTTAATTTCATTAGGAAATAAAGACTCATTATCTGTACAAAAAAAAGCTTTATAAATTATAGGAAAAAAATAAGCAACATTTAAAAAGGAACTAATTAAATATATTACCATAACCCAAGATTTACCAACATCTAATGTACCTAGCACCATATACCATTTACTTAAAAAACCACCGGCTAAGGGAAGACCTATTATACTTAAAGACCCTATAAAAAAAGCAACCATAGTGAATGGCATTCGCCGCCCTATTCCTACCATCTGACTAATATACTTCTTACCTGTTGCTACATAAATTGCACCAGCACAAAAAAACAATGTAATTTTACCAAAGGCATGCATTGAAATATGTAACATACTCCCTGTAACAGATAACTTACTAGCAACACCAGCGGCTAAAACAATATAGCCTAATTGACCAATAGTTGAAAAAGCGAGAAGTCTTTTCAAATTATCTTGAGATATTGCAACCAAAGAAGACACTAATACAGTTAAACCAGCAATAACACAAACAATTGTACCTAAATGCGTTGATGATAAAAGATTAATTCCAAAAATTTGGGTTAAAATACGAACAATACAAAAAACGCCAACTTTAACTACAGCCACAGCATGTAATAATGAACTAACAGGAGTAGGTGCTACCATAGCACCTGGTAACCAAGAATGAAAAGGAAGCAATCCTGCTTTTGCAAAACCAAATAAATACATTATTAGTAATATAGTTAAAGTTCCAATTTGAATGGAATTTCCAAAAATACCCATTTCATTGAAGGATAAAGTTCCTGTTAAGTTATAAGTAATAATCATTGCAGGAAGAACTAAGCCAATAGATGTACCTAATAGATATGTTAAATATTTACGCCCTCCGGTTCTTGCATCCTGATCCTGGTTATGCGTAACAAGAGGATAAGTAGATAAAGAAAGCAATTCATAAAATAAATACATAGTTAATAAGTTTGCGGAAAATGCAACACCCATGGTAGCTGATAATGCCAATGCAAAACAACAAAAATATCGGGTTTGAGCGTGTTCTTTTAATGATCTCATATAACCAATTGAATATAAACTTGTTACAATCCATAAGCTGGAAGCAACAATAGCTAACAACATACCAAACCCATCAACTTTAAAATCAATAGAAATAAAAGATAAAACTTGTATAAGTTTACAAACAACAACATTTCCATCAAGAACAAATTTAGCTAAATTAAATAAAATATATAATTTAGTAAATGCCGCTATAAATGTAAATACTTCTCTTACATTTTGATTTTTTCCAAAAATAATAATTGGAAAAATCGTAAGAAAGGAAACTAACATAGCATATATAGGTAAATTTGAAACAATTGTCATATTTTAGTCCTTACATCATTGGCACAATATTTAAAATAAAGTTTGTCATAATTTCATTAGTATAAATACCTAAAATAATAAGAATCATTGATACTATCACTAATGGTAGCCACATATTAATTGGAACTTCATTAAATTTGATACTTTGTAAAGATTTATAATCTGGCTTTTCGTTTGACATAGCTCCAAAAAATCCAATTTCAATAATTCTAAAAAACAAAACAGCATTAATTAAACTAGAAATAATTAATGCAATAATAAAATACCATGCGCCAGAGTTAAAGGCTCCTGATATCAAATACCATTTACTAAAAAATCCGCATGTAGGAGGAATCCCAATAACTGAGAACCCTCCAACTAAAAAACAAATCATTGTAATTGGCATTTTTTTAAAGATACCTTTTAAAGACTCCAATTTATCATTACCAACACGATAAACAATACAACCCACTGCCATAAATAAACATAATGTCATAAACGCATCCGCAGTTATATGGTATATTGCACCTCGAATACCATCAACATGCCCTGTCCATACGCCACCAACCATATATCCTATCTCGGCAACAATTATAAACGTCAACATTTTTTTGAGATTTTTTTGAGATAGTGCATAAATCGACCCCGCTATAATAGCAATAGAAGACATAATAACAATAATATTATTAATTGTTAGAACAGAGTAAACATATTCAGTTGAAAAAACGTTAAGCATAAACCGAATCATTACATAAACAGAAACCTTTGTCATTAAAGGCGCCATTAAACAAGCTGCTGCAGTAGGAGCTAAAGAATAAGCATTTGGAAGCCATGAATGTAATGGAAAAAAAGCCATCTTAACCCACATTCCTAGTATAATAAACACAAACCCCACTAGCACAGCTTTAGAATCAAATAACAGAGGTAAAACATCATACAACTGATCCATGTTTAATGTACCTGTTTTTATAAATAAATAACCAACACCCAACAGATAAAAACAGGCTCCCATCGAACCCATAATAAGATAGTTAAATGTAGCAACTAGTGCTCGGCCTCTTCCTAATGCAATTAAACCATAACTTGTTAATGACGCAATTTCTAAAAGAACATATAAATTAAAAGCATCCCCAGTAATTGTAATACCAAGTAATCCCGTTATAAATAACAAGAATAAACTATAAAAGTTTGCCGCATTATCACCTAGTTCTTTTTCAATAACTTGCTTAGCAAATATTGTTGTTAGCAATGACACACATATAATCGCAAATAAAACCATAATATTAAAACGATCTACAACATATTCAATTCCAAATGGCGCCATCCAGTTTCCTAAATAATAAGAGATTGACGAACTAGGATCTAACTTTAGTAATTGAGTGGCAGTATTAAACACAGCCCAAAATGATCCAATTAAAGAAAGAATTGCAAGAGGCCATACAACTGATTTATTGAAATATGCAATAATTGGTATTAATAGACCTACAAATAACGGAAAAAGAACGATTAAAACTAAAAATTGATCTGCCATTATTTAAATTTCTCCAATATGCGATCTTCGTTGATTGATCCATACTCTTTATAAATTCTTTGTACAAGCATTAACCCTACACCCAATGTTGCTACGCCAACTACAATAGCCGTTAACATTAATATTTGGGTTAATGGATTTGCATAATTAATCGCAGCTTCACCATATTTTGGATCAATTATAGGTATTGTAGAATTATTTTTTGCCCCCATAGAAATATAAAAAAGTATTATTCCAGTTTGAAAAATAACCAAACCAATACATTTCTTTACCAAATTTTTTTTAGCTATCATCGCCCATAAACCCATCATCATGAGAAACACGACTACCATATAGTTATAGTTTGTAATCAAATATTCAAACATTATAATCCCTCTTCAAATTTACCATTGGATGATAAACTAGTATAAATTGCAAACATACCTGACATAACGGTCAAAGCAACACCAACCTCTACCCATAACATTGCATTATACCTAGATTTAATAGATCCCATTGATGGAAAAAGCTTAGATAATGCTGAGTAATCTAAAAAGTTACCCCCCAATATTAAACAAATCAAACCAATACCAGCAAAAATAAGAACACCTACAGCTAAACTTTTTATCATAAACTTCATGTGAAATCTAGCAAACACTTTCTTTATATCATATGCCATTGATAATAAAATAAGACTGGCTCCTAATATAACGCCGCCTTGAAACCCTCCACCCGGACTATAATGGCCATGAACAACTACATATAAAGCAAAAAGTTGCATAAATGGAACCATAAGACCACAAGCTTTTCTAATTATTAAGCTTTCTGATACATTTAGAAAACTAACTTTCTGAAAAGCTGATTTCATTAATTTTTTTCGTCCATCAGATTGAAGCAGTAATGTAAAAATTACTAAACTAGCCACAAAAACCACACCTGTTTCAAACATAGTATCAAAAGCTCTATAATCGGCTAACACCGACGTTACTACATTTGGTACTTTTGTTTCTTCCATAGAGTTTTCTAGATAATATTTTGCTACATTATTATTTACCGGAGATAACGCATCCCCCCAAGCAGGAAAATCACCAATAGCTACCATCAAAAAGAATCCCATTAAAATACAAATAATGCTAGAAAAAAACTTAGTACTTAAATCCCATTTATTATATCGAATAGTTCGACTTGTATGAAAAACCGTTGCTATAAAAAAAATAGTACTAACACCTGCACCAACAGCAGCTTCCGTAAAGGCAACATCTACAGCACCCATACCAGTCCAAACTAAGCACATTAAAAAACTATATGCACCAAAAACAATAACAGCACCCATTAAATCTTTAATCCAAAGAGAAACAAACCCGCAAACAACGACTAACGTTAATAAAAGGATATCAAATTGCCAAATCATTTTTTCTTTTTTATTCCTTCACTATCATTTGTCCAATGCTTTACTTCTGTACCATATCCGGCATCCATAATAGCATGTGTTGCAGTAGGACTTCCAATAAAAATAAAATTAATAATCAACAATATTTTAATACAAACCAATACTAATCCTATACTCAAAGTACCTGTATTTAATACAAATAAAGCAATTCCAAATAATATTAAAATTGAAGATAATGTATCCCCTTTACCCGCTGCATGCATCCGAGTATAAAAATCAGGAAATCGAATAACACCAATACTAGTTCCTAAAAAGAAAAATAAACCTAATAAAATCAAACATATACTTAAACCATTTAATAAATAAAAAACTAATGGAGACGATGAAAAATACAAAATTGCAGTAAAAAATAAAATTGAAATTATATTTAATATCATGACTTAGTCAAATCCTCTTCCCATTGAGATCGTGGTTGTAAAACTTTATGATGTTGAAAGTATTTAGCAGCTCCAATTGAAGCTATAAAATTTAAGAGCCCATATCCAATTGCTATATCAACAAACATATCAACTCTTTCAAAAATCACTCCCATAACAACTAATAAAACGGTTGCTTTTGTACCAATGACGTTAACACCTAAAAGACGATCCATAACGGTTGGTCCTTTAAGAACACGATAAAACACAACCATCATTAATATTAAAATAATAATTCCAACAAATATAAAAAAGTTAACCAAATCTAATTACCTTTCGAAATATTCTTTATTCTACTTTCCATTTCCCCTGGAACACCATTTGCAGTATCCTCTGTTATCGCATGTACTAAAAAAACATCATTATTAATTCTCACACTAACAGTACCAGGAGTTAAGGTTATTGATTGCGCTAATAAAAACTTTTGCATATCTGTCTTTAACGTTGTTTTAAATTCCAACATCCTAGGCTCTAAACTTGCTCTTACATCTCTAGAAAATGATACCTTAACAACATGAATATTAGCTTTCACTATTTCCCATAATAACCATACAGAATATAATTCAAATCTAAAAAAAGAATAAATCCTACGTTGTAAAGACCGTTTACTTTTAACAACAATAAGATCACCAAACCAAAAAATTATCATTAGTACACAAACTGCGCCTATTAACAAATAAAAGGGATAAAACTTACCAGACCATATTATCCAAAAAGTATATAAAATTATAAAAGCTAAAAGTTGTTGCATAAATATCCCAAATTATTAAATTAATTAAATAAAAGAATAAATTTTTATATAACAAATAGTCAAGAAATAAAAACATTCAAAAGCTTTTCAAATATAAAAATGACATATCAAATAAATAGTTTAAAAATTTAATTTAATTTTTTTTTAATTTCTGATTCATTATTTTTAATTATAAAAAATAAGCCAAACATTAGAAGACTCATTTTACTTGATTAACAACCCATCATAAACTAATATTAATTAAAATATTTAAAGCTCAACTATAGTAAATCAGGAGACAATTATGACTACAAAAATAAAAAAAGAAACAATAGATTCAATCCAAGAAAATTCAATTCAATATAGTCAATTACCTAATTCAAAAAAAATATATAAAAAAGGTACTCTTTTTCCAGACATAAATGTACCATTTAGAGAAATTAAGCAAAGTGATACTCAGTTAGATAATAATACAGAATCAAACCCGTCTATTTTAGTATATGATACATCAGGAATATATTCTGACCCTACCGTTACTCATTCCATAAAAGAGGGTATCCCCAGATTAAGAGATTCATGGATTAAAAATAGACAAGATACGGAACAACTAAGCAGTTTTTCTTCCATTTATCACTATGAAACAAAATCAAAAAATCAAACTATTCAATTTCCAAATTTAAAACTTCCAAAACGTGCGTTACCAGGAAAAAATGTTTCTCAAATGCATTATGCAAAAAAAGGAATCATTACTCCAGAAATGGAATATATTGCAATTAGAGAACAATGCTCTCCAGAGGTAGTTAGAGAGGAAGTCGCAAAAGGTCACGCAATAATCCCTGCAAATATTAATCACCCAGAAATCGAACCAATGATTATAGGAAGAAAATTTCATGTAAAAATTAATGCAAATATTGGAAACTCCGCAATTACCTCTAACATAAAAAACGAAGTAGAAAAAATGACATGGGCAACATACTGGGGTGGCGATACTGTTATGGATTTGTCGACAGGTAAAAATATTCATGAAACAAGAGAATGGATCATAAGAAATTCTCCGGTTCCCATTGGAACTGTTCCTATTTATCAAGCATTAGAAAAAGTAAATGGTGATGCTACTGAATTAACCTGGGAGCTGTATAGAGATACGTTAATAGAACAAGCTGAACAAGGCGTTGATTACTTTACAATTCATGCCGGAGTAAGACTACATTATATTCCACTGACCGCTAATCGACTAACAGGAATTGTTTCTAGAGGCGGTTCTATAATGGCTCAATGGTGTTTAGCACATCATAAAGAAAACTTTTTATATTCTCATTTTGAAGATATTTGCGACATTATGAAACAATACGATGTTAGTTTTAGTTTAGGAGACGGTCTTAGACCTGGCTCTATTAAAGATGCCAATGACGAAGCTCAATTTTCTGAATTAGAAACATTAGGTGAATTAACAAAAATTGCACATAAACATGATGTTCAAACCATGATTGAAGGTCCAGGACATGTCCCTATGCACTTAATTAAAGAAAATATGGAAAAACAAGAAGAAACTTGCAGTCATGCACCATTTTATACATTAGGCCCATTAACAACAGATATAGCACCAGCTTATGACCACATAACATCAGCAATTGGAGCTGCGATGATTGGGTGGTTTGGAACATCAATGCTTTGTTATGTAACTCCCAAAGAACACCTTGGCTTACCTAATAAAGAAGATGTAAAAGATGGTATTATTGCATATAAAATTGCAGCTCATGCAGCAGACCTGGCTAAAGGTCATCCTTCAGCTCAAAAAAGAGATGATGCTTTATCAAAAGCAAGATTTGAGTTTCGGTGGGAAGATCAGTTTAATCTATCATTAGATCCAACAAGAGCTCGAGAATATCATGATGAAACCCTTCCAACGGAAAAAGCCAAAACGGCTCATTTTTGCTCTATGTGTGGCCCTAAATTTTGCTCAATGAGAATCAGCCATGAAATAAAAAACAACTATAGTGAAGAAATGAATAAACAATCCGAAAGATTTCTTGAACAAAACAAAAAAATATATACCTAATAAACTGCGTATAATAAAATAAACAATATATCAATTTTTCTAATTATAATATATATGGTCTGCAAATAAAGGAGACCATATATAAATAACAAACAGATATTTTTATAAATTTAAATTATATAAAAGGATAATATACAAAAAGCTCTTCTAACGTTTTGTAATAAGTGATTTTAAAAGCAAATAAACTAAGCAGGGACTGCCACGCCTAATGAGTAGTCAAAAATCAATGGATATTTTTTAAGTATAGAATCAAATTCTTCTTTAATTTGCTGCAGTTCATGTGACATCTGTAATCGATAAGAAGTTGTTTCCTCAATCAGTTTAGGAATCATTTTCTTATAATACTGCATACCCGTTTTAAGATTTTCAGAAAATAAACGAATTGTTTTTAAACCTCGATCTGAAGGTTGATTAGATACTTGATTTATTTCTTTCACAAAATGCTTAATATACATTCTCAACTCATTAACAAACATATTAGAACGCTTAGTTGTGTTTAGTAAATTAACACGACCATAAATATGATCGACCATATCCTTTAAACTAACAACTTTCGAAAAATATGCTAAATTAGGGCCAGGGCAAACAGCAGTCTTCAGTGGACGCTTATTATCAACCTTGGCGTTTATTAAAGAACTAGACGCTAAATCTTCACACAAACAAACTTTATCAATAACTTGTTGAATAGAATTTTTTAATGCATCAAAAGATAAATTTAATTCCTTTAATTGTTTAATTTTTCGTTTTTGAAAGAAAGTAGATGCTGTACAAACTGGTTTTTTTGAAAATTCTGTATTACTAACTAAAAAACCTTTTGGACATGGACTTCCTGGTCGCCCATCTTCAAATCTTTGTAATTTTTGAATTTCACTAGCAGTACCTTTAACCGAATTAAAAGGAACTCCCAATGGAGATATTCCACTCGTATACAAATCATCTTTCCCAGCATTTTTTAATAACTCTCTAGTTTCATCATCTAACTGAGTAACTTCAGGAACCAATAAGAAAGGCGTTGCCCACCCCATTGAATCCATTTCATAATAACTAGCTAAAAAGTTTTGCTCTTTCGCAGTACCAATACCACCTTGAACGGTAAATAGTGTAGCGGGTACTTTTTGAAAAGTAATCTTAGAATTAGACTCCAAAGATTGATTACATATTCCATATAATGATTCTAATAACGAATGACGCTTTTCTTTAAATTCTTCTAATATAGGTCCTAATAAATATCCATCTGTAGCAAAAGCATGACCTCCACAATTCAACCCAGATTCAACACGATATTCAGAAACCCATAATCCTTTTTTAGCTAAAAACTTACCTTGAGTTAATGACGACCTATAATCTGAAACCTTGAGAATAATTTTCTTTTTAATAAACCCATTTTTATCAGGAAAAAAGTCATTAAACTTATCAATATACGAATATAAGCGTCTATTAAATCCCGCGGAAAATACAATACTAGAACTCAAATTACTTTTAGCAAACCCTCTAAATGCTGATAAAGCATCCGAAAATTCCATTGGTAATTCCTGTCCATTTTTATCATAGTTAGTTCTATCCAATTTGGTCATAATATTAACATCTATAGATCCTGGTACTAACAGTTCTAACAATTTTGCTTGTACATCAACTTTCTGATCAGAATCTTCCATAGCTAACATATCAGAATACAACTGTCGCACATGTGAATGTGTTGGTAACATTTGAAAATACTTGTGTGTATCATTATCTTTATCCGCAAAACCCTGCCTCTTCATTTCTAATACTTGTTGGTCAATAATTTGTTTTACTAAATTTAAATAACGAGTAATTCTTTTAGCACGAAAATCATCTTGATTCTTATCAATATCATAAAATTCTATATTATATTGTTTAGCATAAACTTGACTCATAGTTTCACATAATTCATCATCTCCAATAGAAATAACTGAAGATATCCCAAATCTCGCTGTTTTGATAGGGGTATCAATAGTAAAAGCAGTACCCATAACTGGTATGTGAAATAAATGCTGTAAATCAGAAGATTCGTGTTTATTAAATATCATATTTTCCCTCACTAACCCTTAATTTTATTACAATTCGAATACTTTGTCATCAATATATTTCAAAATTATATTAAAACCTTTTATTAATCTTATTTTATCCTAAACCTAGACATTATTTTTAAAAATATTCTAGCTTTTACTATATTATCGAAAAAAAATAATAAAAGTTGCATACATTTAAACTTAAGAACCAAATAAAGATAGAAAAAAGTAAGATTTTATATTAAATTATTTAATCATGAAAGATAATTTTCTAAATTCAATATATCAAAAATGCACAACAAAACAATCGATTACACAATCAGAAGCTTTAAAAATTCTAGCTGAAGTTCCGCTACTTGATTTAGTGCAAACAGCTTACAAAGTTCGCTATGAAAAATGGAAAAATACAGTAACTATTCATATCATTAATAATATACAAAACGGGTTCTGTCCTGAAGACTGTTCTTATTGTGCCCAAGCAAAAACAGCAAAAACAGGCATCAATGACTATCCAATAAAATCAGATGAAGAAATTCTTAATGAAGCAAAAGCAGCTTATGAAAGAGGTGCATTTCGTTACTGCATGGTATCCGCTGGAAGAGGACCTTCCAAACGTCGAGTATCAAAGTTAGCAGAACTAATTAGTAAAATTAAAGAAAAATATCCAATCCAAGTTTGTCTATCACCTGGTCTACTTAATGACGAATCCGCCACAACTCTTAAAGAAGCAGGACTAGACAGATTAAATCACAATCTAAATACTTCAAAAAATAGATATCAAGAAATCTGCAGCACTCATACATATCAAGATAGATTAAACACACTCCAATCTGCAAAAAAAGCAGGGCTAGAGCTATGTTCTGGAATGATTGTTGGAATGGGAGAAAGCAATGAAGAAATAATCGAATTAGCAACTAAATTTAAAGAACTGGAAGTGCCATCTATACCAATCAACTTTTTTATTCCCATTGAAGGTACTCCTCTTTCACAAAAAACACCGACAAATTTATCTCCTGAATTTTGCGTACGTATTCTATGTTTAATGAGATTCTTTAATCCAAATGCAGAAATTAGAATCGCAGCAGGTAGAGAACTACATCTTAGATCACTACAAGGACTAGCCTTACATGCTGCAAATTCAATATTTATGGACGGTTATTTAAATGCTACAGGAACAAACCAAGTTGAAACACTTCAAATAATTAAAGATAATGGATTTACTATCGAATCAGAGTTTGATCTTGAGTTACTACTAAAAACAAGTGAATTGAACGTAAAACTAAAATCTTTATCTGAATTAAACCCCGCTAAAAAAGTAACTGTAAAAACTTAACCCCCCCCTATTTTAATTAGTTAATTAAACAGCAGTTCTAGCTACCGCTGCTTCTGAATAATTATTTTCAACCTGACGCCAATCAACAACATTCCAAAAAGCATCAATATAGTCTGGCCGTCTATTTTGATAATTCAAATAATAGGCATGTTCCCAAACGTCTAAACCAAGTATAGGTGTTTGGTTATTCATATAAGGACTATCTTGATTTGCAGTAGATGTTACCTCTAATTCACCATTAGAATTAACAACTAACCATGCCCATCCACTTCCAAAACGAGTAGCTGCCGCTTGCGAAAATGCATCTTTAAATGAATCAAAACTGTCAAATTTATCAGTAATTGCTTGAGCTAAATTACCAGAAGGATTGCCTCCACCGTTTGACGATAATGTACTCCAAAATAAAGTATGATTAGCGTGACCACCACCATTATTTTGAACAGCACCACGAATATTTTCAGGCACAGATAAAATATTACGTAAAAGATCCTCTATTGATTGATCTCCTAAATTAGTACCTTCAATAGCGGCGTTCAACTTAGTAACATATGCATTATGATGTTTTGAATAATGGATCTCCATTGTTTTTGCATCAATATTAGGCTCCAATGCATTATATTCATAATTTAATTCTGGTAATTTATAACTCATTATTTTTCTCCCTTTTATTTAAATTTATGATTCTTTTTTGAAAAAAGATTTTATCCCTTCTTCATTTGGCGTTATCGCAGTTTTCCCTTGAGTCCAATTAGCAGGACACACTTCCCCATTAGCCTCATAAAATTGTAATGAATCCACCATTCTAATAGCTTCATCAATATTTCTACCTAATGGTAAATCATTAACAACCTGATGACGAACAATACCTTCTTGATCAATTAAAAATAACCCTCTATAAGATGCACCTAATTCTTCCTGTAAAACATCATATTGTTTAGCTATTTCTTTATTAAAATCTGAAATAATTGGATAAGTAATACCACTAATACCACCTGATAATTTATCCGTCTTTAACCAAGCAACATGAGAAAACCAAGAATCTACAGAACAAGCAACTACTTGTGTATTTCTTTTTTCAAATTCAGCTAATTTTTCTTGAAAAGCATGTAATTCTGTTGGACATACAAACGTAAAATCCAATGGATAGAAAAATAAAACAACATACTTACCTTTCAAATCAGATAATTTAAAAGAATCGACAACTTCACCTCCATTAACAACAGCTTTAACGTCAAATTGAGGTGCTGGTTTACCAACTAATACGCTCATATCAAACTCCTTAATATATTATTTTATACCCTAATATGAAAGATATAAGTTCAAAACATACTAATATACTAAATCTATAAAATCAATACTAAATTAATTAAATATTAAAATTGATAAATTAATCCCAAAGAAATAGTATTGGTATTATATTGAATCTTGTGATCAATTTCAGTTGAATATAACTGATTAGAAAGCACATAAGAAGACGACAAATATTGAGTTTGTGTTTGTTTACCATACCCCCAAACTAATCGATTATCAAAATAAAAAAATAATTTTATCCCCCCCATTACTGGATAAGTTAACGATACATTATATTCAAATAAATTCCCAATGACTCGTCCCTTAGAATATTTATTACGTAATATATGATCATCCGCATCAACAATTAAAACATATGGCGAAAAATTTAACTTTAACTCGACATTTAAACCCAAGGAGTTTGCCATATACATACATGAAATATAAGGAATGTAATATGTAATATCATAAAAAATTACGTTCTTATTAATTTCAAGTCTATCTTGCCCCATAATCTGTTTACCATAGTCAGAATATGCCCACTGAACCATACCATTACCTACATAAGATAAATCTAAAAACCGACCTCCTACCCCCGCAAATAAATAGCCTACGTTCTTAAAATAAAATACTGGCGTTAAAAATTCCATACCAAATTGATAATATGTTAAATATAAGTCCGTTTCTGAGTATATATCCAAGGAAGAATCAAGTTTATCTGAAAATCCATACAATTGAATATCACGATCATATTCTAACC
The DNA here is from genome assembly GCA_003265895.1 of Candidatus Marinamargulisbacteria bacterium SCGC AG-410-N11. Classification (GTDB taxonomy): domain Bacteria; phylum Margulisbacteria; class Marinamargulisbacteria; family AG-410-N11; genus AG-410-N11. Next base: position 5,977 of record QFBS01000013.1, on the reverse strand, counting down.
CCCAATCATAATCTCTTAATTTTCCATTAACTTTATTCGTTATACTATGAGCAAAGAACATGTTAACTTTACTATCAGGATTAATATATTTTTGAAATGGAAACATTAAATCAAAATTCAATTGATAGGACATAACCATAGTATTAACATCAAAATCTAGAGTACTTAATGGAAAGTGTGAATAATATTCACTTAAACCAGAACCGCCATATAAAGTTTGACTAACTTTACCACCTATTTTATATAAAGAGCTTCCTTGAAATAAAGAAGGAGTCATTGATAATGTAATATTTTTTATCGACTGATTTCCAAAAAGACTATCAGTGTTGGATAAAACACCAAAAAACATACAACTAATTACCAATAAGTTAAATAAAAATCGTATACACAAAATCATAAATATTTATAAATAAAGTATTTTATAGTATTATATCATGCTAAATTTATAAAAATATTGGCTATTTTAAATAGACCCAGTATTATAGAAGCAAAATATGAATAAAATTAAAAAATCTTTATTTTTAACAATTTCTAATGAATGCATAGGTTGCGATACCTGTACTACTATAGCGCCTAATTATTTTGAAATGAATAAACAAAATACACTCGCAATTGTGGTTAAACACCCTAATAAAGAATTTGATGTTAAACAGTGTATGCTAGCTTTAAAAAAATGCCCAGTAAATGCAATTGGAGCACGTCAATGACATTAACAGCACAAGATCTATATTTAAAATTAAAAAATATTTCGATAGGAAATGAAAATTGCAAATATTCCTTAGAAAAGTGTGTATCTATATTACCAATAATCAATAAGATTAATCAGTTAAAAAAAGAAAAAAACACTCTTATATTAGGACACTCCTATGTATCTCCTGAAATATTATATGGAATTGCTGATAAAGTAGGAGATTCTTATGAACTAAGTCTAGCAGCAAAAAATTCAAATGCTGACTCAATTATATTTTGTGCGGTTAAATTTATGGCAGATACTGCAAAAATTCTTAATCCCAATAAAAGTGTTTATATTCCTTCTACATTTAATGGTTGTTCATTAGCTGACTCCATTACATTAAATGACATTAAATTATTAAAAGAAAAGCATCCAAACTATACCTTTGTTTGCTATATTAATACTACCGCAGAAATCAAATCAGAATGTGATGTTTGTGTAACATCTTCAAATGCAACAAAAATAATTAAAAATATATCAAATGAAAATATATATTTTTTACCCGACAAGTTAATGGGTCAAAATATTATAAATGATTTAAAAAAGCAAAATATCAAAAAAAATATTAAGTTATGGAATGGTACTTGTTATGTACATGAAGAATATGAACCTAAACTTATTAATAGTATAAAATCGAAAGATAATACAGTTCAAATTATAAGTCACCCTGAATGTGCCCCTAACATAATAGAACAATCAGATTTTGTAGGAAGTACTTCACAAATAGTAACTCACGTTAAAAAAAGTATTCATAATAATTTTTTTCTTTTAACTGAATGTGGTTTATCGAGTCGAATGCAATCTGAAACTCCAAGTAAAAACTTTATTGGCTCTTGCACGATGTGTAAATACATGAAAGCTAATAACCTACAAGATATTTTAACTTGTCTAGAAAGTCCAAAAGTTGAAAATACAATTGAAATAGATAAAGACATTCAACAAAAAGCACTAAAATGCATTGAAAATATGTTTTATTACAATAATTTATAACTAATCTTTAAATTGACTAACTATAGATTGAATAGAAGATTTAGCATCTCCAAATAACATCCTTGTATTAGGCATATAAAATAGAGGGTTTTCAATCCCTGCAAAGCCAGGTTTCATCGATCGCTTTAATACAAAAACTGTCTTAGCTTTATCTACTTCAATAATAGGCATTCCATAAATAGAACTAGACTCATTATCCCTTGCATCTGGATTAACAACATCATTAGCTCCAATAACAATACAAACATCAATACTATCAATCACGGGATTAACACTTTCCATTTCAACTAACTGCTCATAGGGAACACTCGCCTCTGCCAAAAGTACATTCATATGACCTGGCATACGACCAGCAACAGGATGAATAGCAAAAGACACCTCAGCTCCATTACTCTCTAATAAATCGGATAATTCTTTAACCACATGCTGAGCTTGAGCTACAGCCATTCCATATCCTGGAACAATCAATACAGACCTAGCAGCTTCCAGAATTAGATAAGCATCATCTACTACTATAGGACTAACTTCACCTCTATCGACATTAGATTGAGAAGACTGCAAAGATCCAAAACCGCTAAACAATACATTAAATAGAGACCGATTCATAGCCTTACACATTATATTAGTAAGTATTAATCCACTTGCACCAACAATTGAACCCGCTACAATTAATAAAACATTTTCAATAACAAAACCAGCAAAACATGCCGCAATTCCAGAATAACTATTAAGTAATGAAATAACAACAGGCATATCTCCACCGCCAATAGAAATAACCGAAAGAATTCCAATTATCAAAGAAAGACCTATTATAATATAAAAACAAAAACCATAATCTATTGGGCTTAAAACAAAAAATACAATAGAAACTACACAAATTAGCAAAAGTAAAATATTAACAAACATCTGTCCTTTATATGTAAACGGTTTCCCTGAAATCTTTTCTGATAATTTAGCCCATGCAATAATACTTCCAGAAAAAGTTAACCCTCCAATAAAGACAGAAAAACCAGTTACAACATTATTAAACAAAGAAAACATAGTAGTAGAAACTAATGCTGACCAACCAACAAATAAACTAGAGGCACCTCCAAAACCATTTAATAAAGCAACCATTTCTGGCATTGATGTCATAGCCACAATTCTTGCTGAAAATAGGCCTATTAAAGACCCAATTAAAATACCTACAATAATGAATTTATAATCTAAAATTTGATAATCAAATAAGGTAATAACAACGCCTAAAAACATACCAATCACAGATAAAAAATTACCTTGTCTAGCCGTAGATGGATGACTTAGTTTTTTAAGTCCTAAAATAAAAAATAGTGCAGAAACTATATAAACACAATTTTGAAAAATTTCCATAATAGCCTACGTCTTTTTACCTTTGAACATATCCAACATACGTTCTGTAACTAGATATCCACCAACAACATTAATACTAGCTAAAATAACCGCAATAAAACCTAAAATAGAAGCCAAAAAATGATGATCCCCGTTACCAGCTAATACAATCGCTCCTAATACAGTGATACCAGAAATAGCATTAGACCCACTCATTAAAGGAGTATGAAGCGTAGACGGAACTTTGGAAATAAGTTCAAATCCTAAAAAAGTTGCTAATACCAATACAAATAATAAATAAATAAATTCCATCCAAAAACTCCTTACTCTAAAAACATCTTATTAACAATTTCACCATCATTTGTAATAACAGATGAGGATAATATCTCATTAGACATATCAAATTGAAATATTTTATTTTCCGAATCCCAAAACTCATCAATAAAATTAAAAATATTTGCAGATAAAACTTGACTAGCATGAACAGCGACATGCCCAGGAAAATTCGCTAATCCAATGACATTAACACCATTAATCAAAATCTCTTTACCCAACTCAGCCCCCTCAACATTACCGCCTGAATCAACAGCTAAGTCAACAATAACACTCCCTCTAGACATATTTAAAACCATGTCTTTCGTTACAATACGAGGAGCTCTCCGGCCAAATACTTGAGCTGTCGTAATAACAATATCACATAACTGACATTGCTTTGCCATAACTTCTTTTTGTTTTTTTAATTTCTCAGCCGATAACTCTTTAGCATACCCATCTTGAGTTTCGCCAGTTGCCCCAAGGTCAACCTTAATAAATTTTGCTCCCAAAGACTTAACCTGTTCTTCAACAACAGGACGTGTATCAAATGCCTCAACACGTGCACCTAATCGTTTAGCTGTTGCAATAGCCTGTAATCCAGCTACACCTACACCAATAACAAATACTCGACAAGGTGAAATAGTACCTGCTGGAGTAATCATCATAGGTAAAACCTTTTTAATTCTCTCAGCAGCAACCATAACCGCTACATAACCGGCCAAATTAGCTTGTGAACTTAAAATATCCATTTTTTGGGCAATTGTAGTTCTTGGAATCATTTCCATACTAATTGCTTTAATTCCAAATTTAGAAAAAGTGGTTAACAATGGTCTATTAAAAAAAGGATTTAGAAAACCATAAAAAATAGCACCCTTTTTCATAACTTTAATTTCATCTTCATTCAAAGGAGACAATTGAACAATAAAGTCAGACGATTTTAAAATATCATAACGTTCTTTTATTGTAACTCCGATTTGAACAAAATCATCATCCGAAAATAGTTCTTTTGAAAAAGATTTTTCAACAAAAACGTCAATACCTTTCGATATTAATTTTTTAGCAGAAACTAAATCTAAGGTAGATCGTGTCTCTAACGACGATTGATCATTTAAAAATCCTAATTTCATAAACACTCTTCCTTTAAAATGTATCTATATTTTATCACAGTAATAGCTGTTTAAAAATAAGCAACTTATTTATTTAAATATCTTACCTGGATTTAATAGTTGATAAGGGTCAAAGGAATCTTTAATCAATTTCATAATATTAATCTCTTCTTGAGTAAATGCTAAAGACATATAATCACTCTTAGTACATCCAATACCATGTTCACCTGAAATACTTCCTTTTAAAGCGATTACCTTTTCCATAATTTTATATTCAATATTAGAACTTAGTTTTTCCCATTCAACCGTTTCCATAGATAAATTCAAAATATTGACATGTAAATTACCATCCCCTAAATGACCATAAGCCAACACTTTGATTTTTTCATCTATATTAAAACTTTGAATAAATTTAAAAAACTGTTTCAATGTACTTATTGGAACAACAACATCATGAGATACTTTACTAATCGCCATTTTATTTAATGACAAAGATACTAATCGACGGCGCTCTAAAAAAGGACATTCATCGCCAATATATACTTCTTCAAACAAAGATCCTGACTGTTTGCAAATATCTACAATTAAAGTTGCATCACGTTCTACAAAAGACTCTGAAAAACCATCTACCTCATACAACATATAAAACATAGCGCTAGAAACCAAATAATCTTCACCTGTCATATCTTTTACCGCATTCAAACAAACTGAGTCCATTAATTCTGCCATCGATGGAGTAACACCTTTAAGCTTAAGCTGACCTAATGAATAAATAGCATCGTCAATCGATTGAAAAGCAACCCAAACAAAACTTCTACACGTGGGATTAGGAATTAATTTCAATATTGCTTTAGTAACAATCCCCAATGTACCTTCACTACCAACTAAAAGTTGATTAATATTATAGCCTGCTACATTTTTATATATAGCTCCTCCAAATGAAAAAGGCTCTCCATTAGCAAAAAACCCTTCTAAACCTAATACATAATCAGATGTAACACCATATTTAAGCGTTCTAGGTCCTCCTGCATTTTCTGCAATATTCCCACCAATAGTTGACATCTTCAAACTAGCTGGATCAGGAGGAAAAAATAAATTTTTCTTAACAGCCGCAAGTTGTAAATCATATGTAATAACACCAGGTTCTACGACAGCAACAGAGTTAACAAAATCAATATCAATAATTTTATTAAAATCCTCCATACTAACAACTATACCTTCAGACAACGGGATGCATCCCCCTGTTTTACCTGTACCTGATCCTCTAACATAAAGTGGAACTTTATATTCTCTAGAAACCTTCAAAATCAAAGAAAGATGAGACGCCTTAAAAGGCTTTAAAACAACTAATGGTTTTTCTCCGTGGGCATGAGAATAATCACGCCTATAAACATCCATACTTTCATTAAAACAAAAGATAATGTCCTTAGGTAATAACTTTAATAATTTTTCTATAATTAAACTCATATTAAAGAAAAGAGGGATG
>QFBS01000012.1 GCA_003265895.1 Candidatus Marinamargulisbacteria bacterium SCGC AG-410-N11 | reverse complement strand
TACTGAGGCCATCACCGAATCTAAACTTAGCGACAATGCATTTATAACTAATGCAATAACGATTAACGACCATATTTTATTTCAAGCAAGCGACGATATATATAAAAAAGTGACGCCTACCGATTTACAAAATTTAATTTCAACACCTGACGAAAAAAGCGGTCTTAGAAATAATCCAAAAAATCAAAAACTAGAATTTGATATTTTAAGTTTACCAGAATCCACTAATGATAAATCAATAAATGACTCTCTAATTATTTTTGAACAAAATACTAATATTCATAAACGATTATCTATTAAAAATTTAGCACCATTAGTTGCCACATTTAATACGGCTCTTAAGAACGGTGGAGTTACTATTAATACCCAACAAGAAGTATCATTAGATTTTAGTGAATTAACAGAGGCTTCAGATACATCTCTTAATGACTATATTTCTATTTATGACACTGGGTCAGCAGGAAACCCACAAAAAAGATTAACTCTAACAAATTTCTTAACATTTTTAAAACCTAAAGTAGCAACGTTTAATGTTGCAAACCTCAATAGTGGTATAAAAATAGAAGATAATAAAGTATCGTTAGATATAGCAACATTAAGTACCACTAACTCATTTACAGATCATTATGTCGCCATTCAAACAGATAATGGTACCCCCGAAAAAATAACCATTAACAACTTACTAACTAGTAATAATATTAATATTACTACAACAGAATTAACATCATCTGCCAACTTAGTATTTTTAGATGAAAGTGGAGAAACTCCAAAAACAGGAGCCGTAATTTCTTATAGTCCTACAGAATTAACTGATCCAGCGTTTTCAGAGCCATACAACTTTACACTACATTCAAAAAACAGTGGAATGTTATTAAAAGCAAATGGATTCGTTTTAGCAAAAAACACTGACAATGGAAAATCAGATTTATTAGTAAATAATACGCCAGAAAACAATATCATATCAGAAGATTTCTTTGTATTTAAAGATAACGAAAAAACAATGGGAGCATTTAAAAGTCAATATAATGTAAAATCTAAACAGACTAATTTTATATACGAATCAAAAGGTGCTGATTATGCAGAATATATCGAACAAATAGATTCTAAAGAAATAATTAATGCCGGTGATATTGTTGGCGTATATAACGGAAAAATAACAAAACGAACAAAAGATGCCCATCGAATTATGGCAATAAGTTCTCAACCAATTATTATTGGAAACGGATTAACAACATTTAAAAATAAAGCTCAAGCCGTTGCCTTTATTGGACAAGTACCTGTTAATGTCTCAGGGCCCGTCCAGGCAGGTGATTATATCATTCCATCCGGCGAAGAAAACGGAACAGGAATCGCCATTCACCCAGAAGATCTTACCGCCGAAGATATTAAGTTAATTATTGGACAAGCTTGGGAATCATCATTAGATAAATCGACTAAAGTTATCAATGTAGCAATCACTACATTAGATAATCCAACACAATATATTAGTTCAATAGTCGAAAACCAAACAAAAATTGAACAAGAAAATGAACGGCTAAAATATACAGTTAACGAACTTAAAGAATCCATTAATCAACTGTTAATTCGTTTAGAAACTATCGAATCTAGAAATCAATAATAGGATAACTATTAGAAAACTTAAACGATTACGATTATTATTATATACTTTATTAAGTAATAAAATTAAAGGATTTAATAATGAAACAAAAAACACATAAAATTTCATGGACCGATGAAAAAGTCAATTTATTATGGGATTTTTATTCTAACAACCCTCATTATAAAAAAACATACTTTAGCTACCAAGCCGGAACTCAAATCATTGACTATATAGACCAATTTATTGGGTTAAAAAAAGTTAAAACCATTCTCGATTACGGGTGCGGCGCTGGTCATCTATTAAAAGCACTATTACCAATGACCAAACCAACTAATCAAATTATTTGTGCAGACACGTCTGAAAAATCAATTGAAAAAATTAAAGAACAATTTTCACATCATCCTCAAATTAATAAAACTTATATTTTAGGAAAAGAAAATAATGAAATACCAAATAATATAGCTGATTTAGTAATTTGTTTAGAAGTTGTCGAACATTTAAATGATTTTAATTTAGAAAAAGTAGTTACAGAAGCCTATCGTATACTTAAAAAAGGAGGTTTCTTTTTTGTTTCAACACCCAATTCAGAAGATCTAGATGCTGCTATGAGATTATGCCCTGATTGTGGCTGTATTTTTCATCAATGGCAACACATGCGTTCATGGACAACTGAAACATTATCCTCATATATGAGCGAAAAAAACTTTAACACCTATCACATTCGCGCAACCAATGTATTCTCATCTCGATTTGAACGACGATTCCCTAAGTTATTCCCAAACCGATTTAAAAATACCCCCAATTTAATATATATTGGTAAAAAGTAATACTTAAATTCTTGTTTAACTAGCCGGAATAACAACCGAATTTAAAACATCTTGAATCTTAGAAATTTCATCTGGCGTAGCCGAAACTAACGGTAATCGGGTAGGACCAACCGCATGTCCCATCAACGATAAAGCTACTTTAACCGGAACAGGATTACTAGTAATAAACAAGACATCAAATAATCGATTTAACCGATCTTGAATTGACCGAGCCTTTTCTTGATCACCATCAACAAAAGCTGACATCATTGACTGTATCTCTAATCCAACACAATGTGCTGCAACAGAAACAACGCCACAAGCACCTGCCTCCATAAAGTCTAATGTTAAACCATCATCTCCCGAGTATATCAAAAAATCATCAGGAGTCTCTTGTCGAATAGCTTTTACTTGATCTACAGAACCGGCCGCTTCTTTAACGCCGATAATATTATCAATATCAGCTAATCGTGCCATTGTTTCAGGTTCCATATTAATGCCAGTTCGTCCCGGAATATTATATAAAAGAATTGGTAACGACGTACTATCAGCAACGGCTTTAAAATGTTGATACATACCTTCTTGAGATGGTTTATTATAATAAGGAACAACTTGTAAAATGCTATCCACTCCACATTTTTCTGCAGCCTGAGTCGATTCAATTGCAGTTTGTGTACAATTAGAACCTGTCCCTGCCATTACCTTCGCTTTTCCAGCTAACGACCGACTAACTTCTTTAAAAATTGAATATTCTTCATTATGAGTTAATGTAGGCGATTCTCCTGTGGTACCTGCCAACAAAACAGTATCTGTACCATTATCGACTAAATAATTGGCCAGTTTAATTGTTTCATCAATATTTAACGAAAAATCATCATTAAAAGGGGTTACCATAGCTGTAATTAATCGTCCTAAATTAGTCATAAAAAGCTCCTTACCAAAATATAGATACCTAATTGTAACGTGAAATAGGATTTATTTAAATAGATATCAAATTTACGCTACGGCTAAATTAATAGTAAATTCTATTACCATTAATTTAATGTCGAAAACAATGAATCATTCAACGGCTCCTTAACACCCATATCTAAGGGTATCTCCGGCGAATTTTGATCTGGTAATTCCTGAACCGTTCTCAATTTTCGTTCGATTGTTCTCGACTTTCGAGATGCCAAGTCCATTGTATTACCGGCTTCTTGAATCTTCTTTTGGGTCTTCTCTAAAATATCACCAAATTTACCGAATTCGGTTTTAACCACGCTTAATAGCTGCCAAACTTCACTAGACCGTTTTTCTACCGCTAAAGTTCTAAATCCCATCTGTAAACTATTTAATAAAGCAGCTAATGTAGTAGGTCCAGCAAGTAAAATTCGGTAATCACGTTGCAAAGTCTCTTGAAGTCCAGGAATTCTAAGAATCTCAGCATATAACCCTTCTATCGGTAAAAATATAATTCCAAAATCAGTAGTATTTGGAGGATCTACATATTTTTCTTGAATTGTTTTAGCCTCTAGCTTTATTCTCATTTCTAATTGTTTCATTGATTGTTGTACCAATTCAGGATTAGCCTGTTCTTGTGCCTCTAATAAATGCTGATAAGTATCTAATGGAAATTTAGCATCAATTGGCAACCAAATATGATCTTTATTGTCATCTCGCCCTGGCAATTTAACCGCATATTCAACAAAATCTGCACGATTCTTTTTAATTCGAACATCTTTTTCATATTGATCTGATGTTAATAGTTGTTCTAATAAATTACCCAATTGAATTTCGCCCCAAATACCACGAGTCTTAACATTTGTTAGTACTTTCTTTAAATCACCTACCCCACTAGCAAGCTGCTGCATTTCACCTAAACCTTTATGAACAACTTCTAATCGATCACTAACTAGTTTAAACGATTCCCCTAACCGCTTCTCTAATGTCTTATGTAACTTTTCATCAACTGTCATTCTCATATCTTCTAGTTTTTTATTATTATCTTTCTGTAAATCACTAATCGACTTTTCAATCACCTGACGCATAGTTTCTAACCCTTTATTGTTACTATCAGTCAATACCGTTAACTGTTTAGCAAAAGTATCCAATTGTTGTTTTTGTAAAGTAGCAATATCAGTCATTCGCTTAAGTAATGTATCTGTAAATTTTAATAACGAATTTTGAGATTCTTCTCGTCCAGATTTAGCATCTTTAGAAAATTGATCTCTATTTTGAACTAGTTCATCTTTTACGACCCGGTTAGAATCAATAATTGCTTGATGAACAACTTTAATATCCGATTCTAATGTTCCAGTTGAGCGCTTAAACACAACCAAACCAATTAAGACAATTATCAACACAATTTGAACTATCATTAACATTTCTATCATGTAACACACCCCTAACTCTAATTTATATTTATTATACCATTGGAAACATTACCTAAGAAAATGGGGTGACCGATGGGACTTGAACCCACGACAACCGGAACCACAATCCGGGGCTCTACCAACTGAGCTACGATCACCATCAATTACCAAAAATTTTACGACAGCTTTGATTTTTTTTCAACTCCAATATACAAACCAAACCTAATTAATCGATTTATAAAACAAAAAGTTAAGATCTTAAATCCAAAATCTTATAATTGCCAAAAACACTAATTTAGCAGTAAACTATTGTTTTTAAAATAACAGACCCCATCAAATATGTAATCAAAAAAACATCAAATCACTACAAAACAACATTTTTGTTAACATACAATTAAAAACCACACTCAAAAACGACTTACTAAATTTGGCACAAAAAATGACAACAATGACAAAAAAACCATTTTACAACTAAATAAATAAAGGAACACAAAATATGCAAATCAGTCGATTATTATTCACTCCAAAACAAATCCATCAACTAGTTAGAACGCCGTTAACAATAACTACGACTTCTCAAAAAGTTGCTATGCAACTAACTAAACTACCCTTCCAAATCAGACAAAAAGTACATGTCAGGCCAAATACAACCCCAAAAAACATTCCAACAACAAAAAATAAAGAGTGGTTAAACTTTAAAAAAATCACTCCCAGCAAAATAAGTACCGCTAATAATAAAGAGCGTCACTTAATTGATTTAACTAAAAATAATAAAGCATTTAATAACATTCAACAAATGCTTGAAGACAGACAAGAACTTAATCCGATGACATGATCTTTCATTAAAATATATTTAAAAAATGCCATCACAATTACGTTACGATGTTGCAATATTAAATGTAATTCTATAAAATATGAACCATGTCTACTAAAACTGAAACAGAAACAATTTCAAACAATGAAAAGCCCAAAAAGACATGGCAAAAAAGTTTTTTAAATAACATTCTATTTTTTGGTATCTTAATTTTAGTTTGTGGCTTCTTATCAATTAAAAATACGTTTTTAAATTTAGAAATAACCTTAAATACGACATGGAAAAACCCTGACCAAAATATTACGTCCGTCAGTTCTTTATTAGAAGAAAAAGCCTACATAGTTTTAAAATTACCTAATTTAAATAACAATAACAACACACTATCTAGAATTAAGCAAAACTCAAATATATTGTTAACTCATAATGAACAGAATCGTGCTACGATTATTTCAGCAAATACCCAATTAAATGAAGATTTAACGGACTATAATATTAAATATATCTTAAAAGAAAATCATAAAGATTATTTCAAACAAAAACGAACCTTATATCAACTAGATTCATTAGAAAAAAAGTTATCGATTTTAAGTCATAGGTACAACCAACATACAATCTACTATAATAAACAATTCGAAAACCCAATTAAAAAAAAGATATCCTCTTGGTTTAATTTTTCACCAAAACCACTAATTACTACAAATCCTAATTACCCTACCAACTTTATATCCATTAACCATCAATGACCTTACATAGCGAAACCATAGGATTTATTGGTTTTGGAAATATGGCAAAAGCCATTTATAAAGGACTGATTTCCAATAATCAAAAACTTAACATTATATTTACCGAAAAAGACAATTTAGTAGCAAAAAAAATAGAACAAGAATTTCCTATAAAATCTGTTTCAAAAGATACTATTTATAAAACAGCTTCTATAATAATCATAGCGGTTAAGCCGCAACAGTACCAAACGATTCTACAACCTATTTCAAACAAAAAACCAAACTTAATAATTTCTATATTAGCTGGTATTACAATGACAACTCTAGAAAAACAATTAGGCGAACATGTCCCCATTATCCGTTGCATGCCTAATACACCAGCACTATTACAACAAGGAATGAGTGGCATTAGCTTTAATAAAAATATAACCGAACAGCATCAAGAAATAGCTAAGACTATTTTCGAAGGTATTGGAAAAATGAAAGTAGTTCCCGAAAATGTAATGGATACAGTAACAGGTATTAGTGGAAGTGGCCCTGCCTTTTTTTACCAAATTTGTCATGATATTGCCGAATTAGCCAACAACCAAGGCCTTAGTTACGAAGATGCCATTCAATTTGCAGCCCAAACATTAATTGGAGCGGGTCATATGTTATTAAACAGTAATAAATCACCAGAAACACTTATACAAGAAGTATCTTCTCCCAATGGAACAACCGTTGCAGGTCTGCAAAACTATAAATCAAATCAGGTAAACAAACAAATCCAAGCTATGATTCAAGCTGCCATTACTCGATCTAAGGAACTATCCAAGCATAATTAAACTATTTACAATTTTTAAAATCCATATAATAATAGCCTTAATTAAAATTAAAAATAGGAGATAATTAATGAAAAAAATAATAGTATTATTATTACTACTCAGCAATATATTATTAGCACAGTCTGAATTTACAAATTCAAATATAAAAAAACTATCTGGTCCTAGATTAGGTTATACATGGATTGGCGATGGTTATTCTAAAACAGAACTAGAAAATAGTAAAAAAAACTCGTCACTTGCTCAAATCGGTTGGCAATGGGAATCCAGATTTTCTGATCAAAGTACATTTACAGGAATTGCCGAATATATTGTTTTAGTTGGTGGCTTTGAACAAGGAATGATCCTTCCTTCATTTAGTACTTTAGTTGGAATCCGTCATAAACAAGGATTCGAAACAGCAGTCGGTCCAGTGTTATCACCAGCAGGAATTGGTCTTGTTGCAACCGTTGGCTATAATTTCACAAGTAACGACTTAAATATCCCGATTAACTTAGTTTGGAAACCAGGGTTCCAAAACAATGACAAAAAAATTAGTAGTACATTTTCAGTAATGGCTGGATTTAATTTATAAGTACAAATAATAAGGGCTTAGAAACCAAATTATCTAAGCCCTAAACAAAATCAAAACAGCAAAAATTCTTGATAGTTATAAAAAGAAACGTTAGAATTTGGATATGATTATCGAAATTTTGGATTTATTTTTTCAAGCCATTTATTTAGTCCTAATTGTTAGGATAGCACTATCATGGATTCCTCATGATAAACAACATCCTATTATTGAATGGATTTATAAAGTAACAACACCAATCTTAAAACCATTTCAACAAATGATTCCACCTATCGGAGGAATGGATGTATCTCCAATCGTTGCATTTTTTGCTATAGGGTTTTTAAAAAGAATATTATTTTCGATTCTTTAGATCTTATATAGTCAATACCACAATGACCCAAAAAGATAATTCTATTATATTGTATTTACATATCATTCCAAATACTTCAAAAAATAAAATTATAACCATTTTAGAAACTAAACAATTAAAATAGCCAGTGCCCCCAAAAAAGCAAAGTCAACGTTACATTAAACAAAGTTTTTAGCAAAAATATTGCATATTTCCAAACAACAAATTACCATTACCAAAGAAGAAACTAGCCGATATAAAACTATAACCATCAAAGGAGTCACAAAAAATGACTGTATTTCAAGAACCAGCCCCTTTATTTCCAAATCCAACTAACCCATTACCTAACCCTAAAGCACCTCTTGCGTTTCAATTAGCACCTAAAACGATTAACGAATTTCAAGGTCAATCCCATTTAATGGGAGTTGGAAAACCATTACGAAATATCCTAGAACAAAAACAATTAACATCACTAATTCTTTGGGGGCCGCCTGGTTGCGGAAAAACATCCTATGCCCGGCTTGTGGCTAATCACTTAGACTGTCATGTAGATATGATCAATGCCGTAACCGCTAATATCGCCATAATGAAACAATGTATCGAGCAAGCAAAACAACGACAAAAATCGACATTATTATTTATTGATGAAATTCATCGATTTAGCAAAACACAACAAGACGCTCTACTCCCGTCGGTCGAATCAGGATTAATTACATTATTAGGAGCTACAACCGAAAATCCATATTTTAGTGTTATATCAGGTTTAGTTTCTAGATGCCAAATAGTTGAATTCAAACCACTATCAAAATTATCTCTAACTAAAATCTATGATAATGCCCTTGATAAAATAAAAAAAAATAATCCCGTTAAAATAGATCCAAAAATAAAAGACATCGTAATTGGTGAATGTCGAGGTGATGCCAGAAAATTAGTAAATTATGTCGATATCATTAAAAACCAAGCAATAAAAACAAAAAATATAACCCTTGATTCAATTCAAGCATTACTCCAAAATCAAGGAAAATCATTACGTAAAGACGACCATTACGATCTAATATCCGCATTTATCAAAAGTATGAGAGGTTCCGATCCTGATGCCACCGTTTATTGGTTATCACGATTACTTGATAGCGGAGAAGATCCTCGGTTTATTGCTCGCCGATTAGTAATCTTTGCATCAGAAGACATTGGTACAGCAGATCCACATGCACTACCATTAGCCACAGCTGTTCAACAAGCAGCCACAACCATTGGACTTCCTGAAATTGAAATTAATTTATCACACGTCGCAATTTTCCTAGCTACAGCACCAAAAAGTAATGCAACCTACGAAGCATTAAAAAAAGCAAAATCAACGATAAAACAAGGTAACTTCCATGATATACCAAACCACTTAAGAGATAGTCATTATAAAGGTGCAAAAAAAGAAGGGTTTGGGCAACAGTATCAATATCCCCATGACGATCCTAAAGGTATTATCAAACAAGACTATTTGCCACAAAAGCATACATTTTATACCCCTAAATCAATTGGCTATGAAAAGATCATTCAAGATCGTATCCGCTGGATAAATAACTACATTCAAAAGGAAGATCGTTAACATTAAGTAATTAACTATTTTGAAAACATTAACATCGTAGTAAAATATGATTATGCTTAAAAAAACCTGTTGTTATATTTTTCCTTTTCCTGCTCCAAGCGAAGATTTAAGTTTAAAGATTCAATCACAATTAAGTGTATTAAACAATCATTATGCTACCAATTTCGTATCAAAACCAACTCCTGCTACTAAATCTAAACTTCTCCTATACTTCTATAACTTAATTTTTGTTGTAAAAGCGATTCTATATGCAACACAATCAAATATTATTTATTATCGATTTCACCCCAATCAAACTTTACTCAATATTAGTTTAATCGCTCTATCATACATAAAAATCATCTATGTCGAACATTTTTATAGCCAAATCAAACATAATCCTCCTCCAAAATTAATAAGAAAACTTTCCTTATTTCTAAAACTATCCAATAGTACTCATATAACACCAACACAACAGCTGAAACGATTAATCCAACAATACACATCAAAAACCCACAAAGTTCAGTATACTCAAAATGGATTTTCTTATCCTAAAATTAAAATAACCAATATTGATAGTGCAACCGTTGCTCAACTAAGCCATACCCTTCAAAAAAAAAGTTACAAAAAAATTGCAGTTTTTTCAGGAAATGGTGACCCATGGCAACCCATTTCAGAAATAATTCAATATATCGAAAAAGAACCTAATATATTAGTAATTGTGATGGGTCCTTATGAACCAATTAAACATCCTCAATTTATATTTTTAGGAATATTAAATACAGAAACCCGTTTACAAATATACAAATTAGCTGATTTTGGAATTAGTATATTTAAATGGAATTCCTCTAATTTTGAAGAAGAATGTCCTTTAAAAACACGAGAATATCTATGTATGGGGCTCCCTATTTTAGTAAATTACTTTGACTCTGCAAATGACTTTATTGAATTAAGCCCGTCAATTTTTAATATAAAAACCAATAACCAAGCTTTATCAGATATTATCAATCAAAAAGAAAATAAAACACAATTACAAAATATTGCCAGAAAAAAACTAGATTGGTCCGAACTCTGGAAATATTCAATTCTTAAACATTCAATCCATTAATTAGTTCCAATGATATCCATAATTAACTCATTAAAAAAAATCTTAACCACAACAAATCAAATGATATTAGATCATTATCAAAAACCTTTAACATTCACATTAAAAAATGATAATACACCCTTAACAAAAGCAGATCAAGATGTTCATCACTTTCTTATAAAAGAACTCTCCAAGCAGTTTACATACCCTATTCTAAGTGAAGAAAATCCCATTGATTTTAATACCAGAAAAAAATGGTCTCGATTTTGGTTAATTGACCCTATTGATGGAACAAAACATTTTTTAAAAAAAGATGATGAATTCTGCACTAATATCGCATTAATCGAAAATAATAGACCCATTTTAGGTATAATTAGTATCCCCGTTACAAATACTTTTTATTGGGCAATCCAAAATAAAGGCAGCTTTATAAATGACCAACCCATTATTCATAAAAAAATTCAAAAAAAACTTATCATAGCAAAAAGTAAATTTCATTATGAAAAAAACAATCTCTCCATGTTAAACAACTACAACTATACATTTATAGAAAAAGGATCAGCAATCAAATTTTGCTTACTCGCTAACGGAGAAATAGATATCTATCCAAGACAAGGACCTACCATGGAATGGGATACTGCCGCAGGGGATATTATTATTCACGAATCAAATTGTCAAATGGTATCACTTATTAATAAACAACCTTTACTCTATAATAAAAAAGACTTAAAAAACCCTAATTTCATTGCTTTTCAAAATAATATTCCAGAAATACATGCTTATTTAAAAAATGAATAAGCGCTTGATAAATCAAACTAAAATAACTACTATATAAGCATGTCAGATAGATCAAAGAAAAGAGACTCGTTAAAAACGCCTAACAACGAAGGCCCTGTCTTATTACATTCATGTTGTGCGCCATGTGCTGGAGAATTAATGGAAGCTTTTATAGATTCTAAAATTCCATTTACAATCTATTTTTATAATCCTAATATCCACCCTAATAAAGAATACGAAATTAGAAAAAACGAAAATATTAGATTTGCCGAAAAACATAATATTCCATTTATAGATGCCGATTACGATACCGATAACTGGTTTGAACGAACTAAAGGAATGGAATTTGAACCAGAACGAGGTATTCGATGTACAGCTTGTTTTGATATGAGGTTTGAACGAACCGCTCTATATGCCCATGAACACGGATTTCCCGTAATTACCAGTAGCTTAGGTATTTCTCGTTGGAAAAATATGGATCAAATTAACGACTGTGGCATTAGAGCCGCTAATCCATATCCAAATATCACCTATTGGACCTATAACTGGCGAAAAAAAGGTGGCTCAGAACGCATGTACCAAATTGCCAAAGAAGAGTCTTTTTATAAACAAGAATATTGTGGTTGTGTTTACTCGCTACGCGATACCAACCAATGGCGAAAAAAAACAAACCGAAAAACCATTAAATTTGGGGAAGAGTTTTACCAGTTCAACTGCTAAATAACCTATTTTCAATATTTTTATTACATCAAATGATATAACGTTGTTTAAAAACACCGGCTAAAGGGTATTTGATTTAAAAGTCAAAGATTAACAAAAACATTATTTTGCAAAAATGCAATCTAAGGAGTTATTAATTTGAAATATAAATTAATATTATTAATTATTTTAACCTGTTTTTTAAACAGCATTAATTTAATTGCATCTCAAATACATTTAGAAGCTAATTTAAGTTTAAATGGCGAACTTATCAATGGAAAAGAAGATGTAACTATTGAAATAATAAAGGCAAATCAACCTGAAACTATATTATGGTCTGAAACATTTGAACAAACACCATTCATAGATGGAAATTTTGGTGTCAACTTAGGAAGTAAACAACCTTTTAACCCTAGCGACTTTAGTCATGAACAATTATTATATCGAATAAAATTACAAGATGTTGAAGTAACAGAAAAAATTTATTATGTTCCCCGAGCAGTTTATGCCGATTATGTATCAAAAATTGATTGGAAAAATATCGAAAACAAACCTCCGTCAAGTAATGTTCTATTCATAAGCGAGTCAAAACAAAATGTCGGAATTAATACAAGTTCAGCAAATGCGACTTTAGATATAAATGGAACATTAGCCATTCAACTCATAGAACCAACCAACGATAATTCCAATCTATCATTACTCACAACCGAATCGTCTATCCTAAAAAAAATAGATCTATCCAATAAAAAAGATCAAATATTACAAGTTAATTCTAATGAAACAGGATTTCAATTTGTTCCTATTTCAAACCTAGCACAAAATTTAAAAGCAAACTTTTCTAACTTTATTTCTGCTCAAACTGAAAATCTAAAAAACAAATTAATTATGATTCAAGATGATGGAAAAACATTAACAACAATCGACCCCAGCAATCTATCCGTAAAAAATGCCACCACAATTAATCAAAAAGAAAGTTCTGATTTTTTAAATTTAAATCAACAAGAACCACAAGTTGTCCAAAACGGGAGTATCGAATTTGACTCAGATTCAAGGTTAACGCTAAATAGTTCAATAACTATAAAAAATAATGATAATGAGTTATTAACCTTTAAAAATTTAGGCAATGAATTTATCGTTAACAATAAAACACTAAGTATCAAAACCACTCCTACATTTACAAATTCAGTTAATGGACTTGTCCCTGCCCCCAAAACAACCGACACCAATTTATTTTTAAGTCAAGACAGCCAATGGAAAAAACCAATTGGATTATTACCCAACTCGGACGGATTAAGCAATAAACATTTTTTAAATGCAAATCAAGAATGGTCTACTATTGATCAAATAAACTATACTATTTTTTCAAATAAACAACATGGTTTAGTACCAACTGCTAATAACAAACTAAATCATTATCTATTTTCAGATGGTAATTGGAAAACATTGCCAATATTTGCAGGTAAAGAGTCCGGACTTGTTCCAAGTGGAGAAAATTTTACAAGCAACAATTTTTTAAATGCAAGTGGAAATTGGGTAAACATAAATACGATGTTATCCATTTTTAATGGAAATAACCAAGGATTAGTTCCACAACCTACCGTTAATAATCAAGACTTATTCTTACGTAGTGATGGTCAATGGGTAGATATAGATTTAAGAAATGACGGTAATATTGATATGAAAAATATCGATCAAATACTCACAAATAAAGATTATTTAACAAACGTAACCAATAACGATATAGAAGACAATGCCAATATTGATTTTTCTAAATTAAATATTACAAAAGAAGATATTACCAATTTAGGAATTCCTGCTAATAATTCTCAACTTTCTAACGAGCAAGTTAAAACAATTATTGATGACACCTATGTTAGTAGCTTGGGATATATTAAAACAGATACCGATACGCAATTATCTAATGATCAGGTTAAATCCATTATTGATGATACCTATGTTAGTAGCTTGGGATATATAAAAACAGCCTCCAATACGCAACTGTCTAATACGCAAGTTAAAAACATCATTAATGACACCTATATTGGCAGTTTAGGTTATATTAAAACAGATACCGATACTCAACTATCTGATACTCAAGTTAAAAGCATCATTGATAATTCCTATATTGGGAGCTTGGGGTACATTAAAACCAATACTCAGTTATCTGAAACTCAAGTTAAAAGCATCATTGATAATTCTGAAGATAACATTGATACTTTAGTTTCAAACAATGGCTTTTTAACGAGTGTATCTAATGATAATGTTGCCGATAATGCAGACATTTCTTTTTCTAAGTTAAACATAACTAAATCTGATATCGTAGCTCTTGGAATACCAGCCTCAGATACCAATACTCAGTTAGCTGATTCCGACGTAAAAAACATCATTGATAATTCCTATATTGAAAGCTTGGGATATATTAAAGAAGATACACAATTAAGTGAGTCTGAGGTAGATGTTTTTGTAGCGGATAATGGATATTTAACAAGTGTGTCTAATGGAAGTGTGGCAACTGATGCCGCAATTTCATTTAGCAAGCTAAATATTAGTAAAGCCAATATTGAGAGCTTGGGGATTCCAGGAGCAGATACAAATACCCAGCTTAGTGAGTCTGAGGTAGATGGGTTTGTAGCAAATAATGGATATTTAACAAGTGTGTCTAATGGAAGTGTGGCAACTGATGCCGCAATTTCATTTAGCAAGCTAAATATTAGTAAAGCCAATATTGAGAGCTTGGGGATTCCAGGAGCAGATACAAATACCCAGCTTAGTGAGTCTGAGGTAGATGGGTTTGTAGCAAATAATGGATATTTAACAAGTGTATCTAATGATAATGTTGCCGATAATGCAGACATTTCTTTTTCTAAGTTAAACATAACTAAATCTGATATCGTAGCTCTTGGAATACCTGCCTCAGATACCAATACTCAATTAACTGCTTCCGACGTAAAAAGCATAATTGATACATCATACATTGAAGGAAAAGGATTTCTAAGATCAACCATTGAAACAGACCTTTCAATAGATAAATCAAATAAAATAACATTTGGGTCCACTGACTCATATATAAAACCATTGTTAGACATCAAACTTGATCCAAAAGGATTAGAAATTAAAGGATCAAAAATTGATACCTGGGGTAAATCAGTTCACTTATCAAGTATAGGAACAGAGTTAACAGATGGAATCTTCTTAAATAGTCAAAATCCAATTTTCGCAAACAAAGCCATTACAACGCCTGGAGCTGACTATGCTGAATATTTACCTCAATCAAATAAAAACGAAATCATTAAACCTGGAGATATCATTAGCATAAAAAATGGAAAAATAACTAAAAACACTCAATCATTTGATCAATTAAGCGTCATTAGCCAATCACCTGCAATAGTAGGAAATGCAAAAAAACATAATAATGGAAAAATAGTATGCTTTACAGGACAAGTTAACGTTAAT
Organism: Candidatus Marinamargulisbacteria bacterium SCGC AG-410-N11; assembly: GCA_003265895.1. GTDB lineage: Bacteria > Margulisbacteria > Marinamargulisbacteria > AG-410-N11 > AG-410-N11. The sequence goes on along the minus strand of QFBS01000012.1, from coordinate 27,773 downwards.
GTTATTGGCCCTGTTAACAGCGGAGACTACATCATAACCAACAATCAAAACAATGGAATAGGAAAAGCCATATCCCCACAAAATATCACATTATCCCAACTACAACAGTGTGTCGGCCAAGCTTGGGAAACCAATCTCGACCCACAACTAAAACAAGTTAATATCGCTATCATACCTAATAATAAAATAAGCGGATTAGTTTACTATCTTCAAAACCAAAATCAACAATTAAAATCAGAAATAAATATAATTAAAGAACAACTAGAAAAAATAAATAATCAATTAAATCTAAACTAAAAAAACTGCAAAAACAAGTTCAAAAAACTAAAGAATTAAAAAACCCTGCAACTTTTTGATCATAAATCACGATAATATATTAAAAAGAAATAATTCGGGGAGGGATTTATGTCAAATTTAATTCAAAATCAAAGAGTATCTCAAGGTACACCTTCTGTTACAAGTAGTACAACTACTTCAGATCAACAATCAGTATCAACAAATGCTGCTAATAAATTTACATGGGATACAGATAACGATGGTATCCCTAATTGGTACGAAACAAATATTTATAATACAGACCCCAACAAGGCAGATTCTGATAACGATGGTCTTAATGATAAAGATGAATTAGAAACCCATAAAACAAATCCTAATAATTCTGATCATGATGGTGATGGAATAACAGACGGCGATGAAGTAAACAGTCAAACAAACCCTAAAAATAGCGATACCGACGGTGATGGTGTTAATGACGGACAAGATGCTTTACCTCTAGATAATAAAGAAACAACTGATACCGATGGCGATGGTATTGGAAACAACGCTGATACAGATGATGATAATGACGGTGTTTCTGATAATCAAGATGCTTTCCCTTTAGATAATTCGGAAACGACAGATACTGATAGCGATGGTATTGGAAACAATGCTGATACAGATGACGATAATGACGGCGTTTCTGATGATCAAGATGCTTTCTCCTTAGATAATTCAGAAACAATAGATACTGATAGTGATGGTATTGGAAACAACGCTGATACAGATGACGATAATGACGGTATTCTTGATACAATAGAAGTTCAAGGAGAAACAAACCCTAATCTAGCTGATACCGATGGCGATGGAATTAATGATGGCGTTGAAGATGCAAATCAAAATGGTGTTATTGATTCAGGAGAAACAAACCCTAATCTAGCTGATACCGATGGCGATGGCCTTAATGATGGCTTTGAAAATGAAAAAAAAACAAACCCTAATCTAGTAGATAGCGATGGCGATGGCATTGGAGATGGAACCGAAATAGATTCAGGATTAGACCCATTAGAAACAGATACCGATGACGATGGCATTCCAGACAATCTAGATTTATTTCCAAAAGATTACTTTTTTAAATCAGATGCAGGACAGTTTGCAGCAGAAACCGGAATAACAGCAGCAGAATCACTTTGTATATGGTGGGTTCATAGAAAAAAATATAAAAAGCTAAAAAAACAAACTGATGTCTTTAAAAATGGAGACCGATACGTAACCAATTTAGCTCAATTATCAACTAGAAATAATGGATTTTGGAGACTATTCTCATCACGATCCAAAGCAAGTGATCAAGTAAAAATATTAAAAAGATTCGCCGTAATCGATAATAGTTTAACTGTTAATAATATACACGGAACTACCAATCTAAAACCATTAAGAAATGTTTTAAAACTTCATAAAAAACCAATTTTTGTAGAAAATAGATCAAAAAATAATGCAACTGTAAATTTAACAACAGAGTTAGAACAAATTGAGAAACTATTTCCTAGCCTAAAGTTAAATCTTTACAAAAAACAACTAAACAAAGCCAACTTACAACAATTAAAAAATATACTTAAACCCTATGGTATTAATATCAATTTACGATACAATTACAACAATAGCTTTGGAAATTTAAAGGCAGTTAAAATCTCAATAAATAACCAAACATTTTCTTCAAAAATACAAGATAAAAGTCTATTAACTAATTTAAGCAAAGAAATACAAACGAATCAAAAGACAATAACTGATTTCGGAAATTTCAAAGAATACTTCGACAAAAAGAAAAAGTATGCAAAACGTCAAATGTATGGTTTTGGAATAGGCGGCACCCTAGCTTGTGCTCCTGGAACCGACTTTGCAGGCGAATGGATTAAAGCTGGAACCTATAGCTACAAAAGAAATAAAAACAAAAAAACCTTAACATTATTAAAGGCTAACACAGATAAAGCTATACAAAACCTTAAGGCAATAAAATTACATGGTAATTTAACTCAATCAGAAAAAGCTAACTTATCACAACTACAAATAAAACTAAACTATTTTAGAAAACAAAAAATAAATCACAAGAATGCAAAAATGATTCGTGATAACGCTAATACAACCATTCATACAGCCGCAGGTGCAGCCGATTTAATTGCTTATGCTACAGGACCTGCAAAACCAGTGATGACAACGATAACAAGCGGCGCTAAAGCCGGTGCTAAAGTCGTTACAACAGGCACATATATGGCAACAAGATCTTTTCAAGATAAATCATTAAATAAAAAATATCAACAAGAGTCACCTTCAAATAGCATTGCATCTTCAGACATTGATGTAAAATTAAGAGAGTCTAAAGAAGACAAACAGACGATTTATAACAAACAGCTTCAAGACCTGCAAGCAAACGCTAACTGTACTGACGAATTTCATGTAGACATCCCAGAGACCAAAGTAGACCTTTATAACAAACAGATTCAAGACCTAAAAACAAGACAAGCAAAAGCTAACTGTCCTGTCGAATTAAAATCTATTAAACTTCATAATGAATATAATTTTGCTGATTTAAGCGATCTATGGGATAAATATTGTAAAAACAATTCAGATTCAGATTCCACAATGAGTATAGATAGTTCCGATGCAGAGGAATTCGAGTCGAAAGAAACACCAATTAATAGCCCTGATATGAAAGAAAGTAAGACATTGCCTTTAGTACAACAAAAACCAAAACGATCCAATATCCCTAATTTTTCAACTCAAGATATCTTTTTATTTGCACGTGATCATTTCGAAAATAATCAAGATATCAAAAATACAATCCAAGAACTATTCCAATTAAATGATACTCAATTTAATATTCTATGGGAAAATCCAAATTTAGTTGAAAGAAAAACAGTTAAGTTAACCGCACAAAAAAAAGTTACCATTGAAAAAAGCTTACCAACAACGGAACTAAATATTGCTGTTCTCAAAGTTCAATCAGTAATTAGAAGAAGAAATGCAACAAAACAAGTTAATAGTTTAAAACAACAAAAAAACGCCGCTATTAAACGTGAAAAAGAAAATCAACTTTTAAACACCATGTTTACATTTACAAGCCCAGCGATACATAATCCTGATTCAAACTATGATACTTATTCAGAATGTGATACTGATACTGATTCAGAATGGGATTTTAATTCAAACGACCCACTACGTAAATATGAAGACTTAACTGATATACACTTGAAATTTTAACTAATAATTCAGATCGCTTTTTAGAAAACTAAAAAGCGATCTAAATTATGCTTTTCTTATCTTATTTTTAAACCAAAACCCCAGTTCTATCATAATATCAAATAACATAGTCTCATTATCATTTACAAAATTATTAAGCCATTGATTAAAATTATCATCAAACATTTTCATTCGTTTTATAAATAAATATAATGAAACGTTTAATTTATAATCACCAAGCTCTAAGCTTTCACAAAGACTAATATCATCCTCTAAAATAGTAATATCATTCTTAAGTAATGAGGACCAAACGGATAGTTTATCCTTATATAAATTAGAAACATCTAAATTTTTCGTAAAATAACAATTACCTCTAGTAAAAATAATAGGACTATTATTATACGAAGCTTTTTTCCAATAACCCAAAAATTCATCTAATTTTTTATAAACTGGTTCTAACTTTTGTTTTTTATCCATATAAAATGTATAACAACTTTTCATCTGCTCATTATTATTCTTTAAAACAAGTTTAGAATCTACATAATCATTATAAATATCAATATTATACTTTTGAATAATATCAATAGAGTTCTTAGATTGTAAAAAAGAAAAGATAACTTGTTGTTTATTTTTAACACTATAAAGTTGTAATTTAAATGCCTCTTTAATATTTTGATCTTTTAAACCTATATAATAATGTATTAAATCATCCATATTTCTTCCAAAGTGATAAAGAATATTTGCAATTGTACCTTTTTTAGATGCAACATCATTCGCAACACGAGAATAATCAGAAATAGTAAATTGATTTAACGTTTTACTGGATTTAGATTTATAGCGAGAATTTTTTTGAATAAAGTTTTTCAACCTATTACTTATCGCCCTAAAATAAGACCTATTTTTACTGCGAATATCCTTATAAACATCAAAGAACAATTCTTTAAACTTATCTGCAGGGTCTATTAAGTTATAGTGATTATTTTTATATTTATAAAACTCCATAATCAAGTTTTCCAAATTAAATTCAGAAAATTCTAAATATTTAGAAGATCGTAAAAAAGAAGGAAGCGATTCATGATATTTGATTAAAAAATGGTCTTGTAGCAACTGAAAATTATTAGACTCTTTTATTTCTGATTGATAAAATGAATAGCCCAACATCTTTAAAATATCTGCTAAATGTTTTTGATGATCGGATCGAAGAATATGAAAAACTCGAAAATTAATACTGTTTTGATTCATTAACAGATATAACATCACAAAGTAAAAATGTTCTTTTTGAAATGTCATATTAAATGTATCTTTAATATCTTGATTAAATTGAAAAATATATTTAAAAAAACCTTTCCCCAAATTACTAACAAATCGAGTAAAGAGTTGCTCGTCAAAACGAATTTGAAAAAGTTGATCTATATCACCCATATTTAAATAAGGAGAATATTTTTTTTGAAAAGATAACTTAAACATCTCCGTTTCATAAAATTTAGGATTACAATTTTTAAAATCAAAACCAAGGTCGTGACCAGGTTGAAATAATGATAGCAATAAATCTCTAATAGACAACTGACTCATCTTAAGTGTTGATTCACTAGCATCTACAGGTTTATTATAAGCAACTAATTCACGTAACCTGTATATAATATTTTTAGCCCGATTCTGAGCCATATCATGTTGACGTTTTAAAAGTTCTAAAAATTGATAAATAAATGTATTTTTATTTCTAATATCAAGCCAATTATAACAATCAGTCATCAATGTTATATAAGCCCTCATCATAAATCTAAATTTTTCTTCTAAATTTTTATGATTTAAATTTACCTCTTTATTAAATACAATTGAATGTTCATGCTTCTTAATAAAAAAATTATCATATAGTTCATCATATCCATTAATTGATTTAAATGGTATAAGTATCGGTTTATATTGATAAATACCATTAGCTACATCTTGTAAAAAATTCAATCCTTTAATGGAAAAAGGCTTAAAAGCATTCTCTTCTAATTGTAAATAACAATCTGATATCCTAGAAAAGTCATATAAAATTTCCAAAGCTAAATTATGAACCCCTAACAAAGACTCTGAACAATTCAATTCAAAAAAGGACCTCATTTCATCTTTATATTTATCTTTAAAATAAATATCCGAATTATAAATTTGATCTAACGATTCATCATATTGTTTTAATTGAATACAATAGAACTTTTGAAATAGTTTAAGATCACGATAAATACTATTCTGCAATAATTTATATCCTAAATAATAGAGTTTATTAAACTTTAATTTTTCTTCAATACAAGGTTTTGAAAAGTAAACACTTAAAGATAACGGCCTAAATAATCGATGTTGAAAATAATTTAAAAAATCCTCACTCCGTGATGAACTAAAATTATTAAAATTCAATTCTTTTTTAAATAGGTTATAAAACTCATCAATTCTATCATCAAAACTTTTTCCAAAATAAGATTGATATTCTAATTGAATTAAATTTTTAAGAGAAAACATTTGACTTATATTAGGTTCCGAATAAACAAAGTTTTTTAAACCGTTCAAATCTTGTGATTCAATAAAAAATAGCCGTTGATCTACCAATTCTAAAGGTCTTCTAGTTACATAGGAGATTCTTTCTTTTTTAAAAGAATATTGTTTCAAATCATACTTCAAAAATAATAACATTCTTTGAATAACTTCTTTTAATTCGACATCCATATCATCAAAAAGTTGATAAATAATTTGATTAGATTTAAATAACTTTTGATGTAATTTTTTTGGAATTAATGCTGTCTTTTCCCATGATTTTATTTTAGCTCGTGTGCCAGACAAACTAGTCTTAATAATCCATCTAACTTTAATCGGTTGATCAAATGTAACAGCAGAAATCTGATCTAACTTACGCTTTCGAATGATATCTGACTTTAATTTATAACTACTAATACCTTGTAAATTATACCCGTGTTTAATAATATCTAAAATCCTACTTTGAGAGTTATCCTTATTTTTTTTATAAAAATATAGTGTAAAATTAGTCCCCATATGACTCCCCCCACTACCTCGCAACCGAACCTTTAATTTTTTATGACATATTAATTCTGGATTAATATATGTTTGATTACCATCAATAGAAACTTTATTATTTGATAAGTCACCAACTGGAAATTTCATCTTACATAAGTCCAAAGGACTCAACGTAGATGCTAACACTTCAAAAGGCCAGCCTCTCATCCTTAAACCATTAAATACACCAACCTGATGAACCTTTAAAAATCGAGCATCTAATAAATAAATAAATCGTTTTTCATGACTACTATGATCTCGATTGGGATCATTAATAAATTTTACAACATCTTCTTCTAGAAGAGTACATTGATCCAGACTTGTTTTAAAGTTAAAATCTTTTTCTAATCGTAATTTATAATACAATTGTTCTGCAACTCGACAAAAAGGTGGATGCAATTCAACGCCCAATACCGATTTAAATTTTTCGGCATACAACATAAAAAAAACACATGCCCCTAACCCACTACCTAATTCCCAAAACTCATAGTTTTCTAAACTATCATCAGAGGCCAACGACTTAAAGATTTTTAATGTTTTAATTAAATTAGACAATGTAGTCGTTCCATATGTTGCACTATAAGATTGTTGAGCAATATCAGTACCAACAACACCTTCATGCAATTTTGTAAAATTTTTAAAATACCGATCTAATTCAGAAACAGACTTTAAATCAACATCTAATTCACCTGAAGGACTCTCAGAAAAAGTACGTTCTTCAACATCTACAAAATCATCTGTTACGTTTCTAAAAGGAAAAGAAATTTTTTTATATAGAATAATCATCCCATTAATATAAAATTATTATTTTTTTGACTTAGAAAGTAAATTCTTAAGTGTTTCATATTCAGATTTAACTGCATTCTGTTTACCTTGAAAAGCATGTTTAAGAGTATCTATCTCTTCTAATAATTTAGATATTCTCTGTAAAGATTCCGAAATCTTTATAGATTCATTTCCGCTATTTTCAGCAACAATTCGAACTTCAGAAGAAGTTGATACAGATTCATCATTACTATGATTATCTACATTATGAACTTCAGAAAAACTCGACCCAGATTCATCATTGGTGCGAATCTCTACTACTTCAACTGCAGAAGAACTCAATCCAGATTCATCATTAATTTGATTATCTAATACTTCAACTTCAAAAGAACTCGATACTTGTTTATTTACTTTATTTGTAACCCTAACATTCAAATGTGAACTATCAAATAAATTATACTCATTTTCAACAACCATTTTTTTTCGAGACCGTTTAGATAATGATTTTTTATGATTAGTTTCAATACTTTTAACACTATCCTTTTTTCTTTTATTAGTTACCTTTAAACCACTATTAGCATTTTTAGGAGAACGTTGATTATGTACAGTTTTTGTCTTTTTTTTACGAGGAGAACCAACACGATGTCTAGGACTATCTACATTACCTAAACGTACAGCTGTTAATAAGTCCGGTTCACTTCTCCGTCGTTTCTTTCTTAAAAATTTTTTATACTTAAAATCATCACAGTCTAAAGATACGTTCAGTTGTTGAATTCTATCTTTCACCTGTTTGATAAAATTTTGAAAGTCAGCAGGATGTCCACTAAATGCATCTGACTTACTAATTTTTCTCATAATAGACTCAAAAGCATTACTATCTTGTTTAAAAGAAAGTTTACATAAATCAGGAATTATTTTAAAAAAACTTAAAAATAAAGTCTTGAAATCTTTAGTACAACAATAGTCATGTTTATCAAAATTTATCGAAAAATAAATTAGTAAAATATAATCATTAATCGATAATACATCCTGTTTTGATTTAAAACTTAAAATATCAACTAATTCACTCGCAGAATATTCTTTAGTAAAATAATCTAAAAATGCTAAAACAAGCGGTTTAAATCGGGTACCTTGTTCCTTTGTAGTTAGATCCCGGTAGCTCATTTCTTGCGACATAGTAAAATAATTAGAAAAAAGAAAATGTAAGTTATTTTTTTGATAATCAGAAAAAACCTGTTTTTCAGTATTAAACAACAGTTCTCCAGTCTTTTGATAAAAATCCATTCCAGTATTATCTCTTGGATCAAATAAATTCCAATAATCTCTAACCATATCACTTGAATTTGCAAAATTAAAAATCGAAACTGACTTTCGTATCACATCATAGTCTTTAAAAACATCCCTATATAAACTTGGTTTTTGTAATGTTAAAAAATGATATAAAGCCTGTCCAGAAGAGTTACATTCACTTAATTGATTTCTAACATAATCTTGTTTATCTTTGTTTACACTAAGCCAAGCATCTGCTAAGTTTTCCAACAATGAATTAAACATCTGCTTAGAAAAATCATCCAACATTACTGAACTTTTTATTTCATTGCCTCTTTGAATTCCATTACCTCGCAAAAGCTTCATCAAAATAGTTTCATTAAATTTATCCTTCATAAAAAGAAGATCTATAAACTTATCCTCTCCTATCTTCGAATACAAAGCATCCAATATAGTTATAACGTAATCTGTTGCACTTTCATCTAAATATTCAACAGATTCGGCTCTAAAAGCATATAATGCAAAAAGAATAGTCCACCCACACGAATCTTTTTCAAAAAAGACATCTTCTTCAATCGTATTTAGATAGTCTTCAGTAAGCTCTTTATTCATTAATGATTTAAAAAGAGTTAATCCTTGCCATTCTTGTGGATAAGGAATATTAACGTTACTCAAAAACTCCAAACTTAGTTCTTTTCTAGCTTTTTTTATATGATGAAACTTGTAATAAATTAAATTATGTAAAACAGAAAAACCCTGAAATAAAACCTTTTTTTCATTAGCTTTCTTTTCTAACTTTTTAAATGATTCAGCGATAACCTCTGATTCTAAATTTTGTTGTTGTTTAATAAATACTGTCAACCAGTTAGACTTTAATCTTTCCAAATTACTACTTAAGCCATCATTTTTAGGATAATATTGATTAATATAGATTTCTAACTGTTTAGTTAAATCCAATATATTATTAATTTGCTTTTGATCTAATAATTTTAAAACCGTTTTATTTATTTTTGTTACATCACTAAATTCAAGTTTACCACTTTGAAATATTTTATCTAATAATTTTAAATTTTTAGCTATTAGTTTTTCAAATACGATATCTTTATTCAATTCTATTTTTGTCACTTTATCTTTCACATCATCATTTCCCGAAAAAATATCCGCTATGAGTTTCACCGTTTTCCCACTAATTAACTTAAAATTCAACATATTAACCTCCAGACATGCAAGTTTTATACTTACGCTATCTATAATTTATACACAATATATATAAAATTATTTCAAAACATTCAATAGTAAATTTTAATATTAAAATATATTTCCCCTGATAAACATTATTTCTAAAAAAAAATACATACTAAAATATAATTGCTAATCGATTAAATCTAATTAATATATCACTACTTTATACAAAAATATTGTCTGAGCATTTTAAAAAAAATATAACTCTATGATAATATATAATCATGAAAATTCTCATAACTGGCGGTGCAGGCTACATTGGATCTGTCTTAGTAAATGAATGTATCAAACTTAATTACGATATTACCGTAATAGATACATTTAAATATTCTCAAACATCACTTTTACATTGTTGTAATTATCCAAAACTTCGTCTTATTAAAGGAGACTGTAGAGATAAAGAGTTAATAAAAAATGAACTACAAAAAGCAGATTGCATTATTCCATTAGCCTGTCTTGTTGGCGCGCCACTATGTGAAAGCCAACCATTCGAAGCTGCCTCTATAAACCGAGATAGTATTTTCCTTATTTTAGACTTTTTATCAAAATCACAAAAATTAATTTTTCCATGTACAAATAGCGGTTATGGCATTGGTAAAGATAATATTTTTTGTACAGAAACATCAGACCTTAACCCTATTTCTACATATGGAAAACTAAAAGTAGAAGCAGAAAAAAGAATTATTGATAATGGAAATGGTATAACATTACGACTGGCGACTGTTTTTGGAGTTAGTCCTAGAATGAGATTAGATCTTCTTGTAAATGATTTCACCTATAAAGCATTACGCGAAAAATCGATTGTTTTATTTGAGTCCCACTTTAAAAGAAACTATATCCATATCCAAGATGTTGTCCAATGTTTTATTCATTGCCTAAATAATTATGAAAAAATGAATAACGAAACATATAATCTTGGCTTAAGTAATGCCAACTTATCAAAAAAAGAGTTATGTCATGAAATTGAAAAAATAATTGGCCCATTCGAAATAATAGAAACCCATGGTAAAAAAGACCCCGATCAACGAAATTATATTGTCAGTAACGAAAAAATAGAAAATACAGGATTTAAAGCATCTACTAGTTTAGAAATAGGAATAAAAGAACTAGTAAGAGCCTATACTGCACTTCATCCTATTCCTTTTAGAAATTATTAATACAAAATGCATTATTTTACTGTAAAAAATTTAATATTTAACTATAATATACAAAAATTAGTAGTTAATATTAAAATACGTCTTCATCAATGATTATAGCAAGAGTTCCATTTCGAATTTCATTTTTTGGAGGAGGTACTGATTTCCCATCTTGGTTTAATCATAATCTAGGTCATGTAATTTCAACCACCATAAACAAATATTGTTATGTTACTTGTCGAGTACTACCACCCTTTTTTGATCATAAATATCGTATTACATACTCTAAAATCGAACATACTCAATCACTTAAAGATATCCAATTAGCACCGGTAAGAGAGGCTTTACGTTTTTTAAAAGAAACTCGTGGTATGGAAATTCGTTATGATGCCGATTTACCTGCAAGAACAGGTTTAGGATCCAGTTCTTCATTTATAGTAGGTTTACTACATACATTAAAAACATTACATCAACAACCGTCTACTAAAAAATCATTAGCAAATGATGCAATTTTTCTTGAAAGAGAAATATTAAAAGAATGTGTTGGGTCTCAAGATCAAACAAACGCAGCTTATGGGGGTCTAAATTATATTAAATTTCAAAAAGATGATAATAATATTATTTCACCAATAGCAATAAGTTCTAGTAGAAAAAAAGAACTTAATAATCACTTGCTATTATTTTTTACTGGGATTTCTCGTTTATCATCAACCATTAGTCAAGACCAACAAAAAAACTTAAAAAAAAATGAAACTACGTTAACAAAAATGTCTGACTTAGTAAATCAAGCAAAAGATATTCTTGAAAAAGAAAAAGACATTACTCAATTTGGGGAGCTGCTTCATTATACATGGAAACTTAAAAAGTCATTAAGTTCAAAAATAAGTTCTTCTCAAATCGATAATCTGTATTCATGTGCCCAACAACATGGCGCTATTGGTGGAAAACTACTAGGGGCCGGTGCTGGAGGTTTTTTTCTGGTCTTCGCAAAACCCGAAGACCATCAAAATATTATTAAAGCGCTATCTCCTAGGATTCATATTCCATTTCAATTCGAAAATCAAGGAAGTCATATTATTTTCCAATACTCATGAACCAACAATTACCAGATGTTTTAGTTCTATGTGGAGGACAAGGAACTCGATTAAGTTCCGTTCTCCCTAATACGCCCAAAATTATGGCCCCAATCAATAATCATATTTTTATTGATTATTTATTTAAACACCTTCAAAAACAAAATGCAAAACGACTAATTTTGTGTGTCGGCCATTTAAGAGATCAAATCTACACCCACATTAAAAATAACCCGCAGCCCAATTTCGAAATTCTTTTTTCTGAAGAAACAGCGCCATTAGGAACTGGCGGAGCCATTAAAAATGCTTTAAAACATATCACCACAAAATCCTTAATTGTAATAAATGGAGACTCATTTATAAATATATCACTTCAAAATTTTCTAGCATTTCATAATACACATAATGCCGATATTAGTATCGCGCTTAACTACCTACCCGATATTTCTAGATATGGCGCGGTTACAATAAATAATAATAATCAAATTATTCGATTCAAAGAAAAATCAACAACCCCTCAAAAAGGGTTAATGAATGCCGGAGTATATATACTAAATTCATCATTACTCTCAAAATATAAAGCACCATTTTCAATTGAAAAAGATATATTTACTCAAACAACTAATTACAATATTTATGGATATGTATCTAAAAACACTCAATTTATCGATATCGGAACACCAGAAAGTTTATTAGAAGCTCAAAACTTCTTTGGTAAATTATAAAGAAACTCGCTCTACAATTTGTAAATAACGCTCCGCAGCTAATTTTAAAGAATACTTATCTTGAATAGTTTGTCGACAATTTAAAGAACAAGCTTTAACTAATTCTTCATCATTAAAATAACGCATAATTTCGTCAACAACACCATCTATATCTCCTGGCAAAAACGACTTTCCAAGTCCATTTTCGTCAATCATCATTGCTATTTCAGAAACGGTCGACATAACCGCAATAACAGGAAGACCAGCAGCTAACAAACCAAAAGTTTTAGATGGAACAGAACAACCTTCATTACCTAATTTTAAAGAAACCAATCCCAACGATGCACTACACAACAAAGCTCCTAAATCATCTTTAGAAACATAATCTTTTACCAATACATTCGTTAATTGACACTTTCTAATGACATGTTCTAACCATTTACGTTGATATCCGTCTCCTACAAAAACAAACATAATATCATTAATATCCTTTAATCGAAATGCCACATCAACAAACGTTTTTAGATCATGAAAACGACCCATATTACCAGCATATAAACACACAAATTTATTTTCAATTCCCCAACGTTCAAAGTACGACGTCTTATTGATCAGTGCATTCTGAATTAATGTATCATCGCCCCAAACAGGAACCATCGAAACCTTCTGTTTAAAAAATGAAGATTTATTAGAAAAAACTCTTTTTTCCATACATCGACCTAATACAATAATATGATCAACTTTAGCATATACCCAATCGTTTAATAACGACCATAATTTAACAATAATAGAACGATCAGAAAACACATTGCATTCAACCAATGTATCTGGATATAAGTCTGCTATTTTTAAAATCATTTTTCGTCGATGAAACGGGTAACAACAAACCACTAAAAAGGGTAAAAATGGAGGGTTCGTAGTAATTAATAAAGGCGTTTTTGAAGAATCCCAGCATAATCTCCAAATTAACGACAATGAAAATGTCAATTGATTAAATAGTTTTCCTAAAAATGACAATTTAGAAAAACAAGTACCCCATACCCGATTAATTGTAATACCTTGATAAACCATTCGTTTAGGTATTTTTGTTTTAGACTTTAAAATAGTTGGAGGTCCACAAATACTATCAATAACAGCACCTTGACGAACCATCTCTTCAGCAAGTTCTGTCATTGATTGTCCAGTTGAAACTAATTCAGGATAAAATAACTGGCAAACAATAGTAACTTTTTTGTATCTCATTGATGATCGAACACTCATTATATGATCATAACAAAAAAATAAAAGCATAGGAATTTAAGAATTTATAATATGCCTAAACTTATCTTATATAAAACAAATTCACACAAATATTTAACCAAATATGTTATTATTTATATTGTAATTAGAAAGATAAACTAAATAATAACTAACATAAAATGAAAGAAATTAAATTAAACAACTACAAACGCTTTTTTGAATGGGGATTCTTACTACTATTGATTATTTTAATGGTAGGAAACCCTACTCTTTTTACTTCCATGACACGATCTGTATTCGAAGTTAACAAACTTCTTTTACTACGAATTATTACGATCGTAAGTTGTTCTTTATGGTTTTTTAAATATATATTATTCAAAGACAACAATCTTTCAAATCAAAAGAATTGTTACCATTTTTTAGGCTTTACTTGGCACAAAACTGGACTAGAAATACCATTACTTATATGGATATTCACAAATATTCTATCAACAATTTTTTCTGCAGACCTTAAAACCAGTATTATTGGAGCTTACGATCGGTGGGAAGGTATTGTAACCGTTACTAATTATGCTATTCTTATTTTATTATTTGCTAAATTAATCACTACAAAAAAACAACTTAAATGGATTTTACTTAGTTTAATTGGAGCCACTTTATTCTCAAGTTTTTATGGTGTTCTCCAAAGTTTAGGACATGATTTTATGTTTTGGAGCAAAGATCCAACATATCGAGTCTTTGCTTGTATAAATAACCCCGTCCACTTTTGTGCATTTGTTGGAATGATAGTGCCTATAGGAATCTCTTATTTAATTTCAATAATCAAAGATAAACAAGTCGATACCATATTATTACCTAATTTAAAAAGTAACCATACAATAGCTTTCATCCTAAAAGCAATCTTATATAGTACAGCTTTCATAATTGCCGTTAAAACAACTATACCAACTGTTTACAGTAGTACAACCATTCAAATTATATGCCTAACAATTATTACAATCATTTTATCTGAAACATCAAAGCAATCTATTCCAGATAAAGAAAACATCATTAAATGGAGTCTATTTGGTATTCTTTTATTTTGTTCATTTATGTTTGATTTAGTTAGCTTTTCTAAAGAACAATGGGTAGCCCTATTATCGTTAATGATCTTAATTGTTTCAATGGCGCCGTTGCCAAATCTTAGTTTAACATTAAAAAGAACACTTTTCTTTTCGATTAGTATTATTTTTTATTCTCAATTATTATCATTTTCTCGTGCAACATGGGTAGGCTTTATGATTGCCATGCCAATATTTTATATTTTAATAAATAAAACATTAATTAACTTCAATAAAATTAAACAAGCCTTTACCGAAACCATATTATTAATTTTTTTTGCAGGGATTTTTTGCCTAACAACCATATTTAAAGTCCATAACTATCATTTTATACTAGCAATTTTCATAATATCCTTATTAATAACGTCGTTATTTTTCTTAATTAAAATTAAAAAAATAAATATACTATCTACTCTACCTTATATTTTATGCTTTGCTTTTCTTCTGTTAGATAATAGTCTTTTAATAATTAAACAATACCCTATCATTCCAGACTTAAAAATGATTATCCTTGGTTATCTAACCTATATTTGTTACAACACTCCTAAACAAACTAAACCGTTAATAGAACAACTAGTTATTATTTTCTTGTTTTCTCAAATTCAATTTATTAATAATTCTATGCTAAATATATTTACGTTTATTTCTTTAATTCTTTGTTACTATTTTGTTGGCTTGAAAGATTCTTCTAAATTAAATAAAGAAAAGAAGTTTTACTTACTAAACTTTTTAATTATGTTTGGATTAATAACCATCTTACCCACATTATCTGGAATAGTAGATTCTGCAACAATAACACTTATCCAAAGCCGTTTCATCAAAATCCCAACTACAATCGCATTAACAATTTGTATTTTTACACTTTATTCATTACTCCTTTTAAATAAACTTCCTTTAATAAAAGACAAAAAATTCCAAATTAGGTTTGGTTTAATTTTAATTTTAATTCCTTTACTAATTTTCCCCCTTAAATCCAAAATATTAAATCTAAAACATAGCGATACTGGTAAATACTCTATTGCTAAAAACCTTCAAGTTAAAACAGCAAATAGATACCAAAATCAACTATATACAAGTGCTCGCATTTCAATGTGGAAAAGCGCAATTCCTTGGTTCTTAGACTATCCTATTTTAGGGTCCGGACTAGATACTGTAAAACTGCTATACCCTGTATATAGGCGACCTGAATATGGAATTTTAGAAGGCGGTCATAACTACACCCCAGATAGACTTCATAACGAATACCTAAATACGTTAGTTACAAAAGGAATTATTGGTTTTATCGCTTTTTACTTTGGTTTAATGGGAATTTGGTATTTCTTAAGTATAAAAGGATTCTCAAAAAATAATACGCACCCTCTTTCTAATTTATTAATTGGGTTTATGAGTAGCTGTGCCATATATTTAATTCAAGTTTTATTTAATTTTGGCGTCGTAGCAACATTAGTACTCTTCTTTGCTGTAATGGGATTATCTTTATCAACAATCAATATAATTAACAATGATCAATAAAAAAACCATTAAACTATCAAAAATAAGTATAAAGCATTGGATATTGCTATCTGTCTTACTATTTATCATTAACCCTATTTTAATTTATCAAGCAATATTACCATTTAAAGCTGAACGAAATTTTAGAGACGGCTACCACGAAGGTATGGTTAGACAACGATTAAACTATGCCATAGATTACCTAGAAAAAACAAAATATTATGCACCATGGGAAACTCACTATCAAGTTCAATTAGGAAAGTTTTATGAAGACTATGCTAATCAACAAACTTCCAAAAATGAAAAACTTTACTATTTAGAAAAAGCTATCACACTATATAAAGAAATGATAATACTTGATAAATACAATCCATGGTTTACTAATCGCTTAGCATCCACTTATCTTCAATTAATGGAATTAATACCAGAAAAAAAAGATTATTATTTAACATTAAGTGAAAAGTTTATTAAAAAAGCGGCTTTCCAAGATAATAAGAACCCACTATTTTTGTTAAACTACGCAACTTTTTTACATCGTTTTGATAAAAAAGATCAAGCAATCCCTTATTATGAAAAAGTAATTCAATATGACCCCAGAATCGCTGAAGCTATTTATAATCTAGCCGAAATATACCGAGAACGAAACAATCTAACAATGGCTCTAAACTATTATAAAATTTTATACAAAAATAACCCATCATTTGAAAATATAGAACTCATTATTGCTAGTACACTTATTAGCCTTAATAAGCCAACTGAAAGCATCCCTTACTTAGAAAAATATAACCTTATCCATACTAAACTAGACCCACTCAAAAGTTTAGGAGCAATCTATTATCAAAATAGCGAATGGACAAAAGCAACTCATATTTACGAAAAAATATTAAAACATTTCCCCGAAGACAACGACGCTAAAACATTTCTAGTTCAAACACTAGTCAATAATAATCAATTTACAAAAGCAAGCGACTATCTAACTCAATTTATTAAAGAAAACCCAAATGATTCGTTATCTATTCAACAATTAAATGCAATTAACGAATTTGTTAATCAACAACAATGACCTCCGTTCAGTTAAAAGGAATACTAGTTGGGATAAAGTTCCAAATTCCTAACTCAGACTGGACAATTGAAGAATCCATTGAAGAACTAGAAGAACTATCCAAAACCGCAGATATTACCATTATCGAAAAATTAATTCAAAATAGAGATACGCCACACAACAAACACTATATTGGAAAAGGAAAATTAGAAGAAATTCAAAACATAATTAAAATAAACGCTATTAATATTTTAATTACAGACGATGATTTAACCCCAAACCAACACAAAAACTTAGAAAAAATACTTAATATCAAAGTATTAGATCGAACAGGACTTATATTAGATATTTTTGCAAAGCATGCTAAAACATTCGAATCTAAATTACAAATAGAACTAGCTCAACTTAATTACCTTCTCCCAAGATTAACAAGATTATGGACACATTTATCTCGTTTAGGAGGAGGAATTGGAACCAGAGGCCCTGGAGAGAAGCAAATAGAGGTAGATAAAAGACAAATTAACAAACGTATCCACGTAATCAAACAAAAACTCATCAAAGTAAAACAAACAAGAGACCAACAACGAAGTAACAGGCAAACTCTCCCCATAATTACAGGTAGTATTCTCGGTTATACCAATGCCGGAAAATCAACACTAATGAATACGTTAACAAATTCTAATGTTTTAGCTGAAGACAAATTATTTGCAACTTTAGACCCAAAAACAAGAAAATTCTTATTACCTAATAAAGATGAAATAGTATTATCAGATACCGTTGGATTTATTCAAAAATTACCCCATCATCTTGTTAAAGCATTTTTATCAACGTTAGAAGAAGTAACATTCTCAGATTTTATTCTTCATATTATCGATGCTTCTCATCCTAACTGTATCGGGATGATAAACACCGCAAATGAAATTATAAAATCTCTAAATTCTGATAACAAACCAATTTTATATGTTTTAAACAAATCTGATAAAATAAAAAAACCAAACCAAACCCAAAAATTATTAGAAAACTACCAACCTCAAATCTATATTTCAGCATTAAATAAAACCAATATACATAATCTAAATACAGAAATAGAAAATTTACTTAATAATTTCCAAAAAATTATTAAATTCTCACTTAATTACAATCAAATGGATATCATAAACCTAATTCATAAGCACGGCACAATTTTAGAATCAAAATACGAAGAAACTATTAAACTAACTGTTAAAATAAATTCTATAGTAGGAGAAAAGATTTTAACAAAAGCATATCAACCCAAACATTAAATATAAAAATTTGATAAAAATATAAAAGCTTAACGAGCCCCTTTTTGAAATAACAATGTAAATAATTTAGAATGCCCCCAAAAAGCAGCTAACAATAACGGCCTATCTTTAAATTGATCTTCAACATTTAGCTCAACATTATGACTAATTAACATTTCAATAATCTTAAAATCGCCCCCTTGAACAGCCCAATGAATCGACGTTCGTTTTAAATCATCCTCCTGATTAACAGACAATCCTTTTTCCAATAAAAGCTTAACAATATCATATTGAGAATGAATAATCGCCCAATACAATAATGAACGATTAAATTGATCCATAACTTTAAGATTTGCACCTTTTTCAATTAAATAGTCAACTACAACCATATGATTATACATTGCAGCAAATTGAATAGCTGATACTTTTTGTTCTTTAGTTTTAATATTAATTTTAGCACCTTTATCGATTAACAATTTCACATAATCTAAATAACCTCTACTACTAGCAATATGCAACGGAGTTAATCCATGGTTATCTTTAGTATTAACATTTGCACCTTCATTAATTAATAAATTAAAAATCTCACGGTTTCCTACATACGAGGCCCAATGCAAAGGGGTCATATTCAAGTGCCCCTTCTTATTAAAATTTGCACCTTTATCCAACAATATTTGTACAATACTTAAACAATTATTTTTAATTGCTTCTATTAAATAAGTATTTTCACTTTGCAAAACTTCATTAAGTTTTGTCTTTTTTACATTTTTAACCAAGGTTTGAAATAATTTATAATGACCTTCTTGAATAGCCCATAATAATTTATCCTTAAGATTAGTAAATTGCTTAATAGTAGATTCGTTATAAAGATAAAAATCCTTCCACTTCATCTCTACTTTCTTTTTCCCCCCATATTTACCATTACACTGCTTTTTCCAATCTACACCTAATATTTTATCAATAATAAATGTATTAATATGAAATACCCCTGAAATTGATTTCATAGTAAATGATGTCTCATTACTATTTAACTTAACATCTTCGATGTAAGGAATTGGATAATGTAAATTAGATAATAACTTCCAACAATCCATTAAACTATTTCTTAAGTCCGAGCTATGAGGTTTAGAAGTAAGTACTTGCTTATACATCTCTATCGATTGAATAATTTTATCCCTAGCCTCTAATACTTGATCATTTGCTATAAATTCAATGGCTTCATTGTAATAGCTTAAAGCTTGTAGATCATCTGACACTTCAATATTTTCAACAACAACTTCAGAAACCCCCAATAGATACCTCCCTTATAAATACTAAATTAAAATAACAGTATAATTTAATTTTACCAACAGATTGAAATGAATTAAAGATAATTTTTAAAAAACAATAATATATCATCTTTAAACTTAGAAGAAAAAGTATTTTTTAAAACAATATCTGAACTTTTAATAAATACATCTCTAGACTTTTGAAAACATTTAACTTTGTCAAAAATAGAACCTTTATGAGCTCGAATCAAATCATCATCAGCATCCACCACTACTACTTTATTACAAATAGTAGTCAGCCCTATTTCATCAATTAACGATCCAACAATAAGAGTTGATTGCCCTGATAAATGTTCAATGTCATTACAGACGGAGTTCCTCATTACTGGATGAATAAGATTATTTAATAAAGTCAAATAATCACTATTATCAAAAACAATAGAACCTAATACCTTTCGATTAATTTTACCATCCTCAGATAAAATATCCGTACCAAATGCATTTATTAGGGATTCTTTGATAGGATGAGTATCTAATAATTGATGTCCTAATATATCTAAATCAATAATATTCACATCATACATTTCAGATACAACCTTTACCAAAAATGATTTACCTGAACCAATACGACCTGTAATACCAAAAATCATTCTTTCACCTCTTTTTGATATAAGTTATTAGTAGTTATATACTTTAATACACTACTAGACACATAGTTTACAGCTGTCTCATTTAAAATAGAGTCTCTAATCATTGTTGACGAAATCGGAATAATAGAATTTTTAATAAATTTTATTTTCTTCAAATAACATGGATCATCAGAAATATGAGAACAAAAATAATCATGTAATTCAGAAACACCTTCACAAGTTCGCATCAAAACACACAAATCCACTAAATCAATTAAACGTAAATAATCCTTCCACTTATGCAAATTCAAATAAGAATCTTCCCCCATTACCAAAGAAATAGTTGGATCTAATCTTAAAAAGTAACGAACAGTATCAATAGTCCATGAATATGATAATTTATTAATTTCAAATAAGTTTATTTTAAAAATTTCATCATTTTCAAGTTCTTCCTTAATAGCAATTTTTATCATTTCGCATCGGTGAAAAGAAGAAACAAAATGAGATTTCTTATGGGGCGGTTTATGAGAAGGTACAATATAAATAGCATCAAATAAACCTAATTTTCTTAATTCCTTTAAAATCATTAAATGTCCATTATGAAAAGGATCAAAAGATCCTCCAAATAACGCAATCCCCATTATTAAAAAGCCTCTTGTCCTTTAATAACAACAATAATTGTTCTAAGAATAATTTTAATATCTAAAATCAAATCCCAATTTTTAATATAATAAAAATCATATTTCAATTTTTGATCTAACCGCCTAGTAAGCCTAGATCTACCATTCACTTGAGCTAACCCCGTAATCCCACCTAATACTCGATGACGAAAATTATAATAAGGGTAATCATTAACATATTGATCAACAAAAAAAGGACGTTCTGGCCTAGGTCCAACAAAAGACATATCACCCTTTAAAATATTAAATACTTGAGGTAATTCATCAATCGAATACTTTCTTAAAAATTGTCCCCCAAAAATATAACGATCTTCACCACCTTGATCATTAACCAAAACAGGGCCTGTAGGCTCAGCGTCAATAATCATCGTTCTAAACTTAATCATTTTAAAAGTTCTTTGATTTTTACCAATACGTTCCTGGCAATAAAAAACAGGTCCATATGGAGATACAACTTTAATAAAAACACCCACAACGATAAAAATTGGAATCAAAACAATAACAGCAATAATAGATAACAAATAATCAAAGATTCGTTTTAAAATATAATGATGATTAATATAAGATGGATTAAAATACGACTCAAAAGGAACCCCAAAGTAGTCCTTAGTTTGAGTTGTTAACCCACTAACAGGATTTACGTTTAAACAAACATTTAACTTAATATCCCGTTCTTGACAAAACATCTTAATAAACTGCATAAATTCTAATTGATACTCTTCAGTAACAAATATCGTTGAAATATTATGCTCATTAACGACGGACTCTATCTGATCAAGATTACCTAAGTAGTTATATTCATCTCTTAAATGATAATGCAAATCATGTTTTATAGGAGTATCAGACAAAGAACCTATATAAAACAAATATAAACGAGGTCTAAATAAAGATAACTCTATAATATCTTGAGACACTTTATTTTTTCCTATAACAAGCATTTTTTCAACACCCATTCCGCGTCGAATAAATATTTCTTCAAATTTACCAATACAATATCGCTGTACAGAAAATACAACAACTCCCACAGTCCACATATAAACAATAACACCACGAGACTCTGGAAAAAAACCAAAAAACCAAATCCCAAAACTAATTAACATAATAGAAATAGTAATCGATTTAATAACATCATAAATTTCATCGACTTCAGATAAAACCCCATCATATTTTTTATACAAACCAGAAAAGAAAAAAATAAACATCCAACATGCAATAATATATAAACTCGACTCTAAATATAAATTTAAATTAGTATGAGTATAAATCTGACCCATTCGTAAATTAAAGACTATTCCTAAAAATTCAGAAAATTTAAATTTAATACCATAAGCAATAATAATCACAAATGGAATTAAACATATATCACTAAAAAATCGAATTAAAACAAACCAAAACGAGGTCTTAAATTTAATTTTCATTTTTCATTTGCCTATTCATTAAATCATTATATATCTTCTCTGCAGGAGCACCATTATGAACAAATTCAAAAACACCATTACAAATTGGCATATCAATATTATACTTTTTTGATAATTGATATACAATTTTAACAGTATAAATACCTTCAGCTACCGCGCCTAACCGATCTAATATCAAATCCAATTTATCGCCTTTAGCCAAAAAATAACCAACATTCCAATTACGACTATTCTTAGACGAGCTAGTTACTAGCAAATCACCAATCCCTGCTAATCCATACATAGTATTAACTTTTCCTTTAAAAAAGGTACAAAAACGAATAATTTCAGCTAAACCACGAGTAACCAATGCTGCTTTTGCGTTCATCCCCAATTCCAAACCATCTAACGCACCCGCCGCTATAGCAATAATATTTTTCAAAATACCTGCTAGTTCAACCCCTACTAAATCATTAGAATTATACACTCGAAAACGATTTGAATGTATTTTTTCTTGAAAAAACATGGATGTTTTATTATCTTCAGCCGCAACGACTGTTGCCGCTGGCAATTCGTTAATTATTTCGCTTGCTAAATTAGGTCCTGATAAAACAGCCAAATTCACCTTATTTAAATGTAGTTTTACATATTCACTAAAAAAAGGTGTCTCCTTACAATTAATCAGCCCTTTTGAAAGAACTAAAAAAGGAGTTTCCGCTTTATAAAAAGATGAAATCTGTTCTATATACTTAAAATATAAAGAAGGAACGCCATAAATTAAACCATCCGATAAAGAAACCACATCTTCTAATTTAGTAGAAGCTCTAACATTATCAGCTAATACTAATTCAGGAAAAACCTTCGATTGAGATGAATTCAAATTAATATCATCTGCAATTTCAGAACGATGACACCATACAAGAACATTAAATCCATTTTTAGCAATCAAATTAGCAATTGTAATTGGCCAAGATCCACACCCTATTACGCCTATTTGTCTCATATTAAAACCGGTTCTCTTTACCTTTTAATAAACGCTTAATATTAGATCGATGATGATAGATAATTAAAATTGAAATACATGTAACAAATATAAAGTATGATTTGGGTGACTTAAAAAAGTAAAATAAAATTGGAACACTAATACTACATAATACACTAAAAGGGGCTACCATTCGTGTAATACTAAACCCAATAATAAAAATAACAAAAGTAATTAAAAATATAATTGGATCTAATGCCATAATCATACCTGCAGCAGTAGCTACTCCTTTACCACCCTTAAAAGAAGCAAATACAGTATAAATATGTCCTAATATAGCAATAAAACCAATCAAAATATGCAAAATATCAAAAGAAGGATAATACAACACCATAAAAAAAGTAGGCAAAAACCCCTTTAAAAAGTCTAAAAAGAAAACAAAAACGCCCCACTTCCAACCCATAACTCTAAAAACATTAGTAGCTCCAATATTACCAGAGCCATGTTTACGGATGTCTACCCCACTATATTTAGAACAAATTAAACCAAAAGGAATAGATCCTAAAAAATAACTTAACAGCAAAAGCAAAAAAACTAAAGGGTTAAACATTACAAAGTTCTTTAAAATTATCTTCAAAAATATGTTCTGCCAAATAAGAGCTTCTCACATAAGGACCTGCAAATACAAAACGAAAACCCATTTGCAAAGCCTGCTGTTCAAACCACTTAAATGTATCTGGATGATAATACTCTGCAACATCAATACTATTTTGATCTGGTTTTAAATATTGACCTAGCGTTAAAATATCAACGCCTTGCTGCTTAATATCTTGTATAGTTGTAATTAACTCCGAATGAGACTCTCCTAATCCAACCATTAATCCAGACTTAGTTAAAATAGTTGAATCAATTTCTGAAACAGATTTCAACAAGTCTAATGACCGTTGATATAAAGACCCTTTTCTAACAGTAGAATACAAAGATGGAACGGTTTCCATATTATGATTAATAACATCAGGTCGTGAATCAATAACTACTTTTAAATCATCAATATTGCCTTGAAAATCAGGAACTAACACCTCAACTTTAACATTTGGAAATCGTTTCTTAATACCTGTAACAATATAATGATAATGACTAGCGCCACCATCCTTTAAGTCATCTCGATTAGGAGACGTTAATACAACAAATTTAATGTTTAACTTATCAATAGTATACAAAATATCATCTAACTCATTTAAATCCGGAGGCTTTGGCGCTCCAAACGTAACACTACAAAAGCTACAATTTCTAGTGCAAGTTACACCTAATATCATAAATGTTAATAAGCCCTTAGAAAAACACTCACTTCGGTTTGGACAACGAGCTTCTTGACAAATAGTCGCTGGCATATGAGAATCTAATTTCTCTACTAAATTTCGAGTTGATCCTAACTTACCCTTTTTAAGCTTAAGCCATTCTGGCAACCGTTTATTCATAATTTATATACACCTCTATCTTTTTTCAACAACTAATATTAACGTAAATATAATGGAAAAAAAAGTTTATACAAAAAGAGATTAATAAAATTGAACTTCTAAACCACTTGTTCCTTCTATAATCTCATTATCTCGAAAAACAATATTACCATTCACAATAGTCATAACAGGCCACCCTTGTAAGGCTTGGCCACTAAAGGTACTCCAGCCACACTTAGAAATAATATTATCATTAGATACGACAGCTTTTTTATTTAAATCAACTAAAACTAAATCCGCATCAAAACCAATATTAATTTGCCCCTTATTTTTAATACCATAAATTTTACATATGTTTAAAGAAGTCCAACGAATAATGTCAGCTAAGGAACACTCTTTTTGATTAAAATAATTTAATAATAACGGCAACGTCGTTTCAACTCCCGGCATTCCTGAGGGCGCTTTACCAAACGTTAATTTTTTTTCTTCAATAGTATGGGGCGCATGATCAGATGCTACAAAATCAATAAATCCAGATTTTAATGCCTGTAATAAACTCAAACGATGATCTTCTGTTCTAATTGGAGGATTAATTTGAGCAAAAGTACCCCACTTATCATATACCTCAGGCGCAGATAAAAATAAATGCTGAGGGGTAACTTCACAAGTAATATTAGGACAATTCGTTAATGAACTTAAAAATTCAACTTCTTCTTTGGTAGTTAAATGGCAAATATGTAATTTAGCGTTATATTTTTTAGCCAACTCAACTAAACGTTTTGTACAAGTTATAGCAGCATCTGATGACCTGATATTCATATGATCAATAACATTTTGTGAATCTTTATAACGATCTCTATTGTTAACAATAGTCGCCTCATCTTCAGAATGCACGGCAATTAATCGGTTGGTCTTAGAAAAAATAGACTCTAAAGCATCTTGACCATCTACCAATAGGTTTCCCGTCGACGACCCAACATATATTTTAATACCCGGAACGTTTTCAACTCGAATTAAATGATCTAAATTAACATCGGTAGCTCCAATAAAAAAATTATAGTTAATCAAAGAAGAGTAACTTGCTTTCTCTTTTTTAAGTTTCATCATTTCTATAGAAGTAGTTTCTGGATTAGTATTAGGCATATCAAAAAAACTAGTAATTCCACCCTTAGCAGCGGCACGGCTACCAGATTTAATATCTTCCTTATACTCGCTACCCGGATCTCTAAAATGAACATGTGGATCAATTAAACCTGGTAATGCCACCAATCCTGTTCCATTAATTATTTTATAATTAGAAGATGATTGAATCGACGTCTTTATCGATTCAATTTTACCTTGATTCATTAAAATATCAACCTGATCAATGGTTGAGTCCTTAACTATTCCAATATTCTTTATTAGCACTGCATCCATAAAGTTACTTTCTATTAATAAAATTAAGTCTTTACATAAAAAAAATATTTTAATAGACTAGCACAAAAGTGGATAAAAAAACACTATTTTTAGTTAATTTAAAACAAATATCAAGGAGACATTTTTAAAATGTTGAAATTAATTGCTAGCAATAAAAATATCCTAATAAACCAATTTGATCAAGAAATTGAAAACTCAATTAAAGAACCAACAAATCATCCTAAAAAATGTACAGAAAAAAACAACTATTTTGGTACTTTTGAATGTTTCTCTCAATTAAGCATACATGATCAATTCTCGCATTTAGAAAATATTATAAAAGAGTCCATCTCTAATTTAGACTATGAGTACATTTTAGTTAAATATCCTCTAAAAAACTTAAATACTTCGATTAAAAAGTATTTTCAAGATCCAAGTCAAACAAACACTAATTTTTTTTTCAAAAGAATAAATAAAAAAACTCCCATTCAAATTTTATCTACTATTTGCGATCCGATTTTTATAAATACAATTAATTACCTTTTAAAAGATCACAGTTTAACTACCGAGCAAAAACTATTAATCGATAAAGAATTACCAAACTTTTGGAAATCCACGGCTAGCTTCCTTAAAAATAATAATAATTTTTTAAGTGAGAAAGATGAAACATCTAAAACAGAAATCCACAATCTATTAAAATTAAGGTTAAGTTTTACTTCATTGCCTATTTCAGACAAAGAAATTAAATCTATATTATTATTAATACATCACATTAAAAGACAAAATTTTTTACAACAAGTGAAACCTCTATTTGATAGAATATCAACTGAGATACCATTTTATAACCAAATTATTAGCTCAAAAACAGAAAATTTATCTCCCGAAATAATACAGTCAGAACTAAGTAAAACAAATATTTTTAAAAACACGCTTGTTTTTCTTATTCAAATTGAAGAATTTGCGTTGTTTAAGCTAATTACTAAAACTTCGCCTAATTTGATAACTTCAGATATTAAAAATATATTATTAGAGTCCATCAAAACAAATGAAACATTTACTCAATACATCGTAAACGTTTTAAATAAACAAAATATCAAAATTA
>QFBS01000011.1 GCA_003265895.1 Candidatus Marinamargulisbacteria bacterium SCGC AG-410-N11 | reverse complement strand
TCTATATTTAATTACGAGCCAGGTCGTCGTAAAGAGTTATATACTTTAATTAATCGTTTGGTTAAGTCAATTTGTGATTTAGTTTTTAGCGATAATCAGCGAAAAAAAGCACAAACGCATGCTACCATTATACTTACTGATGATATTCACTTTCATATAACACGAACATCCATAGCTTTACATAAAAAACATGATAAGTTGACCTTATCATATTTACTGGGTTCGTTATCAATTCTTATCAATAAAAATGATCCATTACCTGATTCATTGAGTGTTAGTTATATCACTTGGTTAGAACGATTAGGTAAAGAATTGCTTTCTGAAAAATCGGTTGCTTTAGCATCTTGGAGTAGCTAATGCTAAGGGGTAATTTTAGGTTACATCAGTTTAAATCCTTATATAATCAAATGAAATCAAAGAGTACTTGTCAGTTATCATTTGATAAAGCTAAGGTGAAGGCATTTAAAAATGACTTCTCAGACGTTTTAGATTCTATTAAAAAAGTAATTAATTTATCACCAGAACAAAGTGATGCAATAGCTCGAGATATACAGTCTTTAATAAAAGAGGCTGGACCTAAGTTAAAAGAATTGTCCGTAACAATAAAACATTTAGATCGATCCTCTGATCAACAGTCAGTTAAAATAGGTGCATGGACTAGTGAAGGTAAGGTAGGTCATGATATTAAATTTAGTCCAAGTTCGTTACTAGAGACAATTGGTAGAAAGCCTAATAAATTAGCTTTAATTATTCAAACGGGACATGAATCAACGGTTGAGGATATTGGAAAGCAGTTAGGAAAGGGTGCTTTTGGGACTGTGGTGGATACACCGAGTGGTAAAGCGTTAAAGATTTTGGATCCAGATATTATTAAAGAGGAGTTAGCTGATGAGTTAAGAGGGATTGGGATTTTGAGTGATTTAAATCATAAAAATATTATTTCAGTTTCATCAGATAGTGAATCAAAAAGTGGAGGATCTACTATTTTGCAACTTGATCTTTTTGAATCTAGAGAATTGGGAAAAATAAAGCGAGACGAAACATTTATACCTAATAAAGACTGTATGATTCAATTAAGAGATGGTTTTTTTCATATGCTTGATAAGGGTGTTATTAATAATGATATTAAAAGTGCAAATTTATTAATTAACAATGAAAATAAAATTAAATATTGTGATTTTGGTTTTGCTATTACTAGAGACGAATTTTTTTCAATGCCATCTGAAAATATAGAATTTTATGTTAATTGTGGAACACCTATCTATAATATGCAAAGCAACATAATGGAAAAACAATTACTGTTTGATGCTATAAAAGAGGCGAAAGATGGGAATATTATAGCTGAAAATAAACAAAAAATGTGGCTGTCAATGCAAAAATCAGATGCTATGTCTGTTGTATTAACAATGTTAGAGCTAACGGTTAGAACATCGTCGATTTTATTGGATAGTTTTGAGGGTAACGGAGTTTCGTTGGATAGGTTGCGTGGTGAGATTGGATTTTATGATAGGTTAGGAGTAATGGAGCTTGATCGTTTTGAAAATGCTTTAATAGCCATTGATGGTGCTGAAAGTGTGGATGATATAAAAGAAGTTCTAAATAGATTGCTCCGTACATTTAATTAACCTAAGGCGGTTATTGTTGGTTGTTATGAACTTGGATCTGCAACATGCCCCAAAAATAAAATCACATCACGATATTTAATTAAAAACGTAAAGGGTCTATTAATTGTCATTGTTATTGTATTATCGATGGGGCTTGCTTTTGTGATCATAATAACACCTGTAGCGGCAGCGGCTTCACTGCCTTCTTCGTTTACTTTAACAACGGCCTCATGGATAACGTCGGCAATTTTCAACTGTTTTGTTCCATCTATACCCGAAAAGTTGGCGCTATCATTAAACGCGCTAATCATTCCTAACTTATTGAGTGGCTCTTTTAACGAGTACTTGGATTTGCTAGTAAATTTAGGTAGCCGTAACGTTACGTTTTGTTTAATTAATTGTTGAGACCATTGATCTATTTTTGAATGTGTTAAGGGAGTTAATTTATTTTCTGATGGTTTGGGCAGTATAGCCATAAATGATATGCTAGACCCTTTATAAGGTAATTCGATTATTTGGTAGTCTTGGTCTTCGGTATAATTAAAGTCTGACTTTATAAACATCATGGGTACCTGAATCGTGTTTTTTGAACTTAAGGTAAATGGTTCTTGGATAGTGTGTTCTGCCTTAAACTTAGTGTTCCATTGTCCTTTAAAGTAAATCGCATTGGTTAAAATTAACTGTGTTAGGTCGGTGATGAATCCTAGAGGAATTAAATCGTTGATCATTTGGTTTGTATGGTCTGCAATCCAGGTATTAATGGTGTTGGTCGATTCTTGAGGCTTGTTTTCAAAATCAAGAGGGGTTATCGAGCCATTATAATAGGTTTTTATTAACGATTGATACGATGGTAATAGCGATTTTTTATTGTTTAACCAAAGATCGTTAACAGTTGTTAGCGTGTAGTTTGTTGTTGGCCTATTGATTGACTCGATTAAGTGTTGAAATTGAGCGGTTCTTTGTTTGGTGTCTGATGATAAATATAACGTTGATTGTATTTCGGAGGCTGTGTTTTCTTTTGCTCCTTCGCCTGTCATAGCGATTGCTGTTTCTATGCTAAAGCCAGATAAGATAATATTTTCGTCGGGTGCGTTTGCTTTTAATTGATTGAATAAGTCAAAAGAAAAGGTGTTGATTTGATTAGCCAATGATTCTGTTGTTTGGCTTGGTTTTTCTGGAGTATATAGTATTTCTTTGATGGGGGTAGCGCAACAGTATAATGTGCTAATTATACCTGCAATAATAGCTAACTTTAAAAGTATATAGAATTTTGATTTCATAGTTAATCGATGGGTTAATGTTCGTGTAAGATAGGTCCTGATACAGGGTCTGTTACGCCTAATTCTTCGGATAAGGTATCTAACATATCGCGAATGCTATCTAATCGTTTAATCATTTCAGGTCTTGCGTTTACTATATGATCTTCTGATTCCCAAATTCCGATAGCGCATAATAAGTTTTCGCCAGTTTTAACAATAATATGCTGGTTTAGGCCATTTACATTCATTGGTTCGGATAATAAGTTCATTACGTTGTCAAATTGTCCTTCTTTTGTTTTAAATTTTACTATATTTGAATATTTCATGGGAGTCTCCTTTTTGGTTGGCTATTCTTATTATAACGTTAATATTGCTGGACCTAAAGCAAGTCTTTTTAATGTTAAAAAATAGTATGCAACTTTTTTGTTTTTTTTTCGATAATTACTTATATTTAAATTTTTTTGGAGATGAGTATGCATAAAATAGTGTCAAATTCTTTGGATTCGCAATTACTTAGTTGGAATCTTAATTCAAGAGCAATTGCTATATTTAACGGATTGTTTGAAACATTAATAGAAGATTTAGGTCGTACGGAATCTGTGCATAAATTATTTGCATTTAATTCAAAAGATTTAAATTTGCAATCTTTGTATAAGGTAAATGGTGGCCACGTAACATTTGAATCGGCGTTTCATGGGAGTCGAGATTATTTTGAGCGAGTTTATTGTGCTAATTATATGTCTGAAGATGCTCAGTCGAAATTGAGCTTGTTACGTCCTGAAGGTGCGATTGACTTAACATTTTTTAATGATCAAGATTTTCGTAGTGGTGTGGTTAGTCAAAAAGGGTCAAAACGTGTTAATGAAGATAACGTAATAAATAAGCATTTTTCTGTGGGAGATGAAGATGTATATATAACTGGTGTTTTTGATGGTCATGGAGGGTCTTCTGTTTCTACCTATTTAGCGAGATGTTTAGATAAATATATTCAAAAATCTTTTTCAAATTTGCTTGCAGGGGCTAACGTCTCTTCATTTCAAAAGTTATTGACTAATTTAGATCAAGATGGCGCTTCATTTGATGTTTTAATCGTACAGGCTATTAAACATGCTGTTGTTAGACTTCAAGCTAAGTTGTTTGAAAATAAATATCGTATTTTAGGCGGATCAACGGCTAATTTTTGTGTTCATTTAGGGTCTAGAATGTACGTTGCTAATTTAGGTGATTCGAGTTCGTTTTATTTAACAGGAGATAACCAAATTGTTAGATTTAGTGAGCTGCAAGACTGGAATAACTCTTTTTATTTAAATTGGGCTAAGGATACTTTGAAGGTTCCTGATTTGTTAGCTTTAGGTATGTGTAATTTTAGGAGTGGCTTGCATAAGGATAGGGGTGGTAGTAATCGTTTGTTTGGTTATCAGCCAGCAGGGACTGTGGGTGATTTTAAACATGGTGGTTGTTTTCGACGTATTCCAGAGGTTGTTGTTTTAGATCGTAACCGGGTCGATCACTCAAAGGGTATTCAATATCAAGGTAGTCTTATTCATGTTACGGATGGTTTTACAGACTTTGATGATAATAAAGAGGTAAATCGAATATTGGGCTTTATGGGTCAATATCCTAGCTATAATTTTGCAACAAAATCAACGTTTCAGCAATTAAGGCAGTCAAAAAGTGTTTCTCCGGTTTTAGATTATTTGTTTCGTAGTAATGGTGTTGGTATTGGTAATATTAACCGGGTAAATTATCAGTCAGTAAAAGGATCTTCTGTAAACTTGCAGAAGCTGGTAGATGGTATTTATTTTCTTGCAAAGTCTGTTATGTCTGATGACGTTGATGATACGTCTATTGTTACTTTTCAGCCGTTAAAAAGGCCCCCTGTTGTATCAAGGAAGCGATCTAGTGAAGATATGGAAACTTTAGCTAGTCTTTTAGACGGTGTTGTAACTGTAAAAAAAACCTCTAAGCGGCGCTTAGGAGATTTAAAGCTTCCTGCTAAGTTAGGGGTTTTGGTAGGATCTGCTAAAAAACTTGAGGCGCCTAGTCTTCGTATTAAGATTCCAAAGTAAGTTTTTTTTATTATTTAAACGTTAGTGATGGTTAGTGCTATTAACAATAGTGGATGCCCCTTCAAAGTTAAATCCAGGGACATACTTTTCTTTGGCTTCTAATAGCTTAAAAACAACATCGTCTAATCGGCCTAATGATTTGAGTTGCATGCCCAGGTCGTAGTTTTTTAATCGCCATTCAAACTCGCTATACATTGGCCCTTCAGATTTTGTAGACCATTGATGGATGCGCCAATGTTTGTGTGGGGTGTTATTAATTGCTATTTTGTCATCAGCCGAACTTGTCCACCAATTATAGTGATCATCAATAGACATTTCTTCAAGTTCTGGTAGGTCTTGGAATCGCTCAGATAAATGATTGTAACCGCCAAGCCCGTATTCTTCAGCGACATGTACCATATTGGCCGTATAGTGGTTTTGTTCTAATACACTTTTTATGCTGGATGGTAGTTTTGTGGGTGAATATAGTTCTTCGGCCGACGTAGGTGAGGGGATTTGTGCTAATGCTTGTTTAATGGACAGTGGTGGATCTACTAATGCGCTTAAAAAGATATCTTTAATTACGGGGTAGTTGTTATCTTTTAGTTCTTTTCTTGCTTCAGTGCTTAATAATTCTGGATCAAAGGTTAGAGCGACGGCTATCGCTTTCTCGCCATTTACATTTAGGTCGTAAACATGTGCTTCTTCAGATGCGTCGATGGCAGGAGTATACCCAATCCAGCGATAACCATGTTGTTGATACAGAGCTGTAGCGTCTAACAACGATTGAAGTGTTCCAAATCTTGATGCTGCATGAGCGGTGTAGCAATGGTCTTGTTGGTCTCTGCTGATCCCTAGTTTGTCGTATAAATTTAAGGTGTGTTGAGCAGCTCTGTTTTTTGAGATGAATGGGGTGATTATCGTTGGCTTTTGTTGTTTTATTAAGCAGGTAGATCCATTGTTAGATATAGGTAATTGTTTTAATTGATTGATCACAATTTCTTTTATATTGTTGGCGGCCTTAGACGATTGATATCGTCTGGTGTTTTTTATTTGCTGGCCTAATGCTGGTAGTTGTTTTGGTAAAGATCCTTTACTTAGGCTATTTAATACAGAGAAACATGAAAACATTTTTTTACTTCCTTTACAAATTTGTTTGTTTTTATTTTTTTAAAAATTTTAGTTATTAAATATAACAATATCGTACATTATTAATTAATATCAAATAATATTTTAATTATATTCACAATTATGTATAATAATTATGAAAAAAAATAATAATTCATTAAGGGGTTACAAATATGTTTATTTCTCGAGTGCAAGGTTTTCGATCAAGTTTACAAACTATAAAAAGAGGCTCTCGATACATATCCGTAAAGTCATCTAATGATAAGCCTTATAATAGTTCACAAAAGGGATGTTCTAAGGGTGCTTTATCGGTTAAGGGGGTGTCATCGATTAAATCGAATATAGATTATTGTTATCAGCATAATTTGTCTGTTATTCCTCAAGGAGGGAATACTAATTTAGTAGAGTCGGCGACACCTGTTCAACATTCGTCGCCACTATATTTGATGGGGCAAGACTCTAGCGATTTATCTGTGGATGTTAAGAACAAGGTTATAACGGCTGATGCTGGGGCTACAATCTTAGATATTCAACAAAAAGCGCAGGATTATAATCTTCGTTTTGATTTAGATTTTGGATCAAAAGGGACGGCTACTATTGGCGGTGCTTTAGCGACTAATGCGGGGGGGATGAGGAATCGGATTTCTGATTTAGTGGTATCTATGGCTGGCGTTACTGGAAATCAAGACTATTTACAGCAAAATATTACAGAAAGACCAACCATTAAAAATAGTGTATTGCCCGATAAGCAGTATTCTTGGTTAGGGTCTCAGGGGTACTTTGGATTTATTCATCATTGCCAATTACTGTTAAAAGAACCGAGTCAGCAAGAAATAACGTTATTACTTGGTTTTGGATCTTTATCAGATAGTTTGCGTTGGTTAGGTCGTATTAGACAGCCTAGTTTATCGCTTGCTGAATTAATTAGTAAACAGGCATTATCTGCTGCAGAGTTACGTCCTTTTTCTAAAGGTTATGATTATTATTTATTATGTCAGTTTCAACAGTCTCAATTAGAATCTACTTGGACCGATCAATTATTAGAGTCGGTGATGTTTTGGATCGCTAAACATAACTTAGATGCAGATGTAATCATCACTCAATCTGATGTTCAAACTCAACAACTATTAGCAGCTCGAGAATCTATATCAGATCAGCTTCGGTCTTTGGCTCGTAGTAATGGACAGTCGTTATTGGGATTGGATTTGCAAATTCCTAATCATAACCTTCATTTGTTTATGACCAAAGCTAGTCAACTTGCGACAGACTTTTGGGGGGCGCGTCCTTTTCCTTTTGGCCATTGTGCACAACATCCACATTATACAACGGTTCACTTTAATTGTTTGATAGAAGATAGTAATAAAGAGTTTGATCGTTTTTATATACAAAAAGATCCGTTATTAACATCGTTTGTTAATCAAGCAGATTCTGCTAAAACATTATCTCAATTTTTAGTATGGTTTTCTCATTATTTAAACGGAGCGCATAGTTCGGAACATGGGGGATTAGGGTCTCGTCACTTAGATCATACAGTTCGGTATTCTAATAAAGAATTGTTAGATCATTTTGTTGCTCAAAAAATGTTACACGATCCAAACCATATTTTTCAACGAGATCGCTGGAATCAATTTTTAGACTTATACCAGCGTCGGTTTGATAGTTATTAACTGGGTTAAACTATTAGTTTTATTTAATTTTTTTTATCTTCAATTAGTTCAGTTGAATTATTTGTAGATTCTTTACTTACAATTCTTACGGCATTTATCGCTTTAAATAGTCTTTCATTTCCAGTTCCGTTTGTTCTATCTGGGTGATATGGCCGTAAATATTTGTTTTTAAAATCTCTGTTACTTAATCTCATAATCTCTATGGGGTTAATATTGTAATGAGCGAGTATGTCTAGATCTAATTTGTTAAATTTATTTAATTGGCTTATTGTAACTAAAGTTGAACTGTTTGCTATTGCTGTCGATCTTTTCCTATAGTATGACCTTTTTAAGGTTCGTCTATATTCTCTTTGTTTTTGTTTACTAGACCAGTCTTGTTCGCTTCTTTTTTGTAATAACTTTTTGATTTCTTTAGGGTTTATGTCGTGTAGTACTTCCTTTTTTCGTTGTTGGGTTTTTGCAGATAGTAACATCTCTCTTATAACTTTTTTTGATAGGTTAATACCATTATTGACTGATGGATCTTCTGTTTTAGTTTGATCTTTTAAATATTCAGGATGCCATTGTGAAAGAATCATTGGCGTTCCTGCTGTACTTTCAGCAAGTTTTGTTATTCCATTTGCGTGTAAAACAGGTTGTAATCCATAAGGTTCTTTATCTTCGGAAACTTTAATATGTGCCCAGTGTGTTGAATTTATTGTAGCTGAACCTTCTATAAATCTTTTTGCTAAACTTGTTTTGTCATCTATTATTATTTGTGGACTTAAACTGGATATTTTTATACCACTATTACTAGATGCAAATTGGCTAGGTGGTATGGCTTGAATTGTTACTGCGCTATCAATTTCAGTTGGGTTGTATAAATTAGAGACATTTCTTTTTGCTGCAATGATTTTTTTTGCTTTTAGGAATGATTTATTATGTTTTATTATAGTTGAATCCAGAGCCTCCGCAACTCTCCAACTTCCTGCGCAAACTGCAAATAACGGTTTTCCATAGTTTATAGCTTTTTTTAAAATAGTTTCTTCAAAAGTATGTCTAAGTCCTTTATATGGTACTTTACTTGTTACTTGTTTTGCTCGAGCTTTTATAATAGCTATATCTTGTTTGTCATCTTTTGAATTTAGTCTATCAACATATTCGCTTAAATCTTTTTCATTATAGATTGTTTGGTTTGGATGTTGCTGATTATCTCCAGGTACAAATATTCCAGAAGCGTTTATAATTTTTGTAAATAGAGCTTGTTTAACGGTTGGACTTTTAAGGCATACTTTGTAACATGTTTCTACGTAACTATTATGTTGTCTTATTAGATGTTTGTTGTTAAATACATCTTTGAGACCTTCTATGTGTTTCAAAATTTCATTTTTAAATTCTTCTTCTAGGTTTTCTAATCTGTCTAATTGGCTTTTAAATCTAGTTTGAATATCTTTAAAATTGGGGCACATTTCTGGAGCTAGATTAAATAATAATTCAATATCTTTTTTTGCGCCTTTATTAACGTTTGTTAATCTTTCTAAATCATAATTATAGGCGCCAGCTCTTGGTAGCACTAATAGCTTATTTTTTGAATGTGGTCTAAGTAATGATATTACGTGATTTTCTTCGTTTTGATTTAATGATTCAGTACAAGCCTTTATTTTTTCAATTTGATGTAAATATGGCGTATAAATCGTTATTTCGAAAGTTTTTGATAGTTGTTGCTGTATACTAATTATTTTTTCTCTTGCATGAACATAGGTTTCTAATTCTAGATTTAATTTTTCATTGTTTTCTTTTATTAATTGGCTTACTTTTTCTGGAGTATTATACTTTTCTAAATTATTAGAAATACTTTCGATAGCCTTTCTACGATGTTTTTCTGGTATATTTTTATTATTTAGGATCTTAAGTAATCGATTATTTAGTATTTCTTGTTCTTCCTGGATTATTTGTTCAATATTTTTTATATCATCTAAAAGATTCTCTATTTTTTTATTGAGACTTCTTAATTTGTTGCTGATAAGTTGGTTAAAGTTTGTTTGTGGATCATTTAAGCCAACTGATTGTGCTAATCTTCCCATCTGAACACTGTTTCCTAAGTTTAAACTCTCAGTTTGCTTGCTAAGCAAACAGGCAGATTCATTCCTAACTAAGTCGATATCTCCTAAATCAGTGTCTGCAGCAGAATGTTTCATTTCTTTAAATTGTAGAGCAGCACCTTGACTACTCATTAGGCTGTCTTGCTGAGTTGTTATATTAGATCTTGATTTTAATGGTTCTTTTTTAGTAGAACCTGCACTTGTTGTTAAATTCATTTTTATAACTCTATTAATTAATGTTATTGCGTATTTAAAGTAAATTTTATTTTAATTATGAACTTTAAAATTTTGTAAATTTTTTCTTTACTATTATATTATCGTTTTATTTAATAAAAAAATTTCACTATATTTTAAATTAGCTTAAATAAACTATAAAAAATTGATATGGAAATTTAGTATTGAAAAAAAATATTTTATGTATATAATGTAGTTGTTGATAACAGAGTTACTAGTAGAAAGGTTCTTATTTTGCTTAAAAAGATGATAACTTTGGGTAAAGAAAACTTTATATTTGAAAAATATTCAGTTCCTTTAAAAATTAATCAGTTAATTGAACAGAAAACAGGTTCAATTAATCAAGACATAAACAATTATATTAAGATTATTAACGAATTAACTTCTTTTACTTTGGAAACGTTAGAACGTAATTATAATGATATTAATCAAGAAATAGTTAAACAAGAAAAATTTTTAAAACCAAAAACTAAGCCCTCTAAGGCATTAATTTGTTTATATAAACAACGTTCTAAATTAAAAAAGAATATTCAATATAAAAAGAATGTTAACGATTTAGAGTCTAAATTAGTTCAAAAAAGAGCCGTTCTTAAAGAGTTTAATGAAAAAATTAAAACAATTTTAGATCAATTATCTCTTTTATATAAAAAATTTCAATCACTTAAATATAATCCTGATAAAGTTATCCGAGATCTTATTATCAATAAATCGGATAAAGTTCTTATTTTACCTAGGTCTGGTGGATTTATTCATGACTCTCAGTCTATTCCTGAAGCTGAACTTTTATTATCGTTAGATAAGCGATTAAGCTTTGATAGACAGTTTTGGGATGAAGATACTAAACAAATGAGATCATTATTTGTTGGGGTATTGGATTTATTTCAAGCTGAGTTTGATGTGATTTCAGATCAATATTTAAGCTATTGTTATAACTTTTTATTATCTAATTCTCAATTAATATCTAATTTAATTAAAGGTTCAAATGGTATCGTTGTTACGGGAGATGCTTATCCAAACTCTAATCAATTAAAGGGTTTTGCTGATGACGCTTCGATTAATAGATTAATAAAACAAGTATCGAGTAAAAATAATATTTTTAAGCGTTATAAAGATCAGATTCAAAATATTGTTCCTACTCAAAAAAAAGATATAATAAGACTAAGACACTTATTTGAGCAAACTATTATTAAAAAGGCTTTTGATTATGGTATCCCAATATTAGGATATTGTGCAGGTTCTTGGCGTGTTTCAAAAGCATTAGATGATTCAGTTGATATTGTTCCATTTACCAATAAGAAGGACTTAATGGATAATACCGTTGGTATTACGGAGATATCACCTTCGATTGTTCAGTTTGAAGGGGCTAAAACTCGATTTTTATCTAATTATTTAAATATTGATAAAAATAGTCATTATAACGCTAAGTTAACATCTACTCATTGGGCTTATATCAAATTAAAAAAATCTTCAGATATTTTTTCTATTATTGGCCAAGTAAGTAGTGATTTAGATGCATCTTATATTATTCCAAAATATTTAGAATCTAAAGTAGGAGTTCCTGTTTTTTTGCCACAGTGGCATCCAGAAGTGGTTAGGTCAATGGAGAAGACTAAGGATTCCTATGTTAATAATGGGATTAATATATCTAACCATTTAATGAATACATTTATCAGTACAACGAATGTTTTGTCGAAAAAACGGTTAGTATTAGATGAAATACGGTATTTTGAAAAGTTGAAAAAATCATATTTGAACTCTCGTCGTTTATTAAAAAAAAAACTATTAAAACTAACTTGTAATAACCAACATAATGTTTATTTTAATTTTTATAAAAATCATGTAAAGGCTCTTTTTCAATATATCGATACTGGTTTATTAAATGTTAGTTCTGCTCATCAACGAAAGTTAGAAACTTATCTAACTGATTTTTGTTGTACAATTCCAAAGGCTTATCAATTACAATTTAAAAATACTAGTACTAATTTTTTAGCGCAATCACTATTATTAAAGAGGAATATGACAGCTAAAGAATTGAATAATTTTAAATCAAGGTATTTTTCTAATTCCTTAAAAAATCAACAAAAATTTATAAATATTAGTAAGTATTCGGATTCGATTTATTGTAATGAACTACTTATTTATACAATGGCTACAAAGTATAATTTACATAAAAATACGTCATTTAAACTATTAAAGTTATGTGATTATCCTTTCGATAAATTAATTTTTCGTTATGATTGTCCGCTTTCATTAGATACTTTTTCTCGTTTGTCAGGAAATCCTTTTTTGAAAGTATCTGAAAAAGATCATGAAAAAATTTATTTATATGAATTTAGTAGTGCATTAAATTTTATTTCATCTAAGAATAATAACGTTGATTCTTTATCTAAAATGGTTGAAAGACAACAATTTAGTGATTCTTCAATGAGGTTTTTATTGATGTTATGGACGATAGATACCATTTATAATATGTTTTCCAAACATTCTGATCAGCTAGCTTTGTTTAAAATGGGTCCAGATTTATCTGATTTGAAGCATAAAATTAGGCCAATCTTAAAAAATGATCAGAAATGGAAGATTTTTTTAGATAAGTATTATTTAACTATAATTAATCAAATTTATTGTAAATTTAAAACACATGAATAATTTATGAAAAAACTTCTTTCCATATCTAAAAAGAGTGAGCCATCTAGCTTTATAGATCAAAATATACAAGAATTAATTTCTAAAATTAATTCTATAATTATAAAAAATAATTTACCTAATAATATTGGATTTGCAAATAGGCTATTAAACATTAAACTATTTAAATCATTTAATAAGATGATTAAGACTAGTTTAAAAGAATATCGAAAGTTGTTTGATTTTAAAAATAGTCATAGTGATGTTATTGAAACAATGTTACGTAAGCAATTAACATCTATTTATAAATATAAATATCATGTTAACTTAGATTTTGAGTCTAAAAAATTAGAGTCTTTTTCTGATATTGCGTCATATTATACTTTAAGAAACTATTTAGAATTTGAAAAAAATGCCAAACAGTATATTTGTAAACCTATTTGGGATCACTTAAATGTTAACGTTAAGATTGAAAAAACAAGACATGGATCTTTATTTACTATTAATCTTTCTGATTTAAACGATGTTAAACAGGTATCTCAAAAACTTGTTTCAATATATGTTATTCATGCTTTAGTACATGATATTACGTCGTCGTCTTCGTTTAGTGCAAAATCATTTTTAAAAGAGTTTAAAGATACTTTAAATAAATTACCGCTGGATAGTAGCTCTAATAATCTTGAAATATTGTCATGTAATGTTCAGGAAATGAAGTCGTTAAATCGATTTTTTCAAACTATTTCTAGCTTTAAATCATTGTTACCTTTACTTTTTAATGCATTTCAAAATACAGGAGCTAATATTAACCAAGGCTTACGTTATTTTACAGAAAATCATTCTGGTCAATATTTAGATGTAATGGAAAAGCCGTTTAAATTAATTATTGAAGAAGCTTGCAAATTAACTAACAGCACAGATAAATTTTCTCAACATTTGAACCATTTAAGATCTCAACTTTCCTTACCTTTATTACATGCCATTAATATGTCATTAACGTCTAAGTCATTAGCAAATTTATTAAATCATTTATTTTTTGCATTATCATTAAAGGATTTTACTGGTCGACAAAAAGTTGTTAGTAGAAATAGTAATCGTTATTATACAAATTTAAATAAAGAGCATCTAGAATCTCTGGTTTTTGAGCTTGAGAAATTAGGCCAAGTATTTAACTTTAATCGCCAGCTAAGCGCTTGTTTTTCATCTGTTAAATTAGATCATTCTTATATTGATGATTTTTATAAGACTATTTTT
This sequence comes from Candidatus Marinamargulisbacteria bacterium SCGC AG-410-N11, assembly GCA_003265895.1. GTDB lineage: Bacteria > Margulisbacteria > Marinamargulisbacteria > AG-410-N11 > AG-410-N11. The sequence goes on along the minus strand of QFBS01000011.1, from coordinate 35,563 downwards.
GATAAACCAGAGTTACTTATCGATTTGTCTCAACCTAAACAGTCTATGGATTCATTTAATTTGTATGACAATATTCAAGAATCTATGGATGTTGTTTTAAGAACTCAATTTTTTGATCATTTCTTTAAAGGGTGTAATGATGAATTAAAGCAGTTTATGTTAAGAAAGTATAAAGATGGCGGGTTATCTATTTCGTATGGAGATTTTGATCATCCTTGTGATTTTTATCAAATTAAATTTTTATTTAAAGATGCTTTAGTTTCTGATGTGACTAAAATTGAGAGTTTTCAAAATTCTTTTAATTTTCATATTCTTGATCAGAATCTTTCATCGTTTTCAATTGCATTTAATGTTAGGTTTTTAACTCAAAAGCAATTCCTATCAAAGGGTAAACTTGATGATTCTGTTTTAAGACGTCAATTTACATTAACAAAAGAATTTTTATCAATTAAATCTAAGATTCAAAACCATTTATCACAATTTGTTACACATCCTCATAAAACACCGAATGCTTTTATTAGTAATCAGAAATCTGTTTCTGATACCGAATTGGACCGCTTTTATAACTATCAATCGGAGTCAAAAGAAAGTGATTTATCAAAATTACTTAAAAAAATAGATAGGATTATAAAAAAATGGCAAACTAGTGGAAAAGCTTTGTATCCGGACTCTAATTCTGTTTATGATGTTGTTTATAAATTACTGCTAAAATTAAAGCAAGGGGCTACGGATTATCATGGCTCTTCATCAGGGTATTATAGTTTTGACAATTATACTCAATCTTTTAAAAAATTAGAAAGTGCTGTTTTCCACTTAATTCAATCGCCTGCAACCGAGGATGCTAGGTTAATTATATTAAGTATTGATCCGGAAGGGTGTGGTAAAGGATTAATCACTAAAACACAACGCCTATTAGATGTTGTTAATCAATGTGATGACATAAGTTTAATTTTAAGTTCTTTAAAATCACAACTGGTAACATCTTTAAATAGTGGCGCCGAAAACTCGATGTTTGTTCAAAACTTTTGTCATACATATTGTTATCAGCTAGGTTTTTCAAGTTCAGGGTTAAACCCCATGTATTCCTTTTCTGATTCAGATCATAATCATTATAATACGTTTGTTAAAAAATATAATTCGCTAACTATTTTTAATAAATTACTTTCGTCATTTGAGGGTATGCTTTCTAAAACGACTATGTCATCGTCTAGCGGTGCTTCAAAGTTTAATCATAGTTTTGAGGATCAAAATTTTGAGGGTATTGAACGATTTTTGAAACGTTATTTTGAAACTGTTATAAATAAAGATATTTTTCTACTTAAATTATCAACGGGAACTTATTTTGATACCCATATGATCAAATTCTTTTTGCCGATACTTGTTTTTAAGCTAATGTTAAAAAGAGAATTGATTTATTTTAATGATGCGGCGTAATTGGTTGTGAATGATGATACATTTGTATTGTTTCTATGATCCTACTTATGTATTTCCATTTTTATAGGGGAATATTCCCTTAGATTTGAGAACGCCATGTTACCCATCCCCGTAAACTTAAATTCGCCTTGGTTATTATTTCATGATAACTTTTCATATGATTATTATCACAATATATTTGTACATTATTACTTAGCATATGTTAGTAATATATTTATATCTTTTAGTTCTTAATTATTGTTGACGTAATGCTTTTTTGTTTTAATCGATAAATTGTATTACACATATTATTATTTAAATTGAATATGGGTATTAATGGATATATGATTATTGGTTGTTGATAAATGTTTCTAAGAATAACATATATCGTTTCGTAAAATAGCGATTAATGGACTGATTCTTTTCTTTTAATGTCCATACTAAACATATTTTATCGTAAGATCCAGATACAATGAGTTCTTTACGTGAATGCCAATCGACATCTGTTATATCGCTTGAATGGCCATTTAAAACAATGGATGGCCATTTATTTAGGCGATTCTTTTTCCATATTCTACAGGTATTATCTTGAGATATTGAAATAAATTGTTCTTTGTAAGGGTGCCAACTTACCGAGTCAACACTTTTTGTATGTCCTTCACATACTTCAGATGTCCAATGATTTTTCTGGTTTTGGGACCAAACTCGACAGGTTGTATCATATGAACATGATACAAATAACTGTCCATTAGAATGCCATTTAGCGGAATATACCCAATGGTTATGACCATGTTTTTGTGTGCCTACCCATTCGTTATCTTGACCCAACTCCCAAATCATACATGTTTTATCAAAAGAGCTAGATAGGATCATATTTTTACTAGGATGCCAATCAACATGATTAATAAACCCTGAATGACCGATTAAACAGATAGAATTCCATTTTCCAGCACTATTTTCTTTCCATATACGACATGTTTTATCAAATGATGCCGATACAAAGGTTTGTTGTTTGGGGTGCCAACTAACGGAGGTTATTCTATGTGAATGCCCTAAACAGCGTTGTGAAGTCCATTTATTTTTTAAGTCTTTTTTCCAAACTAAACAGGAATTATCTTCAGAAGCAGAAACAAACATAAGTCCATTAGAATGCCAACGGATATCGTTTAAAGATTGAAAATGGTCCTTATACGCTGTGGATATCCATTGATTGGGTTTGTTATATTTCCATATTCGGCAACTGGTATCTATTGACCCGGTTATAAATATTTCTCCATTAGGGTGCCAATCAGCACAAGTAATTTTTTTAGTATGACCTAAACATATTGTTGCTTCCCATTGTTTTTGTTTAGATTGTTTCCAAACGCGACACTCTGATGATGATATAGATAAAAATGATTCTTTTTTTGGGTTCCATTGTACGATGGATACATGTCCATCTTTACAAACGGATGGCGTCCAAGAATAGCTTGTTGTTTGATTTGATTGGGTTGAAATTAGTTTTTTCATTGGTTTGGTTAAATATTGATTCGTACTTTAAAAATGAGTTTAATTTTGTACTAAATCGACAATAATTGCTTTAATTTAGTACGTTTATATTTTTTTTTCAATGTTTTTTTGCAATTTCTTTTAAAATTTATCGATAATAATATATAAGGAGGTAAAATTATGAATAATTCTAATCATGTTGGACTACCATCAGCTAAGATGGTTATAGAAGCGAAACAATCGGACAAAGGTAAGGTGTATAAAAATCATTGTGGTACAGCGGCTGAACTATTAGATGTTTTAGAACGAGGTTTTTTAGTTAGAGTAACTGTTGCTGATAGTGTAACAGCAACTAGTTCTGTTTCTTCTAAATCAACGTCGTTGGGTGTTGTTGAAGGATTTCGAACTGTTTTTGGGAACCTTTCTAATTTTTTAAGTGTTTCTTATAACCATAAACCCTCAAATTTATCTCAAGATAATCGCCAAAAAACTAGTCAAACATCGTCTATAGAAGAAGGGAATCAGCCTATAGAATCTTCTAAAGAAGGTGAAAATTCTAACCACGTTATTTTAACAATAAATTAATAGGTTATGGTAGTAACTATAATAATTTGATCAAGCAGTTTATCTTCTTTAATATTTCTGCTTGGTTTTATTTTTTGATACTTTAAATTATGAAGAAGATGCTGTGTCTCTTAGCATTCTTTCCATTCTTTTTTTAGCACGATTCATTCCTCTGTCAGGAACAATTTTTTTATTTCGTTTTAATTCTCTTGTATATATTGGCGAGCCATCTTCGTTTTCATTTTGAAGAAATGTGTTCCAATTATGTTTTTTTGCTAATTGGATGACGTGATCATTGATACTATTTGGAGTGCTATGTTTAGATTCGCCATCATCACTGGTCATATGTTCTATTAATATACAAAATAAAGGTATTAAATCATCATCATAAGGTAGGTTTTTAAATTCCGAAAAAGGATAACTTATATATTGTAATATTTTGAAACTCATTGTTTTGGATGTACTTGGATCGTTTATGATTCTTAATAAATCTTTATATAGTTGTTGTTGTGAACTATGTTTTGTTGTATTCTCTAAACGTGAAATCGTATGTTTAATTATTTTATTTAAACCTTGATCGATAGGAACGGACGTTTTATTAAGCTCAAATAAATCATGTATAATTGAATATGTTGGAATATTTAAATTAATTAACATATCAGTTAGTTTGGTTGTTTTTTGAAAGATATCGTCTGATATTAATTGTTTATCGTTTAGACTTTTTAGAAGACTTCTAAATAATTCCTTATTTAATGAATTTGAGTTTGATTTTGATAAGATAAGCTCCATAAGGGCAGCAAAATTTATTGATGGATGAGAGTGGTTGTGTTTTAAAAATATTTCGGTAATACAATCAAAGATGTCTTTGATGTCATGACCATCTTTAAACATTTGATTAACGATGAGACCTAAACCGTGTTCTGTATAATGGTCTAGATCGTCTATTTTTTCAGGGAAATTTGCTATGGTATGAGGGTTATAAACAGAGAATAATATAAGGTCTCTATGGTCTTTTTTGATTGTTTCATATATTAGGAAATCATCAATCCATTCTGTACTTAATTGTAATTTTAACTGTTCGATATCATCTACGTGAGCTCTCCAAGGCTTAATTATGGCATTAAAAAGGTCTTCATCATCGTTTGATAAGCATTGTCGGCTTAACATAATTCTTATTTCATCCATATTTGGTTTTTTATTAATAGATTCGATTATTGATAAAAATCTTGTTTTGGTTGGAATACACGATAAAAATAATGTTAGATCATCTTTAGAATAATAAATTTTTTCCTGTATGTGTCTTATGGTTTCGATAATCGTATCGTTGTCCATTTCTGTCATGGTTTGGGATAATTTGTCCAAATTATTAGTATTTAATAATTTTAATAGCAGGTCTTTAGGACTTGATGCTGGGTGTTTGGCTAATGATATATCTTTTTCAAAAAAGTCTTCTAGTTTAAAAAACTGTTTAAAGGCTTCTTTTGAATCTTCGTAACTATCGGCATAAGTTGTTACTAGCTCTAAATCTAGTAAGGCTCCTTTTTTCATTGGGGGTAGGGGTTCGTCAGGAAACGCTAAATTATATAGGCTATACATTAAAGACAATGAATTATGGGCAGCACCTCGAACAACCTGGCATGATAGGTAGGTATCAAAATAGATATCGGCAATAATTTCTAATTTAATGTGGCGAGGGGTATCGAGAGCCTCTAGTTGTCGGAGTTTCTGTTCAAATTTTTCATCTGAAATATAATTTGAATTGTCAATAGTAACATAAAGTATAATTTCATCTGATTGGAAATCCGCTTTTTTTCGTTTAATAGAGTATCCAGTTTCAAGATTATATTCGCCAGTGGTTTTTGATGTTGATATTTCTGGTTTACCTTCCTTATCGAGACATCGTAAACATTGATTTTGGTAACTGCCATAATTTGCAGCAGTAAGAGGTGTTTTAATTGATTGAACATTTGTTTCTATAAACCATGCTGCTCGTTCATCTTTAAATTCGATTGCTGTTTGAGTTCGTTTTAACATTAACGCATATTGAATCAGGCCATGTTTTGTTTTTGGCGTGGTTCTTTGTAAGTTATCTAGTAGTTGGGATAATGGTTTTCTAAAAAATCCATCAGTTGTATTAAACTTATCGTTATACTTACGCAAATAGGCTATAGATTCATTTATTTGTTCGGTTATGTCTTGGTGAGTTGTCGTGAGTAATTCACGACACTCTGCAATAACTGCTCTTGATTTTTGCCAAAATTTTCTATTTGATAACTTTTGTAGTTCTCCAAACCGGTCGGAATTGAGTAATGTAACCAGTTCAGTTTTTGACTTAAATCTTCTTGATTTAGATTCTGGTCCTGATTTACTTGGTTTTGAGCTGGGTATTTGTCTAGCTCGATTTGCCCTAGGTTGGTTGGTAATGTCAAATAAAGGATTAATGGTTTCGATAACGTCTAGACTTTGCAATTGTTTTTTAGTTTTAAGTGACTTTTCGTGTTTGCTTTTAGGGTTCTTCCTATGTCTTTTTTGGTTAGGGGCTGCTGGTCTATGGTTTGAATTTGGTCTTAAATCCATTTTTCTTCCTTTGTTTTTGTACTTATTAAACATTACCCGTTTCAAGTTAAAGTTAAACATTATTAAAGGGATGTCCTTGTAGTTGTAATGGGATAAAAATAAAGAGTAAGAAATGTTTAGGAAAGGTTGTTTATCTGAAATATCTTATGGTAACCTTGGTATATGAAAAAAGCACACCAGTCTCGTTCCTTTGTTTTTACTATTTTTTTTAGTATGTTTGTTATTGTATTGGCATTAGATAGTTATTTGATTGCATCTTATTTGCGATATAATTTTAGATGGTATCCTAATCAATTGTTTATGGCTTGGTTGGTTATTTGGTTATTATCATTTACGTATTTGTTTGGTGAGATGTTATCTCGAGTAACTGGCTTTTTTAAACTTAAATGGTTAGGAGGGGTTATCTTAGCTTGGTTATCTATTATTACTTCTTTAATTTTAGTGGGAATTATTCCGTTGTTATTAGGGTTTCGAGATCCTGTATATGCAGAATTGGTGTTGGCAAGTAGTATTTTATTAACACTTTGGGGCGTGATTAATCAGTGGCGAAAACCCATTGTTAAAAGAATAACTCCTTATTTTCCTTTTCTATTAGAAAAACGGCCGCCAATTACCTTAGTTCAATTATCCGATATCCATTTAAATGGACTTAAATCGGTACACTCTATTAAGAGTTTAGTTGATCAGATTAATCAATTAGAACCTGATGTTGTAGTTTTTACTGGTGACTTACTAGATACAAAGGTTCGGTATGTGCAACCTCATTTAGATTATTTAGCTAATATTAAGGCTTCTGTTAAATTAGCTGTTTCAGGTAATCATGATTTTTATTCAAACTATGATGTATTTAAAGATGTCATCCAGAAGGCTGGTTTCGATTGTATTGATTCTTCGGTTAAAACGTTTTATTTTGATAAACAAGACCGTTCATTACGTTTTGTTGGTTTGCCAGATTCTGATTATCAGCGCTTTGTAGGCGAACCTTTGTCGTTAAAAGATCTGTTAGCGGCAGATTCTTCATCATTTGATTTAACGGTTTTATTAAGACATCGACCGATTGAATATGAACAGAGTTATCCGTTAGGTGTTGATTTGCAGTTGTCAGGCCATACACATGATGGACAGATTCCCCCTTGGGGATTATTGGTTCGATTAGCCTTTAAATATCATTATGGCTTACATAAAGTAGAAAATGGTTATGTTTATACAACAAAAGGAACTAGTACTTGGGGGCCACCCGTACGTTTGTTTGGCCCGTCAGAAATTCCATTTTTTTATTTGTAATTATTATTAACGACGTTTTTCTTTACTTCGTTCTACTAAACGACGACCTCTAACAGGAGGAAATGAATTTAGGATTTTTTCGGCATCATTTTCTGATACAGAAATAAATGAATAGGCGTCCATTACTCTAACTTGATTAATTCGTTTGCCAAATACGTTGGATTGTTCTTCGATAAATCGAACTAGTTTTCTGGCATCAAAATCATCTTTTCGTCCTTTTGCCACAAATAGTCGTGTTTCTGATCCACCTTGAAAGTCTCGATCGTTTCTTCCGCCTCTGTTACGTTCGCCTCTGTGTCGGTCATTTCTTGGCCCTCTACTTTGATTTTTAGAACTGACTTCGTTGATGTTAGGGTAATGGCCAGGTTCTAATTCTTTGGCATAAGAGCTTTTAATTAAACCAGCGATAATATTAGCTGGATTATTGTCTTCCATTAGTTGACTGGCAAACTCTAGATAGTCATCCGAAATATTTTTTTCTAGTTCTTTTTGGATGGATCCTTTAATTTTTTCTTTTTTCTTTTCAATCATATCGGTAACAGTTGGTAAACTCATGAGTTGTAATTTGTTTTTTAATTTATTTTTAAAAAAGCCAATTTTATAGTTTTCGCTTGGCATTACAAAGGTGATAGCCGTTCCGGTTTTTCCTGCTCGTCCTGTACGTCCAATTCTATGAGTGTAGGTATCTACATTTTGAGGGACCGAGTAGTTAATAACATGGGTTAAATTGTTGATATCGATTCCTCTTGCAGCAACATCTGTTACAACTAAAATTTGAGTTAATTTTTTTCTAAACTTATCTAAAATGCGCTGTCGTTGAAATTGGGATAGGTCGCCATGTAATGCTTCGGCATTATACTTTCGTTGAATTAAGCGTTCTGATATTTCATCACATTCACGTTTTGTATTACAAAAAATAAAGCCAAAAAATTCATCGGCAAATTCTATAACTCGATAAAGAACCTGGAGTTTTTCTTTTGGATAGACATTAAAATAGTATTGCGTGGTTAAGTCGGCTTTTGTATCGTCTGCTTTTGTTTCAACAGTAATTGGGTTGTTCATGTACCCGTTTGCGATATCTCTAATTTTTCTAGGTACAGTAGCTGAAAATAGTAATGTACGTTTAATGTCGTTAGTGTATTCAAATATTTCTTCAATATCTTCTAAAAAACCGATGTTTAACATTTCATCAGCTTCGTCCAATACAAAATAATCGATTTTAGATAAATCTAACTTTTTTCGTTTTAAATGATCAATAATTCTTCCAGGAGTTCCCACAATAATAGCGTTTCGTTGTTTTAACTGTCTAAATTGTCTTTCAATGGACTCTCCGCCATAAATTGAAATAATACTGATTCTTTTTTTACCTTTAAGTTCGTTAAGTTCATTGGTTATTTGTAAGGCGAGTTCTCGGGTTGGGGTTAGGATTAACCCTTGCACATGGCTTTTTTGTTCATCTACTAGGTCTAACATAGGAATTCCAAATGCTGCCGTTTTACCAGTTCCTGTAGCTGATTTTGCTAAAATATCGTTGGTTTCATTCCTTAAGATCGGAATAACTTGCTCTTGAACAGGTGTTGGTTTTTCAAAGCCTTTTTGTTTAATAGCATCGATAATGTCGCTTGATATATTTAATTCATTTAAAAAGTCGATATAGTTCATATTGTTTCCTTAGCCTTTTGGCATATTATAATTATCTTACTGTTTATACTTTATTTTTTGGTATTGTACAAGATTTATTTCGTTTTATGTAAATAGTCTAGATCTTTTATTTAAGATTAGGATGTTTAAAAATTACTTTTTAAGGTTACTTTTTTTCATAAAGTGGGGTAAGTATCACAGTCATTGTAAACAAGGGGGGATGTGCTATTCAGAGCTGGTTAACCTCAAATACACTTAGTTTAATAGGATAAAGGTTAGCACTTTTAGCGCAAAAGATCTAAAATTACTTAATGTCTAAATCGAGTAATTTAGAACAATTCAAAATACGATACCCTTTACATGTTACCAATCCTAAACTAGAACAATATTATACAAAATTAAATACTGGTCACTTTTTTGATTAATCTGAAGAAGATATTCCTTTTAATTAGATTATTTTTTCAGAAATTGAAAAGATTTAACAGGGTATAGCAAACAAGCAGTTAAAACGTACTCAAACTATAAAAACATAAGCTGAAAATGTCTTGTAGGCATCGTTAGAGTCTGCTTTTAAACGAATTGAGTCTATTACCTAATTATGGAAAAATAGAGGAACTATTTCGATTTCTGATAATATACAAACTGAGCTAATGATATTTAAAAAGTAAGTTTTTTGATAATCAGATGTAGAGTAAGGCGGTTTTATTTAAGAATAAACCCATTGTGTAATTCTAATTAAAAGATCTTCTTTTTGGTTTAATAATACAGTTTCAAAATTATTGAGTGGTTCTAATTTTTTTAATAGGTCATTATATTGTGAGTCTAGTATTGTTTGTATGTCTTTTATAACTTTACGTTGATTTGATTTAGTTATTTTCGTATTAATAATATTATCTTTAAATAATTTAGTTAGGCAGATATAAGTTGCTTTATCTAAGGGCGATAATAAGGTGCATTTTGTTAATGCTAATTCTGTTACGTGTAAGTCTTTGAATGTTATTAGTTCATTTAAAAATTGTTCAGATGCTTTTTTTGATTTTAGATAGGGTCTATTATTTATAATTTCTAAAATATCGTTATCTGATTGATAGTTAAAGTCATTGAAACCTAATTTACTTTTAGAGTGTTGATAGATCCAAATCATTATATTTTTAAAGACCTCTTTTTTGTTGTTAATTAAAAACGATTCTTGTAATGAAGGTGGGCTACTATATGATAATTCAGAGCGTTGTGATGTTAGTTTATCTTCAATCGTAATATCTAGATAATCTAACATGTTTTTTTTGATTTTTTTTGGAATAGTACCATTATAAATTAAATCTGTAATGGTTAGATAAACCGCTTTTTTAATGTCTGTTATATTTTTACACTGGTTTAGAGCTAGTTCTGTGATGGATTTATTTCCAATTTTCATAATAGACGTTAAAAAGTAGTCGATAGTAGTTTGTTGTTTCTTGTTTTTTATATCAAAATTTAGGGGAGCTTTTTCAAATAAAGTGGCTAATAATGTTAAATCTAGTAAGCGAGCAGCATTCATATAATCGTTTAGTTTCGGTTTTATATTCATTGCTAGTAACATATAGGTACATTGAACGGCATTATTTTTGATTGCTTTGGTTAATAAGGAACTAATAGATGATTTGTAAGGGTTAAAAAATATCAAAAATTCAGGAGAATCGATAGTTAATCCATATTGAGTTAGTGCTTTGGCATACTCTTTTTTTGTTTTTATTAGGTTGGCTAGTTCTTGGGTTGTTGTTGGAATCTCATTTGGGAAGGGGTGAATTAGGTAATTAGGAGAAAATAAATCGACAACTCTTTGAAGAATCCTTTCTTTTTTACTTAAAATAGTACGGGTTAATTGGGCACCTTTTTCGGTTAATAAATATCTATTAAGTTTTTGAAAAATATATTTTTGCATTAATTTATTTGGAAATAAGGTATTGGTATCAGATTTTGATTGCGAGTATTTGGATGTATGGAAACTAAGTCTATTATTTCCGTGAGTTACTTTATAGTGAATTCGTTTTTGGATATAGTTAATGACTTTTTCTTTTTTTTGAGGGTTAATGGTGATATTGAAATCTGTATTTATATTGATTTGATCAATTAAATGGCTCGCTTCTTTTTTAGTGATAAATAAAAAATTCGTTATGTTGGTTTGTAATGTGCTGGATGCGGTTATGATTTGACGTTGGGATTCATTGTTTTGAAACGATTTCGCTAAATGACGAAACCTAAATTGGACATAGTTTAGATCTAGTTCTCCTAAATCCGAGCTTAAATATTTACTTAAACGATCGGCTAGAGTACTGATGGTTGGTATATTTGATAAATTAGACTTTAATTGTTGAAGTGTTTTTTGAATGGATGTTTCAACGGTTTCATCTGGATAGATACAGTTTCTGGCGATGGAATGTCGGATAAAAGACTCTAATTTTTTTTGGATCGAATTTGCATTATAAACGATGTGAACATGGTTTGCTCGATTTCCGGTTTCTATCCAATATTTACAGCGTTTATAAATAAAGTCGGGAACATATATGTGGCTATGATTAAATAGATAATCGGCTCGGTTTTTTTTGTTAGAGAGTAGGGGATCGTTATGTTTTGACGAAATGGCCACGTGTTTATAAATTATCATGAAAATACCTTAAATTTGGAAATTTTATATCCATATCATTTATGACAAACAAAAACTTGTCAAGATATTTTGGTTAAATAAATGGTTAGACTGGTTGATTAGAATCTGCCCAAAATTTATTTATGGGCAGATTGATGTTGTTTTATAGTTAAGCAAGGGTTGTTGTTGTAATTTTTTCAGCTGTTGCAATGGAATCGGTAGTGGTTGTACTTTTGTTGATCTATTATTGCTGCTATATATCTGTCATTTCAATATGGACTGCAGGTGTGGCAATAGGTAGTATTTGAACGGTAGTAATTGGCTCTTGAGGGGCTGTTTGTGATGGATTTGTTTTGTAACAATTTTTGTATATTTTAAAACCTAAAAAAACAATCCCAATACCTGCTCCTAATGATCCAGCAGAAATAAGAACTTTTACCCAAATGTTATTAGATAAAGAAACGTCATGTTTACGTGTCACATTTTTTTGAGATTCAGTGGTAGATCCTCTTACATGGTTACTTGAAGAAGGTGACGGCGTAACTAGTTTGGTTGCCGAGGAATCCAAGCATTCTGAAAGAGAGATCTCTACATCTTTAATTTGAGTATTACTATGCTGTGTTTGCTTAGCTACTTCGTTCTTTAGGGTCTCTCTAATTTTGTCTTTTAATTTAGATTGTGAATATTGATTGAAACGGTTTTTAATTTTGTTATAGATGGTATCTGTACATTCATTTAATTGGTATTCATTTGGTAGTAGAGTCGATGGCGATGTGGTTGGACTTGGAACCGGTGATGGACTTGAAACTAGTGCTTTTATTTTAACTTCAGCCTCTGCTTGTTCTCTTTCTGCTTTTTTCTTTTGTTCTTCAACAGCCTTTTCTGCTATTTTCTTTTGTTCTTCATTAGCCTTTTCTGCTTTTTTCTTTAGTTCTTCATTAGCCTTTTCTGCTTTTTTCTTTAGTTCCTCATCAGCCTTTTCTGCTTTTTTCTTTAGTTCTTCATTAGCCTTTTCTGTTATTTTCTTTAGTTCTTCATCAGCCTTTTCTGTTATTTTCTTTTGTTCTTCATCAGCTCTTGATTTGGCATTTGAATCACAAAGTGTTTTAATTAAACGATTACTATACTTATCAACAACAGATAAAGACTCTGGAAGTGTAGAGAAAGAAGTTGATGTTCTCACCGCACGGTTCTGTACGATCTTGTATTGAAGGGAAATTTTTCCATTCTTTAATACCAAAGAATATTTTACTGGAAAGATAGAATTTTCAATATATATGGGGCACTTTCGGGACCTAAGTGCTGGAGAGCTACCACATGGTTGTTTTTTTAGATGTCCATTCTCTTTAAGTAGGTACACTTTACTGCGCGCTTGGGTTATTCCAGGAAGTATATATACTTGATCTAATTTACAAGCAGGAGAAGGCGTTTTGTCTGTTGATTCATTTTTGTTTTCAGGAGAAGGCGTTTTGTCGGTTGATTCATTGTTGTTAGCAGGAGAAGGTGCTTTATTTGTTAATTGTGTTATGTTAAAGCAGTTTCCATATTTTTTAAAATTAGTATACAACTCATCTACAGGTACTGTACTCCATTCATATTTATCATGATTCTTCCAACCTATTTCACAGAAACCTTCTCCATCAGGAGAAAATGCCCACAACTCTGTCGCTATAATTCTTTCAAAGGGTGTTTTTAACCATAACTGAGTACATGCTTTAACACTGTTTTCTGTAAGTTGATAATAATCTTTTGGGTAATTATTCCAAATATTCTCTGGGTGTGTAAGTATATTACAATAATAAGGGTTGTTTTTAGATACTCTAATTGTGCTTAATAGATTTCTTCTAGTCGGTGCATCAAATAATGAGGGTACACTGGATTTATCTTTTTTTGGGAATTCCACAGAAGTTATATTTTCTATAGATTGTAATGTTTGATTAGTTTGACTTATATGACCAGAGCTAACTATAGTGGTATTTGGCCAATTTGTTGGGGAGCTATTTGTTGCTAAAATCATAATAATTTCCTTTTAATATTATTTTTTTATTACGTATTTTTTAAAGTAATAAATTGTTTTTATATAATATTATCGAAAACAGTAAGTAAAAAATTTCAAACTTATTTTTCATTTTTTATATTTTATAGATAGATCATTCATTTGATATAATACATCATATGCTAAACAGTCTTTCGTTTTCGTCTCATTTTTCAGGCATTGATTGGTTGATTGTATTTATTTACTTATCGATATCGCTACTGATTGGCTTAAAGGCAAGAACCTATATAAAAAGTGTAACCGATTATATGGGAGCGGGTCGTGCCGTCGGGCCGTGGTTGGGTATTGCCAGTATGGCAGGAACCGAAATGGGTCTTATTACCATTATGTACAGTGCTCAAAAAGGGTTTACGGGCGGTTTTGCATCGTTTCATATTGCGTTAGCGGCGATAATTGTAACCTTATTTGTGGGATTTAGTGGTTTTATTGTGGTACCTTTGCGACAGTTAAAGGTGTTGACGATTCCTGAGTTTTATTTAAAACGGTATGGTCGTCGTACCCAGTTATTGGGCGGGGTGTTATTGGCGGTTGGCGGTATTTTGAATATGGGGTTATTTTTAAAGGTAGGCGCTATGTTTATGGTGGCGATTACAGGGCTAGACCCATCAGGGTCTACTATTACTTGGGTGATGATTGGCTTATTAATGTTAGTACTACTGTATACCATGTTAGGCGGTATGATATCCGTTGTAATAACGGATTACATTCAATTTGTTTTGTTATCGATTGGCTTATTAATTGTTACTATGTTGTCGTTAAGACTATTTGGTTGGCAATCGTTAATAGTGGATGTTCAAACAATCTTAGGAGAATCAGGATTTAATCCATTTGCATCAACAGGAACATTTGGCTGGTCTTATGTTTTATGGATGATATTTACGGCAGGGTTAGTAAGTTGTGCTATCTGGCCTACAGCGGTACAACGAGCGTTAATTATTAAAACGCCAGAGGATGTTAAAACACAATATAAGTGGTCGGCGGTTACCTTTATGATTCGATTTTTAATTCCTAATTTTTTAGGGATTTGTGCACTTGTATATTGTTGGCGGTCAGATATCTGGAATACTGTGTTTTTTACAGATAAAACCATGTCTAGTTTATATGCGTTTCCAATATTTTTATCCGAATTACTACCTGTTGGGGTTTTAGGATTGGTGACAGCGGCATTGGTGGCGGCGTTTATGTCGACCCATGATAGTTATTTGTTATGTTGGAGTTCGGTTATTACCCAAGATATTATTGGTCCATTACGGCGTAAGGCGTTATCGGTATCTCAAACTATTTGGGTGACTCGGTTATGTATTGTGTTGATTGGGTTATATATTTTGTATTGGGGGTTATGGTATCAAGGAACCGAAGATATTTGGGACTATTTAGCTATTACAGGAGCGGTCTATTTTACAGGAGCCTTTACAGTTTTAGTTGGCGGTCTTTATTGGAAAAAGGCCAGCTCAACGGGAGCCGTGATGGCGTTGTTATGTGGTTTTTTTGCGTTGTTGGGGTTAGGCCCTATTCAACAGATGCTCTCGTTACCAATAGTAGGGGGTGATGTGATTGGTTTATGTACGGTGGCGGTGTGTATAGTGGTATTTGTTTTGGGATCGTTATTATTTCCAGATCGGGTTTTGAAAAAGGAGACGGTGTAATGTGGATATGGGTATGGTCTGTGGTATTTTTTAGTGCGTTGTTGTTATTTACTGTATTGAGCTTTTTAATTATTGTTCGCGGAGCTAAAGATCTTAAACAATTATTAACCGATATATCGGTTAATTAGAATCATTATTTGTTTGGCTTAATCGTTTATATTTTGTGATGTAAAGAATGCTATCTTTGGTTAATTGTTTAGAATTAGCGAATTCGTTATTAATGGATGTGATTTTATAGTTCGTATTTGGTTTCTTTTTTTTTAGTAACCATCAAAATTTACTCTTAAATGTTACATATTCTTAAAATGTTTTATTGTATGGTACATTGACACCCTGGCTGTGTTTTAGATTCTATACCATCTATTTTTGTAAAGGTAGTAGTCTTTGTTTTTTTATCATAAACAAATAGCAAACTATCTCGCTCGGTATCTAATTCAGGGCTATTTTTTTTATTATCGGTGAACCAATTCCAGCGACCTAACTGAATGGTATTTCTTGTTTCAGATTCAATTAACTGAATAAAACTATGTCCTGAACAGCTATTAATAGTACGATTTTTAGTTATCCTAGAAGAAACTGAGAGATTATTAAATCCAATGTAGAACATTTTTTTATCATTTTGAGGAAATAGTTGTGGGAATGGCTGCTCTTGTTTTTTCGATTTGCGTAGCGCTTCTTGTTGATTTGCAAATCGATAACAACATTGACTTAGAATATTAGCAATCGTGGTTGATGGCGAATGGGTTTTAGTTAGATTCAAGGTTAGATTAATTAAGGATGCAAATGGTTTGTTATTCATATTTAATTCTAGACAGCCAGTCTTTATATTTCCTGATATTGAAAACTCATTATTAAAACTAATATCGTTTAAATATCCAGCAATTATTTTTTTCATTAAATATCCTTTAATTAAGTCTTATATTAAATTATCGAAAATAAATAAAAAAAGTTTTAGTATTTTTTTATGACTAGGAATTTTAGATTTGATAATCGTTACTCCATGTTGGGTGACTAGTTTCGGCTATATTTAATCGCTGACTTAGATCGTTATCTATATCATTAAGGTATTGCTGAACGGGACCTATATCGTTAATTTTTTCAACATTTAATTGTAATATGAATTTTTTTTCATTATTAAATAGTGCTTGATTGTACAGCTCTTGGAGTTTACTGATTTTGAATAGTATAGTCGAACATAACATTATTAGTGCTTCATTTTGATCTTGGGCACAGTTATTGATAACGTTATTAAAGTCTAGTTCATCGTTTATGGGTAATATATCAACGGTTGAATCGTCCTCCATAAGACAATCTAAATTAAATTCAAAACTATCGTGATCTTCTAAGTTTGGTTCATTCTTAGAAAGAATATGGATAATTTCTTGATCGAAATTATTTTCAGCGGATATTATTTTTTTCATTTAAAGATACTCGTTTGTTTTTTGCCAATATTACTACAAAAGTTTAAAAAAGCGTAGGTTTATTTGGTGGGGGATTGTCATATCTTTGATTTTTTATCATATGATAATCATATTTGGACCTGTCTAAAAAATAATATGAAATATTTAATCGTTCTAATATATTTACAGTGGTAGATTAAATATTGACAGGTTATTATTATTTTAATAAATTTAAGCAGAGTAAGCCTAGATGCTATCACTGATCTTAATCAGTTTGGGGGAATAGGGGTTATTTTGGACATTTTTTTTAATAGATGTAATATCAATTATACAGAAATGGTGTCGATAATATAAATAATGAAACTATTAATATTAAAATAATAAAAATAAAGAGAGAGTGTTTTAGAATGCAAAAAATAATAAGTGTTCACTGTAAAGGACCAGCCCTATTTGAAAAATTTAAAGATGATGCGGAAAAGAAGGGTGTTGATTTATCCCATCTTAAATTGATTTGTCATTTTGTAACGGAGTTGTTTTTGGAAGGAAAAGGCACTAGGAAGTTTTTTCGACGAGCTGCACAAAGAGTATTTGGTGGAGGAATTCAAAATACAATTATACAAGGTTTTTTAGATGTAAGTCCTAGTCGATTAAACGTTGTGATCAAGAAATTGGAAGCGTATAGTCAATTGAAAAAAAACAGAGATGAAATTCAAGCCGATTATGATAAACAGCTTAACGATTCAGGACAATTAGTACGTGTTAGAGAAGATGTATCAAAAGATTCATTTCCAGAGTATAGATGGGTTGAAGAATGGCGTTGGAAGACAAAAGGCATTGGATGTGAAATGACAGCTAAGCAAAAGGTTGTAGAGCTATTTGAAGTGTATAGAACAGAGTTAAAAAATCAATTAAAACAATTAAAAATATTGCATCAACCTGTAGTCAGCTTAAGTGAGTTGAAGCGTTCATTGAAAACTCATGAAGAATATAGATTAATTAACAAAGTGTTTACTTACTTAAACAATAGGCTTTCAGGCAAAGATATTGACTTACCTAACTTAAGAAAGGCCATAACTAACATTGAGCTACAGAATGGAGTCAGATTCTCTAGGAGAATGTTTATAGATGATAAACTTTTAGATGATGTTGATAAGCAAGATCGTGAATTGTTATTGGATGCTAGGGATGAGATTGTTAAGTTAAAAAAACAGATTAATCATAATAATGATGCACTTTCTGAACTAGAGAATCAACTATCTAAGGCACAAACAGCTAAGCAGTTTAGGGATTTTACTCAATTAAAAAGCCAGTTACAGAAAGATCGAGAAAATCTTAGTACTGACTTAAATCAAAGGACTATACAAAGTCATGATGTACAGTCTCGTTTAAGAGAACGTCTTAATATACAAGTTGAGTACTTCCTTTCACAAGAATCCTACGTCATTGGGGCGTTAAAGGCTGCAATTTTTGATCTCGCTAGTGACTTAAGGGTTAAGGTTGATTCTTTAGATGATAGCCTGACTATTACTTGTGATAATAAGGTCTTTTGTCAAGCGATAAATCGTTATAAAAAAGAGTCAATGCTCCTACTAAGGATGAAAGGATTGAGGGATAAATCTTTATTGGATAAAAATATCTACGATACTTCAGTGGTTCCCGTGGCTACAGTGGTTCCCGTGGCTAAAGAGGTTCCGATATTTAAAAACTCTAAGGTTCCATCAGCGCCTCCGCTTCCGCAGTCAGAACATAAGCCCGAAGCATCAGCGCCACTACAATACGATGATTATAAAGGACCTGATAATAAGTCTCGCGAGAGTCTTGTTGGGGATCGTGTTTCATCAGCACTGCCACATGCACTACCTGCCGTTCTAAACCCAGAAGAAGAGGATGATGAGGAAGGTTTAACTCGATCAAGTTTTGCCGGACCGGAGGTTCAGGGTGAAGAAAAGGAGACTAGTTCAGAGCTTACTGTGCCAGAACTTCTGGAAGGTTTGCCAAACGTTCCTAGTCATAAACCTCGAGATGCTAGGTCGAAAGAGAATAATAGTTCAGAGCCTACTGTGGCTGAACTTCTGTTAAATCTTCCAAATGCGCCCAGTTATTTACCTCAAGGTGATAGGTCGGAAGGTTTTGAAGAGGACTTGCAAGGAGAAGAGAAACCCGTTTTAGCTTAAAAACATGATCAAAAAACTAGTATCGTTAAATGAAGAACAAATTGATATATATTTGTTAAGACGGGTGCTAGGCAGATATTTAAGATCAGATGAACATAGTTATGTTGTTGGTAGTTTTTTGACTCAAGAAAATCCAAACGATATCGATATTATCATTATATCTAATCGTTATTTTAAACAACATTTGAAAACATGTTTGATTAAAGATTTTAATCGTGTTGGTTTTTCTTCTATTGATTTAATGATATTTACTGAAGAACAAATCCTATCAGAGTATGAGGTGGGATTTAGAGTCGCTATTATTAACGGATGTCCTTTAGTTCCAAAGAAAAGAGTCACTCAATATGATGCGGCACTAACTATGTTGTCTTTTCAAAGAAAGCTTCTAAAAAATATATTTAGATTTATACCTCTAAGCCCAGATAATAATGACCAATCAGAACCGTTTCTGAATCAAATAGTTAGGGTTTATGATCTCAATAAATGGATGAAAACAGTAAAAAAAACATTTAAATTCTTGGACATTTCAGCGCCTAACTCCATTTTATCAGCGATACAAAAAATAGGTTTTTTATGGCCTACTCTCAATGAGAATCGCGAGCCTTGTTATCGTTTTAGTGATATCGTTCAAAACTTACGTCAAACCTTTTATGCATTAGAATCGTGTAGAATTGGTCGAGAATGTCAGGCCCAAAATCACTTTGAATTAGGTGTCGAATATAGTGACGTTATTCCAGACCAAATAAAGAGTCTACTATTACGAGATGCGCCATTTCCTTCATTTACGGTCTTAGATAAAGCAATTAAAAAGGCAGTTGATGCTCATGATCAAAGTAAAGCGGTTCATTTAGAAATCATGTATTTGATGATTCCAACGTTGTTAACCCCAGAAAAGCATCCAGAAACATATATAAAATTGAGTTATTGGTTTCAAAATCGGTCATTATTGTCTTGTGTTAAACCAAACTCTCAGAATAATTATTATGAGGTTATTCAAAACATTAATAGGTTTCTTTCAAAACGAATTCGATAGTTAGGTGTATTTATTCTGGATCATTATCTAGTTTATTAATAAGTTTTTTAAATGGTTGAAGAAACTCTAGCGGTAACGGAAAAATAACGGTCGAGTTTTTTTCTTCTGAAATATTGGTTAAAGTTTGTAAATATCTCAGTTGTAAAGCCTGAGGTTCTTCGCTTAATATTTTGGCGGCTTCTCTTAATGTTCGAGACGCCTGGAGTTCTCCTTCGGCATGAATTACTTTGGCACGTCGTTGTCGTTCGGCTTCGGCCTGTTTTGCAATGACTCTAATCATGCTTTCGTCTAAGTCAATATCTTTGATTTCGACGTTGGTTACTTTAATGCCCCATTGATCGGTATGTTCGTCGATGGTTTGCCGTAGATGGATATTCATTTTTTCTCGTTCGGCTAACATATCATCTAGTTCATGTTGCCCTAAAATAGATCGTAATGTCGTTTGTGCGAGTTGGCTGGTTGCCAATAGATATTCTTCAACATTAATAATGGCTTTTTCTGGGTCTAATACCTTAAAGTATAGAACGGCATTGACTCTAACCGATATATTATCTCTCGAAATAATATCTTGAGGAGGAATATCCATAACAATCACGCGTAAATCGACGGGAACTAATTGTTGGATAAAGGGGATAATAATAACTAATCCAGGTCCACTAACACGACTAAATCGACCCAGTGTAAAAATGACACCCCGTTCGTATTCTCTTAATATTTTAATCGCGATAACGAGTAAAATAATACTTATAATGCTAATGACTGTTGTGATAACCATATTATCTTATTCCTTTCGCTTAATATTATTCCTTTTATATATCAAACTTAAACATGGTTTTATTAGCGTAGCTTTTTATTATTAATTTAATATCGAATTATGTTATTTAACGAAGAAGGGGTTCAAAATAACCTCAAGAGGTTATTTTTTTTGTTATACTTTCGCTAATCAGGAGACTTAGCGTAGCATTTTACATTACTCTAAAAATTATATTTTATGGACTCTATTTTGAGATATAGCTAGTGTTTAACTTAGCTAGTTTGATGTTATAATCAACTATTACGTTAAATATTAAGGAGTTTTTTATGTCAGACACAATCGTATCATCTCAATTGCTAGAAACACCGTTATTTCAAAATCATCAAAAATCGGGAGCTAAATTAGCGCCTTTTGCAGGGTTTTCGATGCCCATGTGGTTTTCATCTCAAAAAGAAGAACATTTAGCGGTTCGGAATCGGGTAGGGTGTTTTGATATTAGTCATATGGGTGTATATACTATATCTGGGTCAGGAGCTTTGGATTTTTTACAACAGTTAATTTGTAATGATGTTACAAAAGCTAACAATAAAATGATTTATGGGATGATGTTAAATCAAGAGGGTATGATTCTTGATGATATTATGGTGGGCCAATTTGGTGGTCAATTTTATTTGGTGGTTAATGGCGCTAACAAACAAAAAATATCGTTATGGATGGACCAACATAAGTCAGATAATGTATTGATTACGGATATGAACACTCTAAATGGCTTTATTGCTATTCAAGGCCCTCATACGGCTCAATTATTATCGGTACTGTATCCAAATGTTAATTGGAAAGATATTCCTAGGTTTGGTATTGAATCGGTTGATTTAAATGGTACTTTGGTTACTGTTTTTCGATCGGGATATACTGGTGAAGATGGCTTTGAGTTTTTAATTCCAAATGATTTTGTTGCTTCTATTTGGGAAAATTGTTGTGAAAATGGAGTTGTACCTTGCGGTTTAGCGGCTAGGGATACCCTAAGAATTGAAAAAGGGTTACCTTTATATGGGCAAGAACTATCTGAACAGATTCATCCGTTAATGACTCGTTATGCTTGGGCTGTAAAATGGGATACACCATTTATTGGAAAAGAGGCCTTAACGGTTTTAAAAGACAATCCTAATCAAGTAACGGTTGGTTTGGTATTAGAGGATCGTATCATACCTCGTTCTCATTATAAAATTGCCGAGGGTGGCGAAATTACATCGGGCACATTATCACCAATGTTAGAGAAACCGATTGCTATGGCCTTTGTTGAACCAGATTATGCGATGGTTGGATCTAGTGTAACGGTTATGATTCGAGGAAAAAACTATTTAGCTAAGGTAGTGTCGTTACCTTTTTGTTGAGTGTAACGGTTATTTGATTCTTTAAATTAATTTGTTTGGACGTTAAGAAATAGATTATTTTTGAATATAAATAGTTGAATTTTTGGTAGCTGTTGAAAACAACATGATTTTTGTTTTCAACAGCGATAACTATTTTTGTAAGAGAGTTATAAAGGGTTAACCGTAAGGTCTCCGTTAGGCTTTAAGGAAATACTGCCAAGATTATTGTTGTTAGAATCGTAAATAGTAGTTGTGATAGCCTCATCAGAATAAAGATTAGTTGATCTAAATGTTCCTGTAAAAATATCTGTAGATCCATCTTTATCGATATCATATTCGGCTGTAAATGGCATTTCTAATAATGGTGGATATTGTTGATAATGATCTTCCATATTAGATTCGAATGATTCTTCAGTTGTGTTGGATAATGGAAAAGATTGATTTAATTTTATATTTCTTAATTTAAAAATAAAACCAGAATTATAAGTAACCGTACCATTTCCTGTTAGTGTAAAAAACATTATATTATTTTCAATCTTGTTGTTTAATACTGTAAAAAAATCTGTACTGTATAATGGCGTTATTGATTTTACATATTCTTGAGATTCATTTTGTGAGTTATAGATCCAAATTTCTTCTTGGATTACTTCATTTGTATCATAATCTGTAAAAGATCCTTTGTATCCTTTAAACATAGCGCTTGTTCCATCTGCTTTTAATTTTGATTCCGAGCCTAGCTTTTCATATTCGTTTTCATAATAGTCTGTCATATCGAAATTTATCGTTTCTGTTTCTGAAGTATCTGAAGTTGTTTTAGTTTCTTGTTCGGTTAGTGTTAATCGATTAGTTGTTTTTGGTTGTTGAGATGAGTTATTTGTATTTGTTGATTTAGAGATAGATTTTTGATTAGTAGCTATTGCTTCTCCAATTTTGGTTAGTATTTCTTTTTTTTGATCGGCAGTTAGTGTATTTGTATTTGTTAACTTTTCATTAGTTTTAGTACAACTTAATAGTGTTAATGATAATAACAGGATTGTTATAATAGATATTATTTTTTTCATAATTTATTTCTCCTTATGTTTTAATTGTTTTCTATTATATTATCGAAAATATAAAATAAATGTTGCAGACTTTTTTATAATGGGTTGAAATAGGCTGTATAACTTATATTTTCACATAAATAATATTTAATAAAACTATTGATATACAATATATTTTTTGTATATATAGTAAGTTAAGTAGGTCCTTATTCGGGGTATATTAATGTTTTAATGTATTTATGTCAAGGGTAATTTATTTAAATATGGATACTAATTTTAATGATAAGAAATCAAATTTCCTAGTCTTTTTTATTGTAACTACTATTTTTTGTTTTTATATTTTTGATAGTCATAATTTGATAAAATGTTAATTGGAAGATTTGTACTGGGTAATAGTGCATAATTTTGATTTTTCAATGTTTCATAAAACGTAATAAATTGTTCTCGTGTTTTTTCATTTTTAAAATTATTAGCTAAATTATAAATTGATTCTTGCATGTCAACAGGTAAATACCTTTTACCATTTTTATATTCATATATTCGGCGATTATCATTTTCAGAAAAAAAATAGTAAAGATATTTATATATCAAATCTTCGATGTTTAATATCGATAAATCATAGGTCCACATATTTGATAAGCTTGAATTGTAGGGAGTCTTATAATCTCTGCTTATCATAGGAAACTGCGGATAATTTATGATAAATTCTTCCCAATCTAAAATTTTCTGAGCTAATTCATGGTGACTGCCTCTAATGGATCCCTCAACCATAAACGTACCAGAATCAGCGTCTCTTAATTTATAATACTGTATCCACGCAGGATTAAATAAATGTTTAAAGGTTTTTAAGTGCCATCCTTTTTTAGTTGAAAAAGAGCATTGTTCATCTACAATCCTATACTCGTGTTCTACTCCAATATTATCTAAATCTTTCTCCCATTGTTTAAATTGTTTTCTTTTATCAGAAGATATTGGAATTTTATTTTTTGCCCACTTAAAACGAGAATCTTTTAATTCAACGCAGTCTATATAATGGGGCCTACCATAAAACGCTTTTCGTAAATCAAATTGAGTTGTTTCAAATATAACATAATATTTTTCAAAACAAGTAAAAGATGCTTTTTGGCCATATTCGAGTAACGCGTTAATAATATTTTGAAGATAAGATGGATGTGTTTTATCTGGTTGTAATATTAACGTTTCTAATTTTTTATTGTAGCATTTTGAGTCTAAAACTAACTGGGTCGTTTGTAGAGAGGGCTTAGGATTTGATGGCGTAGATTTATTTGAAACGTCAACTGGTAATAGTGATGGCGTTGGCGTTGTACTTGAATCTTTATCTTGGATTGTAGCGCCAATAGAAGATCAATCAGTTGGTGTAGCATCAGAAAGATTTACATCATTACCGTCGCTGTCGATACTTGCCTTTAAGCCCCATTTTTTTAGTTAAATAATCAAACATCTCTTTTCTTTCAGATACTGTCATTGCTTTTTTAAACATTATTATTTCTGCAAAATCACAATAACTAGTACTTTTACCCCAAGTTCTGCCACCAATTGTCATAGCTTGAGGAGGACTCTCATCTAAATTACCATAGTGGGAAATATCTATTGAAGCATCAGGTGTTTTTCCACCTTTATCAATATAGGTATTTAGAGCCGTTGTATTTATATTTTCATCAAATATACTATTTCGTTCTGTATATAGAATCTTAAATTTATTATAGTTATTATATGCCCATTCACCTTTATAGTATGTATCATCATCAATCTCATGTTTAAATTTATTAGAATATGCATACAGGCTATATCGTTTATATAAAGTTCCAGAACCTCCTGCAAATCCCTTAGTAAGTAAATATAGAGGATCAAAGCCAGTATTCTTCTTAAAAACTATAAAAATTGAATAATCAGAGGACCCCACACGCAAGCTTAGATTATCTGCAATCTGAAATTGTTTAGCACCGTTAAATGTAATGACGTCCTTATTATTTTGAGACGCTTTTGTTAAAATTGGTTCATAGCTAGAGTTGTTGTCACTAGATAATAGTCCAGCTCTTGCATCATTGTCATTACCACTTAAATCTTTCCATATGCTAATCGAAGCACCGTTGTCTATACCTACGTTAGACTTGTTTACAGTACTTGTTCCTAAAATATTATTTGCATCTAACCATAATGTTAAACTGTCATCTGCCAGCACTTTAGGAATAGATATTGGTGTATTGCTAGCGTCTTCCGGGTTAGACCCTGCGGCTATTTCAACGGCATCGATAAAACCATCGCTATCTCTATCTTGGTTTGGATTTACAATATAAAATATCTTTTTTACATTGCGTTGGTAAATTTTTTGTGTGTTTAAAATAGCGGATTTTATGTTTTTGAGAATGTTTTCATTTGAAAATGTATTAAGTGATTTGCAACTTAACATAGTTAGAATAATCACAGTTGTTGCTAATAAGATTATTGTTTTTTTCATTTTGCTATCTTTTTATTTAGATTGTTCTCTTTTTTAAAAATTATAGCACATTAAATAGAACAAAAAATCACCTTTTTTTCATAGTTCTAATTTACTATAGATTAGTTTAAATGACCTACTAAATCGTAATGATCAATGGCTGAGATTGTAACTGTGCATTTACTTCCAATGGCTAAATCAGTTTCTTTATCTAATATAATAATACCATCTACATCAGGAGCTTCTCGATAACTTCTGGCTTCTCTGGGTCCTTCAATAATACAGTCTAAAGTGGTACCTATTAATGATTTATTTCTGGTTTGCAGTAAATCATATTGTGTTTTCATAACGTCATCGACTCGTTGTTTGGCGATTTCGGGATCTACTTTATCGGTAAATCGAGCTGATCTTGTTTCTCGTTCTTCCGAATAGGTAAAGCAACCTATATGAGCAAACGGGTACTTTTTAATAAACGTTTTTATTTCGTTAACATGATCTTCGGTTTCTCCTGGAAACCCTAAAATAAAGGTTGTTCGTAAAAC
The DNA here is from genome assembly GCA_003265895.1 of Candidatus Marinamargulisbacteria bacterium SCGC AG-410-N11. GTDB lineage: Bacteria > Margulisbacteria > Marinamargulisbacteria > AG-410-N11 > AG-410-N11. The sequence continues at coordinate 9,497 of QFBS01000011.1, read as the reverse complement.
TAAATTTGGAATTTCTTTTACCATCATATCCATAATTTTTTCTAAAAAAGCTTGGTCATGACGACGATTCATTCTTTGTAATAAGTCAGAGTTAACATGTTGAATAGGCATATCAATATAAGGAATAACATTTGATGTTTCTTTTATTGCCGTTACTAACTCTTGGGTTACTCTGGGAGGAAATATATACATTAACCGTATCCAGTCCACATCAAGCTCTCCCAATGCCCTTACTAAAATATCTAAACTAGGTTTTCCATAAATATCTTCGCCCCAACAGGTTGTATCTTCAGCAATTAAAATAAGTTCTTTGGCACCTAACGCTATTTGAAGTTTTGCTTCATCAACAATTTGTTGTACGGGTTTACTGGTATGTTCTCCTCTAATTTTTGGGATCGTGCAAAAGGAACACCAGTTATTGCATCCTTCGGATATTTTTAGATAAGCAAAATGAGAAGGGGTTAGCTTGGTATAAGGTTTTGGTTTTTTAGGAGTGAATTTTTTTTTGAATACTAATTTTTTTAATTCATTTTGGATCGTATATTCTTCTTTTGTGGTTAACCATAAATCGATGTCTGGATATTTTTCTTCTAAAATTTCTTTTTTAAACCGTGAGGGATAACATCCTGCAACTACAACATGTTGTATGGAACCTTCTTTTTTTTGATCTATTAATTGGCTAATATTTCGTTCTGTTTCATCAATAGCGGCTTGGATAAATGAGCATGTATTTAAAATGGTAACTTGTTCAGATGTTCCTTCAGGAACAATTTCAAAACCTACTTTATTTAGATCTGCAACCATTGTTTCAGAATCAACTAAACTTCTGGCACATCCTAAAGAAATCATGCTGTAATGGTGTTTTTGTTTCATGGCATGGATAGTAGCATGTTTTTGGTTAAAAGCCAATGTTAGTCTTGTGGTCCTATTATTGGAAGCCCTTAATTACCAAGACGGTTAAACCCGGCTTTCATTTCAAATATGGATTTAATAGAGTATTTTGTTTTATCGTATATTTGAGAAATCCAATCAGAAAGTAACATTTGATTATTAATTAATGATCTTAAATGATTTTTCATATTTATATTTTCGGTAATTATTTCAAAATTATTTGTCTTTTTAGAGCATGCCACTCTAATTTTGAAAGAAGGGTTATACCCCTTAAAAATTAGAATTATATTTTGAACATTTTTTATAATAAGAAATTCGAGTGATTGATTTAATTCAAAATAAAGCGGCACTTTTTGAGAGTGTCCAGCGATGTTTTCTATTCTTAGGTTTTTGATATTACTTGGTATTTTAAGACGGTTCATTGATAATATAGACTGGTTTAACATTGACTTTAGATAAATGGACTCTAAATGAGTACAGGAATTTAAAATATGTTGTAATTGTAAAACTGGAATGTTTTTGTATACTTTGTGTGTATTGTTAAAATCTAAAAACGTATTGTTGGGTGACTTAGATTTTTTTAATGATACTAATTTAAAAGATTGTTGTTTCATTTCCAGCCCCTAACATTTTGTTTCTATTATATTATCGTAAATTCATGACTAAAAATTTCATACTTTTTTTATTTTTTTCTAATTCGTTTAGTACCCCCTCATTCCGTTACAATACGACCAGACGATAATCTTGATATAGGTAATTTAAATTGATTAAGTTTTTAAATGATTAATTCTGGGTGGTTTTGGACCAAAATACTGATAATACCAACATTGAATATTACCATTAAATAGCTTTCGTCTCTTAGTTGCTTTTTTATTGAATAGTTGTTCAAATTGTTCATGAGGGGTAATAATATAATAGGACCAATCTGGAATGTTATCCTTAAATATTGCCCCCATTTCAGTATATAGGTCATGTATATTAATATCTTGATTTAGACGATCACCGTAGGGTGGATTTGTAATTATTTTTCCAAATTTGTGTCGCGAGTTAAATTCTGATAAAGGTAATGTTTGTACATTAATATTTGTTACGTTTGCTAACTCGATATTTTTTCGAGCAATATTTAATGATCGGCCATTAATATCAGATCCTAAAATAGTAAAATTGGTATGGTTATTTTTTGCTGCGATGGCTTCTTGCCTGGTATTATTCCATAATTTGCTAGGTATTATTTTCCATTGTTCAGAAGCAAATGATCGATTTAAACCTGGCGCTATATTTTGAGCAATCATACCAGCTTCGATTAATATCGTTCCTGTTCCACACATTGGATCAATTAATATGTCACGAGTTGGATTCCAGCGGCTAAGTAGAATTAATCCAGCGGCTAAAGTTTCTCTAATTGGTGCGATATCCATATGGGCACGATAACCTCGTTTATTAAGACCCGCGCCAGAAGAATCTAAGCTTAATGTAACAAAATCATTTTCAATTTGTATTCGAATGGCACAGTTGGCTTCATTTTCGGGAAGTGAATGAATTTTGTAATGAGATTGGAGTTGTGAAACGATTGCTTTTTTGACGATTGATTGACAGTCTGACTTACTAAACAGGGTAGATTTTCGAGATGTAATTTTAGAAATAGGAAATCGATCATTTTTACCAATCCAGTTATGCCAGTTAATTTGTTTTGTTTTATCAAATAACTCATCAAAGGTGGTTGCTTTAAATGTGGCTATTTTGATATAAATACGACCTGCTGTTCGTAACCAGATATTTGTTTTACAGATGTCCGTTAGGTCACCTTCAAATTCGACTTTTCCATCATAGACATTGTCAATCTTATAACCTAATTGTAGGACTTCTTGTTTAAGTACACTTTCTAAACCCATGGCTGTTGTTGCTATTAAGGTAATTTTCATAATTGTTATTGTTACATATATATTAATTTATGAATAGTTTGAGTTTTTTTGTTAGAAATTTAAGTTAATTAGTATTTGATTTACTAAGAGTATAAATATTAGTCAAAATTTAATTCTTTATAGTTAGGGTCCATCATGAGTCGTATTTTTTTCATAAACGACCAACCGGGGTTAATTTGGATGATGGGCTTTATAGTTTCATTTGGATTATGATAGAGCTTAAAATGAGGCATTCTTTTATGGTTATATTCGTGATGACCGATAACAAATTCAATACTTGGATGCTTTGTTTTTAGATAGTTAATTAGATCTACAGTGGATTTAGCTTGTTTAAAGTTTAACCCTTGATTTTCGTAGGCTTCATTACTGATACTAATTGCGGTATGGTTATAGCCAATTGTACTACGAGCTTTTATGGTAGATGGAATTAACTCGTTAATTTGTCCTTCTTTATCTATTAAATAATGGGTACCTATATTTAAGTTACTATAATAGGCATACTTTTCTTTTTTAGGATTAATTTGTGCTGGTGCATATGTTTCAATAGCATTGGTCAAGCTAGTGGACTTTGTAATTTGAATCACAATCATTTTAGGTTTAATTAATAAATAGCTATTTTGGTTATAAAACGTTTTTGAGTAGTCTTGTGTTAATTGTAATCGAAGATCATTGATAACAGAATTTATATTTATAGATAAAGCAAATACAAACTTTGAATTGAGTACAAATATAATTGTTAGAACTAATAATAAAAGCCAATTCTGGGAGGAATATTTGTTCATGTTTACACTATAGCATGATTTTTTATGTTTAGGATACTCAATTTAGAGGTATAACAAAGAAAAGAAAATAAATAAAAAAGGATGTATTGTATAAGATGAATGATAATGTAAGTAAGCCGCAAGATATTTCTGGTGATATTCAAAGACGACTCCAATATTATCCGTCTAGTTTGACACCTTCATCAAAAATTCAAGATAATCAAAAAAAAGAATCCGATGAGAAGCAAGATCCACAGGATATGGACTTATCTTATCTGGAGGCTATTCGAGAGTATGTTTCTGATTATATTAAAAAACAAAAAAACGTAAAAAAATTACAAATTTCTTTTTCACAACAAGATCGAGAGTATCAAGCAATTATTTCATTGCAAATATTGGAATATAGCTATAAAAAAATAGATGGTAAATTTTCGAGAAAATTTAAGTTTGATTTTAAGCAAAAGAAATTTTTAAGATCGACTGGACCTGTAACCGATTCAAAACAAATCCAATTATATTTGGATAAATTAGGTAAAATGGGGGAACATATTCGACAAAATAAAACAAAGTTAGTGGATATTTTAGAATAACTTTTCTTTTTTTAAAATTCGATGTATATTAAGCATTATGGCTGCATCGAGTATAGATATGAATTCACCAAAAGAATCTAGTAAAAGTTCGTTATTAAATTTATTGTTAACGATTGTTATTCCTTCTATTATTTTGGTTAAATTTAGTTCGGATCAACATTTAGGTGTTAAATGGGGTTTTTTAGTAGCGTTGTCATTTCCCTTTTTTTATGGACTATTTGAATTTTATAAAGAGCGACGAGTTGGATTTTTTTCAGCTTTAGGGTTTGTTAGTGTATTATTGACGGGTGGGATTGGTATTTTAGAGTTACCCCCTCATTGGATTGCCGTTAAAGAAGCTATGATCCCTTTTATTATTGGTGTCGCTGTTTTATTTTCGACTAAAACTAAATTTCCTTTATTATTTATCTTTGTTAAACAAGTATTGCAATTTCAAAAAATAGAAGCAATTCTTAAACAGAAAAAATTAATGGTAGAGTTTAGAGATAAATGTAATTTTGCGTCTGTTATTTTATCTGCAGCTTTTTTTACATCGGCGACATTAAATTATTTTTTAGCTAAGTTTATTGTTGTGAGTGAACCAGGAACGAGTCAATTTAATGCAGAATTAGGTCGACTAACCGCATTGAGTTATCCTGTTATTGCCCTGCCGTCAACAATTATAATGGTGGGTGCTTTATTTTATTTGATGTATCATCTTAAAAAATTAACCGGTTTAGAATTTGAAGACTTAATCAATAACCCTAATAATAAAAAAGACAACGATGACAACCCGAACTAAAATAGCTTTAGTATCAGATTCTCATGGGAATCATGATTATGTACGTAATTTTATTGAGGCTATTAACGATAAATCGGTGGATTATGTATATCATTTAGGTGATTATTATGATGATGCTCATCATGTATTAGATGCTGGTTATAAGGTTATTCGTGTACCTGGAACATGGACACGTCATTATGATGATTTTCGGATTGATAAGCGACGTTTTGAAATTGTTGATCAATGGAAATTATTTTTAACTCATACACCAACAATGGACTATCATGATAAAGATGGCGATATTGATCCGACTGAAGTTATTAGTGACCAACAGTGTCATATTTTTCTTCATGGTCATACTCATATTCCTTCTGCTACATTAGAAAATGGTGTTTTAGTTTTGAATCCTGGTCATATTAAATCATCTCAAGATCGAGGATATCCGGCTACCTATGGAATATTAACATTAATGCCAGACGAAGCTTTAGTTGAGATATATTCTTTAAAAAATGATGAAATACACATACAAGAATCATTTAAAAAGTTAGAGTTTGCGTTTAATTTGGAATGAAGGTTTTAGCGTTACTTTTATTAACGGCGATAGGGTATTGGTTAGCATATCGGACATATGGCCAATATTTAGCTCGTAAGATCTTTAAGATTAATGCTCAGAATGTGGTTCCTTCTGTTGAGTTAGCAGATGGTAAAGAGTACGTTTCGTCTACAAAATCAGTTATGTTTGGCCATCATTTTACCTCGATTGCTGGTACTGGACCTATTGTTGGACCTGCTATTGGCGTTATTTGGGGGTGGGGTCCTGCTTTAATATGGGTCTTTTTTGGGTCTATTTTTATGGGAGCTGTTCATGACTTTTCAACATTGATTATTTCGATGCGACATCAAGGAAAGTCTATCTCTGATATTGCTGGATATTATATTAATCCGCGTGTCCGATTTATGTTTTTTGTAATAGTGTTTTTAGCATTATTAATTGTGATTGCTATATTTGGTTTAGTGATTGCTTTGATTTTTGCAAGATTTCCTCAATCTGTTGTTGCTCTTTGGTTAGAAATTCCTATAGCGATTGGCTTTGGCTATATGGCCTTAAAGAGCGGACGGCATATTGGTTGGTGGACGGCTTTTTCGGTATTATTGCTTTATATTATGATTGGGGTGGGTGTGTTATTTCCTGTTACATTATCCGGTTTTTCATGGTTACCGGCTACAGGTTTATGGACGATTATTTTATTAGTATATGCCTTTATAGCATCGGTGTTACCGGTTGATTTTTTATTGCAACCTCGTGATTATTTAAACGCGTGGCAATTATATATTGCTATGGGGTTAATTTTACTTGGTATTATAGGTACTTCATTTATGTCTGAACTGACGATGTCTGCACCGGCCTTTAATTTTTTTCCTGAAGGAGCACCTAGTATGTTACCTTTTTTATTTATAACAGTTGCCTGTGGTGCAATTTCTGGTTTTCATAGTTTAGTTTGTTCGGGGACATCGTCTAAACAAATAGCATCAGAAGCAGATGCCCCTTTAATTGGGTATGGGTCTATGGTATTAGAGGGGTTTTTGGCGACGGTTATTATTATTGCGGTAACAGCAGGGATCAGCTTATCGTATCAAGTTAATGGAGAAGAACTAACGGGGTTAGCTGCGTGGCAGGCTCATTATGGGTCTTGGTCCGCGAGTGCTGGGTTAGGTTCAAAATTAGATGCTGTTGTAATTGGGTGTGCTAATTTAATGAAAGTATTGCATATTCCGTTAGATCTTGCGATTGCAGTTGTTGGTGTATTTATTGCATCATTTGCAGGAACCACACTTGATTCGGCAACACGTGTTCAACGTTATATTATTGCGGAGCTAGTGTCTTATACACCTTTTAAATCATATAATAATAAGTGGTTAGCAACGACAATTGCTGTGGTATCTGCAGCGGCGTTAGCCTTTTCGTCTGGATTAGATGGTAAAGGGGCTCTTAGTTTATGGCCGTTGTTTGGTGCGGTGAATCAGTTGTTAGGTTCGTTAGCGTTATTAGTGGCCACGATTTATTTATTAAAACTGGGCGGTAAGAAATGGTTGTTAACGGGACTTCCATGTATGGTATTAATGGGTATTACATCTTGGGCTTCATTATTAAATCAAATTCATTTTTTTCAGGCTCAACAATGGTTATTGGTGATGATTAATGGCGTGATTTTAGTGTTGTCGTTAGTGATGATAGTTGAGGCTATTTTGGTTATGATTACTGGGGGTAGGGTGTTGGGTACACCTGGTCGTTTAGGGCGCTTATAATGCATTACTTTTGGCTGGTGATGATTATTGGTTTTGCCGGATTTTTAGGAACTCTTTTACGGTTTGGTATATCAGAAGGTATTATTACGGTATCGAAGGGTGTTTTTCCGTGGGGGACGTTATTCGTTAATATCGCGGGTTGTTTTATTATAGGGCTAGTTTGGCATTGGATGTCGTTATCAACTATATCTAGTCATTGGAAATACTCGATTTTATATGGTGTTCTGGGTGCTTTTACAACATTTTCGACGTTTGCTTTAGATGGAATACGCTTAATGCAAGATGGCCATATTAAATTAGCCATTATTTATTTTTTGGTTAGTAATATTGGTGGGTTTTTATTTGTTTTTTTGGGCTATCAGTTATTTGGGTACTGTCGTTATTTAAAAGGGTCTTTTTTTTAGAAGGTAGCTAATTAAATCTATAATTAATTCAAGTTAAAGAAGCAAAGGTCAATAATGATATGTTAACCATAGTACCCATAAAAGGGCAAACAGGAACAGCGACGATCATATTGAAAGGAACAGTAGCTTCAAAAAGCGCTACAGGTACATTTACGATAACGGTTAATTAGAGCAAATGAGTATTATAATAAAAGCTTGACAACAAAATATATATAAATATAATGTTGCTTATCATGTAATAAAGGGAGATAAGCATGCCGGTATTAAAAAGAATTATAGTACTAGCTATCGTTTTTATTTTATCAATTAGTATTTTTTATGGATGTGGTAAATATTCAGGGACAAATCAAACAAGCCCACAATCAGAAACAGAAACGGTATCTGTTGATGAACCAATCATTATCAGTGAAGGAGCTATAGATCTATCATTATCGTCGTCATTGTCCTTACAATCAAGTCAAGAAAACATTGTTTCTACCGTTGATGATCCCGCTGTTGTGGTATTTGTTCAAAATACTAAAACAAAAGAAATTTATCAATCAGCAATAATGGATGTTAACCAATAAATTTAAAATGATCCCTATACCAAAGAGTAATAAAAAATGACTATCAAAAATTCCTATAAACTAAATATATTTAAATCAAGAAATACCGATTGTCATTCTTCGGAAGTAAATGGAGCATTTTGGCACTTTATGCATTTAGATGATTGGATAAGGCAATGGAACAGGGAGAATAACAAACCATAGCGTTTCTTAAAAAATGATAAAAACTATATTCTCCTTTAAATTATTAAAACAGGGAGAATATAAAATGAAACATAAAATAGTATCTAAAAAAAGAAAAATAGGGGAACTCACGTCAAGCAAGATAGATGAATGGGATATCCTTAGGCGATTTAGATTTAATGATACAACGCTACATACAAAAGAAAAGACAATTAAATTATTTGCCAATTACTTAGGTATGTTAAATCAAATCAAAAAAACAATTCAATCACTAATAGCCGCCAATCAAGAAAAAAAAGATAATCAAAAAACAGGGGGAAACGTATGCCTATCAAGAACTAGTCCTTCACTCAGTATGATAAGTCATTTTCCATTATGTAAATAGAAAGAAAAGGATATTAAATGAAATTAAAAGTAATAGCAACACAAATAAAAGACGTTAAAAAAAAGTATGACTTGCATACAATGTTAAATGAGCTAAAAGCGATAGAGCCCAATCTTTATGATTTTTACGACCAAGCGAGCGCTCATGATGATGGTTGCATGAAATTACTCGAGAAAAGCACTCATTGGAAATGGTCAGGCCAGAACAACTGTAATAATAAAACCAAAGAAACAATAAATATAATAATATTACAAACGTTATTAATAAAAGAATTGATAGACAAGTATGAAGAAAGGCTATCAAATATAAGATTATGTAATATATTTAAAATCGTCATTAATAATACGCTCAAAACATATCATATGAGTTTGAAAATTAATTCAAAAAACATCCCTTATATCTTAGATTTAAATTGTTTAGCGATAATCCAAAAAAAAATACTAGAAAAAGGGTTTGTACAAGGGAGATTAATAGAATTAAAAGATATATTAAATGACGACTCGCTAATGAATAAATTAGACAAACATCACACGTTACTAGATTTGATAGAACCAAGTTTAAAAAAAGGAATCAATAAACTTCTCGGATCAACAAATGAGTTAATCAACAAAATAGAAAAGGCATGCAAGAAAAAGGTGATCATGAAATTAGAGTATCTAAAACACTATTTCATGGAATTAATAAAAATAGGAATGTGGCCAGATAATTTAGAAATCGTATTACTCACCTTAAAAGGTTTAAAATAC
>QFBS01000010.1 GCA_003265895.1 Candidatus Marinamargulisbacteria bacterium SCGC AG-410-N11 | reverse complement strand
AAACCAAATATTGACATTATATTCCAATCCTTTAATAGTTGCTTTTCCTTTGTTTATTGATTTGATCCAACGATTTGTAAGTAATTCTTGTTCAATTAAGTTAGTTACATTTTTTGAAAAGTATTCTATTGAAAAATTGATGTTTTTCCATTTTGTTTTCGTAGATATCGAATATTCTGTTGATGTTTCTGGTTTTAAATTGGGATTGGGTCGTATAAATTCAAAATATCCATACTTTTCTAAAAAGCTAGGTATTCTGAACGCTGTACCATATTGATATAGAAATGTAGTTTGTTTCCATTGATAATTTAGTTTTATAGAATAGGCATCATAAGAATTTAGGTTAGAATAGTTAGCTAATAAATAATTTAACTTTAGTTTAAATTTGGAATTTAATGGAAAGGTGTAGCTAAAATGATTTTCTATTGATGTTCTATGAGGAAATTGTTGTTGAACATTTTTAAGTAATTGATGTTCTTTCATTGTTTGATGCGTTATTGTTGGTTTAAAAATGAATGTTCCGTTAAAAACTTGGTGTTTAGTTAATAAAATAGATGTTTCATATTGATTTTGTTTCTGAATAATATGATAAGGGATTTCGGTGTAATCTCCCATTGGATCAATAAATTTTTGATTGTAACTATTTATACTTAGTTGAGGAGATAGTGTAGTATTGAATATTGTAAATGGGGTATCAAAGGATAAACTATTAAAAAATTGTTGAACAATTTGGTAAGAATTTAGAGATGGATTACTAATTGTTCCGGGTGTTTGTCTATTTATGTAACTAAACATTGAATGAAGTCGTAGTTGATTTAAACTTTTAATTGACTGATTAATTGTAAAAGTTCCAATTTTTGAATGGTTATTTTTACGTTCTAAAATATAATCATCTTTTGAATTATATTCGGTTCCTGAATCATATAAGTAGTTATACGTTCCATCGGATATAAAGTATGATGTATTGATGCTGCTATGCCCAATGGAAGAGTTTTTATTAAAGGAGTATATCAATTTTTTTGATTTGAATGAACTAAGACGGATTCCTATTTTTTGATTATTGGATAAGGACTTTTTTGTGAATAGTCTAATTGTGCCACTTAGTGCACCCGATCCATAACTTGCAGATTCAGATCCTTTTTCTAAAATTATTCTTTCGATTGTATTAAGTTCTATATTAGATAGATCAAATATTCCAGATAATGATGATATCGGGCTATCATTTAAAAATATTTTCACTTGAGAGGGCTTTGAGGAACGAATCATAATTGTAGATAATTGACTTTCATCTCCAAAATTGACAATTTGAATACCAGATTCTTTTTGAAGTATATGAGATAATTTGGATGATAGTTTTTGATCTTGTGTAATGTCGATGACTTTTTTGCCAAAAGATGGTTCTTTATGTTTAATTGCAATTACTTTTTTTGCTTTAAATAGAGGAGTTGCGTTTGTTTTAGCGAAACTGGATAACATTACAACTAATATAATGATTAAAAATACAAATATATTTTTGTATAAGGTTTTGGAACTTATCTTAAATAAGTTTATAGTGGACATTTATTTTCTCCTAAACTCAAATCGCGAAGTTTAAAAATTTTTAATTTATTACTAGGCATTCCGACTATACTGTTTTAAAGCTTTACGGTTGCGCGACAGCTAAGATTTACACTTAATTTCCCTATGCTAATAAATTGAGTCGTATTTTATTGTATATTTTAAATTAATGCAAATTTTATTTTCTAAAGTTTTATTATCTTGATATAATTGTCTTTGTTTTATTTTTAGTTAGGTTTTTTACAAATATGATTCAACAGCTTATTAATGAAAAGATTTTAGTTATTGATGGTGCAATGGGTACGGCATTACAAGATCAGCAATTAACAGCGGATGATTTTGGTGGCGAGGAATATGAAGGGTGTAACGAATATTTAGTTATATCAAAGCCTGAAGCAGTACAAAAGGTTCATGAACAGTATTTGGCTTCTGGAGCTGATATTGTTGAAACGAATACTTTTGGAGGGACTCCCTTTGTTTTAGGTGAATATCAATTACAAGATAAAGTTGAAATTATTAATAAAGAAGCTGTAAAAATTGCTAGAAAAGCATGTGATAAATATTCGACACCAGAAAAACCAAGATTTGTTGCAGGTTCTGTTGGGCCTACGACCAAATCTCTATCTGTTACAGGTGGAATTTCTTTTGATGAGCTTTCTAATGAATTTTATATTCAAATTAAAGCACTTGTTGAAGCCGGGGTTGATTATTTATTATTAGAAACTGCATTAGATACGTTAAATTTAAAGGCTTCTTATATTGCTATTTTAAAAGTATTTGATGAATTAAGTATAAATATACCGATTGCTATTTCGGGAACTATTGAAACGATGGGTACCATGTTAGCTGGTCAAACAGCTGAGGCTTTTTATACTTCTGTAGAACATATGGATTTACTCTATATTGGGCTTAATTGTGCAACAGGTCCTGAATTTATGAGAGATCATATTAGGACTTTGTCACGTATTTCTCGTTTTCCTATTGCTGTTGTTCCTAATGCAGGTATTCCTGATGAAGATGGTAATTACCCTGAAAGTCCAGATGATGTAGCTAAAGTGTTATCGTCATTTATTGATGAAAAATGGGTTAATATTGTTGGAGGATGTTGTGGTACTACTCCTGCTCATATTAATACTTTGTCTGAATTAGCAAATAAGTCTGTAACAAGAAAAATAGAATTTGAACCTATTTCAAGATTATCAGGAATTGAGACATTACTTATAGAACCAGAATCAGGGCCTTATATTGTAGGTGAGAGAACTAATGTTATTGGATCTAGAATGTTTAAGCGGTTAATTACAGAAGGTAAATGGGATGAGGCTGCTGAAATTGCTCGAAAGCAAGTAAAGGCTGGTGCTCATATTATTGATATCTGTGTGTCTAACCCTGATCGCGATGAAGTGGCTGATATGAAAGATTTTTTAAGTAAAATTAGTAAAATGGTTAAAGTTCCTTTAATGATTGATACTCAAGTACCAGAGGTTGCAGAAGAAGCTTTTAAATTGATTCAAGGAAAATGTATTTTAAATTCAGTTAATTTAGAAGAAGGTGAGAAATATTTTCAAGAATTACTTCCGATAGTTAAACAATATGGAGCATCTGTTGTTGTTGGTTGTATTAGAGGTGAAATGGCGGTTACTGCTAAGGATAAATTAGATGTTGCACTAGAATCTTATGATCTTTTAACTAATAAGTACGGTATTGAACCGGAGGATATTTACTTTGATCCTTTGGTATTTCCTTGTGGTACTGGCGATGAAAATTATTTTGGGTCTGGAAAAGAAACTATTGAAGGCGTTCGTTTAATTACTGAAGCACTACCTCGCTGTAAATCTACGTTAGGTATTTCTAATGTTTCATTTGGATTACCACCAGCAGGAAGAGAGGTATTGAATTCTGTTTTTATGTATCATTGTACACAAGCAGGTTTGACTACAGCTATTGTTAATTCTCAAGGGTTGGTTCGATATTCGACAATTACAGATGAAGAAAAAAAATTGTGTGATGATTTAATTTGGTATCGAACTGAAAATGGCAATGACCCGATTGCTAACTTTGTTGCTTATTTTAGAGATAAAAAGAAGTCTTCTGAGCAAGAAGTAGATCTTTCTTCTTTACCATTTGACAAGCGGTTGGAGCGTAACATTGTTGAAGGAACAAAGGAATTCTTAACTGATAGTTTAGACGAAGCTTTAAAGACCATGAAACCGTTAGCGGTAATTAATGGACCTTTAATGGTAGGGATGAATATTGTAGGTGATCTATTTAATAGAAATGAACTTATTGTTGCAGAGGTATTGCAATCAGCAGAAGTTATGAAAACAGCAGTTTCTCATTTAGAACAGTTTATGGAAAAGAAAGAAGAAAATATTAAGGGTAAGATGATTTTAGCCACTGTTAAAGGTGATGTTCATGATATTGGTAAAAATTTGGTTCAAATTATTTTAGGTAATAATGGTTATGAGGTTATTGATTTGGGCATTAAATGTCCGCCAGATGTTTTGATTGAAGCGGTTAAAAAACATAAACCAGATATGATAGGTTTATCGGGTCTTTTAGTGAAATCTGCTCAGCAAATGGTGATAACCGCTAAAGATTTAAAATCAAATGGCATTGATACTCCTATATTAGTGGGAGGTGCTGCATTAACGGCTAATTTTACTAATTTAAGAATTGCGCCAGAATATTCTGGCCCTGTTATTTATGCAAAAGATGCTATGTCTGGCTTATCTATCGCGAATGAACTTGTGAATAAAGAAACAAGAGATGAATGGTTATCTAAGTTTAAAGCTAGTCAACAATTAGCAATTGAAGAGAGCTCTCAGAAACCTGAAAAGCCAAAAAGAGACATTAAAGAAAAAATTATTTTTGATCATGACAATATTCAGGCTAAGGTTTCTTCCTTTGAAGTAAAGAAACTCGAATGTTCGTTAGGAGATTTTTGGAATTTTATTAACCCTCAAATGTTATATGGCCATCATTTAGGATTAAAGGGGAAAGTAACAAAAAAAATTCAAGAAAAAGATGAAAAAGCTATGAAACTTTATGATATGATTGAGCGTTTAAAGCTTGATATTATTCAACAGAAACTATTAACAGCAAAAGCAGTGTATCGGTTTTTTAAAGTTAGAGCTGAAGATGATAAATTGATTATTTTGGACCATCAAACTGAAAAAGAAAAGATGGTATTTAGGTTTCCTAGACAGTCTGGCGGCTATCGGTTTTGTTTAACTGATTTTGTAAAGCCTAATGCTATTGATACTGTTTGTTTTTTTGTAGTTACTTGTGGAGAAGGGATTTCTAATTTAGCTCAAGAATATATGAAAAATGGTAATTATTTTGATGCGCATGGATTACAAGCGATTGCTTTGGAATCTGCAGAAGGCTTTTCGGAGTTTTTACATCAACGAATTCGAAAAGAGTGGAATATTCCTGATATGCCAGGTAATTCGCCACAAGATTTATTTAAATTAAAATACAGTGGGGTTAGAGTTTCTTTTGGTTATCCGGCATGTCCTCGGTTAGAGGATCAGGGGAAATTGTGGGAATTATTGACACCCGATGATGCTATTGGAGTTACTTTGTCAGAGGACTTTATGATGGTTCCTGAAGCATCTGTTTCGGCTTTATGTTTTCATCATCCCCAAGCTCGTTATTTTAGTATTGATGATGACGATTTAGCTTTATTTGAAGCGAATTTGTAGGCATATACTTTTTAGTTACTTTTAAAAAGCTTTGCTAATTTTCAACATCATTATTGGGAATCTGTTATTTTTGGTGGAGGTGAGCGGGATCGAACCGCTGACCTTCTGCGTGCAAGGCAGATGCTCTCCCAGCTGAGCTACACCCCCAATAAATAACGTAAAAATATTATCATGATTTATTTGAATTAGTCAAAGAATAATCATCTGTGCAATTTTTTAATATTATTTTCGATAATATAATATAAAAACTTATAATCTTATGGGGAGTGGTGGGTATAAAATGAAAAATAAATTTGGTATAAATAAAATAGTATGTATTTTAGTAATTAGCGTTTGCTTTTGTTTAACTTTGGATAGTGTTTTATTAGCTGATAATCAATTAAATACAGTTAGTGAAGTTCCATCAATGAATTTTAATATATTAGATTCCAATTCTGGAAATCAATCGTTAGAGAAGCAAAAACCTCATATATTAAGTTTGGATTATTGGCGTCCTGCTAGATCGCCTGAGTTAGAAAAAGAGATTAAAGAACGTAGAGAAAGAGCTATAAATGCTGATACATTAGCTTATCTTTATTGTAAGTTTTTATCAGAACAAGCCGTTGGTTTTGGATATTATTTTAATAAAAAACAGAATCAGATAGACTGTAATTTGGGATTTCCATATTTATTTTTGGATCGTGATATTAAAGGTGGTCAATTAAATATATTTTTTAGAAACTATTTTTTTAATAATAAAGCAGGAATTTATTCAACGTCTACTTATAAAGGGGGGAGTGGTTTTTTTGGAGGCCCAGGTATTCGTTATGGTTGGTTAGATTCAAAAGAATCTATTGGTTCTTATAAAAAAACTACTTTGCATACCGATTTTTTTTCATCCAAGTATGGTTTTATTCCTTATGAGTATGAAAAAACAGAAAACGTTAATATTTATTTAAATACAAAAGCTACTTATATAATTCCGTATGTTCATATTGGTTATCGAATTCAATTAACGTTTTTAAAAAAATATGCATTTGCAATTAAACCTTCAATAAGAGTGGGGTATCGATTTCTTATTAATAAAGAACAAAGTCAAACAGAATCGTTTAATGATCCGTTTTCTTCTAAACGTCTAGGGAACTCATTTGAATCGTCATTAGTAGTGGGATATAACATAGGGTTAGGTTGGATATTTTAAAGGGTAGTTATATGTTATGTAAATTTTTATTTAAGTTTAATCGTATTAAATCCTTTATATAATAGAGTTTTTTTTAACTTTATTTGAAGCTTATTGATTTAAGGTTTGGATATTTATAATCTATAAAAAGTTTTGAGTTAAGTTATTTTGGTTGGTACTATAGTGTTATGAACTTTATCTCAAGATACAAGTTTTTTATTTCTTTTTTTGTTTGGCGAGGAGACTACTGTTTTTCACGTTGGTTGTTGATTCGTTTTTTTGGATTTATTTATTTTTTTGCATTTTTAGTGTTTGTTCATCAATTTCCAGGATTATTAGGATCTAAAGGGATTCTACCTACTCAATTATTTATTGATCAATTACTTCATCAACATTCATTGGTAACAGGTTTTTTAAGGTTACCTTCTCTTTTTTTATTTAGTTCATCGGATGTCATGATGACTTGTATTGGTTGGGGAGGGCTTTTGTTATCGTTATTGGTTATTGCGGGGTGTGTAAATGGCTTTATTTTTTTATTGTTATGGATTTTATATTTATCGATTGTTAACGGGGGGCAGCTGTTTTATGGTTTTGGTTGGGAAATGATGATGCTTGAACTGGGTTTTTTGAGTATTTTTTTAGTTCCTTTTTGGACATTTAAAGGTCAAAAGGAAGTTCCTTCTAAGCTAATTTTATTTTTGATTTTGTGGTTTTTGTTTCGTGTTATGTTTGGAGCTGGCTTAATAAAACTAAGAGGGGATGTATCATGGCGTGATTTAACTGCCTTATTTTATCATTTTGAAACTCAGCCTATTCCTAATATATTAAGCTCTTATTTTCATTTTTTACCTAAATTTATATTGAAAATAGGAGTTTTGTTTAATCATGTTGCAGAGCTTATTATTCCTTTTTTTTATTTTGGGCCTTTATTGTTTAGACGTATTGGCGGTATGGTTACTATTTTATTTCAAGTTATTTTAATTTTAAGTGGTCATTTATCATGGCTAAACTGGTTAACTATTTTACTATGTATCCCATGTTTTGATGATCAGTTTTGGAAATGGCTATTACCAAAACGATTGGTGTCTTTTATTTTAGGTAGAAATTTAGAATATTGTCAGCTTACACGATTTCGACGTGTTGTTATTGGGGTCCTTTTTGGCTTGATACTTTTTTTAAGTTTTCAACCTATTCAAAATTTATTTTCTAAAAAGCAATTAATGAATGCGTCTTTTGATTCTTTTCATATTGTTAATACTTATGGGGCATTTGGTCATGTGGGTAAGGTTAGACGAGAACTTGTTTTAGAAGCGACATTGGATTCAAAGATTACTAAAAATACTGTTTGGGTACCTTATGAATTTAATGCTAAGCCAGGTAACTTGAATAAAGCTTCTCCAATTTTGTTTATGTATCATTATCGTTTAGATTGGCAGATATGGTTTGCTGCGATGTCTTCTTATCAATATAATCCATGGGTTGTGCATCTTATTTATAAATTGTTAAATAATGAACAAGTTGTTAACGATCTTTTTTATAAGGTACCGTTTCCAAACCGGGCACCTTCTTATATTAGGGTTTTATTATATGAATATCGATTAACGAATCCTTATATAAGACAATCATCTGCATATTGGGAGCGTTCTTTTAGGGGGATTTATTTGCCTGCTTTGTCACGAAACGATGGTTCTTTACTGGATTTTTTATCTCAATATGGATGGATTAAATAATTCAGTCGTTTTTTAATCTTTTACTTTGTATAATTAAGATATAGATATTAAACTATTTTATTAAAGGTAAGACTATTTATGCTTGAAAAATATTTCGGATTTACTGATATTCATGATGAATACTCGGTATTAGATTCTTTATTAGAACATACTCGAATTGATGAAGAAGAATTAATTTTATTGGTTCGTATGTTAGGCGGTTTATGTAATAAAGATGATCATATTATTAAAGATTATTATGATAAGATTTTAAAAATTAATACAGATTCATCGAAGGTTTTTGAAACAGTTGCTGAGCAAATTATTCAATCTAACTTTAATCATCAAAAACAATATGATTTAATTCGTACCTATCAACGTATTAATGATATTTCGGCAATGATTAGCGTAGTTGCTAAAAGTATATTAATTTTATCTAAAGTGGGTGTTTTAAATAAACATTTTCATAAGGTTTTATTAGAAATGGGTCAGCAAATTATTGATATTCATAAAGAATTCTATAATGCTTTAACTCAATATCAAGCAGATAAACATTTAGTTATAAAGACTATTCATCGAATTTTGGAAAGTGATGATAAAATTAAGCAGATTTCATCTAATTCAATAGAAGTTTTATATGATTTAGCTAACAAAGATGAATTGAAGTTAGGTGACTTTAGAGCTACCGAACATATTTTTGAAGGGTTAGAAAAACTTAGTTTTTCTGTGAAAGAAGCAGGCACTAGTTTAGAATGGATGTTAATTTACTAGTTAGTATTATTTTCTAAATTGTTTAATTTGTTGATTAGTATATTCATTGATGTCGTTAAAGATGCTTTTAGTTCTTTTATTTCTTTTTGTAGATTTTTAATTTCTAAATCTTTTTCTTTTTTTAATTCATTAAGTGCTTTTACTAAAATTGGTGTTAATCTTTCGTAAGGTAAGACTTCGTAAGCATCTTCGAATTTAAAAACTAGTTCAGGAAATTCTTTTTTTATGTTTTGCGCACTAAATCCAATATGGTTTTTATTAAAGTTGGTATTTATTTTGTTCCAGAGAAGACTATTTTCTTTGTGGTTATAACGAATTGGTTCAATATTTGCTAATTTATCTAAGACATTTTCTAATGGTTTTATATCTGTCATAAGTGATTGATCTGCAATACTTAAAGGGGACAAAATTTGTGTTGAATAATATAAAAAGGATCGATTCCAAAATTGTTGAGGTGTTCCGAGGGACCCTGTTAAATGAATACTTGGGTAAAAGGAGCTTCCTGTTTTTGAATGGGTCATTGATAAGCTAGTATTACCGCTAAAAAATATCATGCTTTTTTGATTTAATCGTAGCAAAGAGGTCCCAGAGTGATGGAAATCAAAAAAGGCATCTTTATTAGATAATCCTAATTGATAAATATTTTGTTTTGACTTTGGGGCTTGAGTTAATGTAATCCATGAAGCTGGTTTTTTTGGGTTTTTTGATTTCCATTGAACGCCTTTATTTGTATCAGTGATAATCCAATTTGTATTGATATTTCCATTTTGGTTTGTATTGACGATTTGTAATCGTTTATTATTTAGAATATTGGAAGATGAAACTCCTGTTATATTATTAATATTAATGTTTTTGATAGTTGATCCATCACCGACTAGTTTAGTTGCTTTTAAAGTTCCATTAACCTCTAACTCAGTACTAGGAGATTGCGTTCCAATACCAACAAAACCATTATCTTTTTTAATTGTTAGTGCTGTTTTTTTAAAACCCTCTTTATCGTTGGAATGAAAAATATTTAATTTTAAATCTGTATTGTATGCATTAAATGCGCCAGATTTA
The DNA here is from genome assembly GCA_003265895.1 of Candidatus Marinamargulisbacteria bacterium SCGC AG-410-N11. GTDB lineage: Bacteria > Margulisbacteria > Marinamargulisbacteria > AG-410-N11 > AG-410-N11. The sequence goes on along the minus strand of QFBS01000010.1, from coordinate 41,009 downwards.
TTGGTTAAGTCTTTGTTAAAATAAAAGGCTGGACGATCTGTAATAAAATGCGACCAAGATTTATTTTTTGGACCTAAAACTAAATTTCCGTGGTTACTTTCTATTTTTAAGGCACCTTCTTGATCTCCTCGAATTGAGCCATTAATATCTAATGCTGCTTTTGGTTTTTTTGTTTTAATTCCAATATTAAAATCATAATAAATATCATTTGATTTTTTTACTTTTGTCCAAGCTCCGATAATTGGTTTAGAATTTGTTTCATTAAATTCTTTTTTTGTTACAAATTGATTATTTATTTCTTTTTTAATAGATAATAATGAATTCCAATTTTTAATATCAGTATTTGAAATATTAGCTGCTGGAATATTAGATTTAAGAAAAGAGTCTTTTTCTGTTATTTTCATAAAGCTGTCACTTTTTAGACCATCAAATAAAACTGAGTTTTGGGCTGACAAAGCGGATATAGCATATGGACTTGATAAAAATCGTACTCGAGGAGTTATTTCTTCATCTTCTCCGATTTGGATTCCTAATTGGGCGTTTTTTCCTAAAAATATTTCAGGAGAAATTGGATTGATGCTTCCTAAATTTACATTAAAAAATCCATTTTTAATTTTAATTTTTTTTCGACCAGATTTACCATCATAACTTTCTGACCACTTTTCTATATTATCGACATAAATGGTGAATTTCATATTAGTTGTATCGTTGACGGGTGTACCTGAAGCATTGGTTACTTTTCCTTGATAAGAAATTTGTTTTGGAATAGCAATAACTTGATTACAGGTAAGTAAAATACCAATTAAAATACCTACTAGTAAGCTAGTTTTTAAGTTTAGTTGTTTGGTTATAATATTTTTATAACTCTTGCATATTTTTATCATACTTATATTATACTACCCAAGAAAAATAAAATTTATACATTTATTTATTTTTATTATAAAAAGATTTATTAGAATATGTTATTATTAATGGTCTATTTAAATGATTTAGTCACTTAAATTGATTTTATCGGAGGTATAGTTATGAAACCCACAGCATATATATGGAAAAATGGTGATTTTATTAATTGGGAAGATGCAACTACTCATGTTTTAACACATGCATTGCATTATGGTAGTGGTGTTTTTGAAGGTATTAGAGCTTATAGTACTCCAAAAGGGCCTGCTATTTTTAGAGCTAGGGAACATTATGACCGGTTAATTAATTCTGGAAAATTAGTTCAAATGCAGGTTCCTTATTCTTCAGATATATTTATTGAAGCGACTTCTCAGTTAATCGAGAAGAATAACTTAGAATCATGTTATATTAGACCATTAGTTTATTGTGGATATGGTTCGATGGGATTAAAACCTCCAACATCTCCAATTGATTCTGTTATAGCGGCATGGGAATGGGGGTCTTACTTAGGAGAAGAAGGTCTTGAAAAAGGGATTCGTTGTAAAATTAGTTCTTGGCGTCGTATTGATAGTCAAATAGTTCCTCCATTGTCTAAATGTACTGCAAATTATTCCAATTCATCTTTGGCTAAAATGGAAGCTATTAATTGTGGTTATGACGAAGCTATTTTATTAAATTTAAATGGATATATAGGCGAGGGACCTGGGGAAAATATTTTTCTTGTAAAAGATAATGTTTTATATACGCCACCTGCATCTGATCATGCACTTTCAGGAATTACCGCGCAAACAATTATTGAGTTAGCAAAATATTTTAATATTCCTTTTGAATATAAGCATATTATTCGTGATGAGTTATTTTTGGCTGATGAATTATTTTTTACTGGGACAGCGGCTGAAGTTACCCCTATTCGAGAAGTTGATGATCGTATTATTGGAAATGGTGGACGGGGTACTATAACTGAAAAATTGCAAACAGCTTATTTTAATATAGTAAAGGGAATGGATCCCAATTTTGATCATTGGTTGTCTTATACAAAGTCTAGTGTTTTAAAGTAAGTTCTGGAAATATTTAAAAATTTTGTGTTAAAGTAACATATTCTTATTTATTTAATTTTCTAAAAAGATATGTACTTTAAACTTATTTCGGGGTTAAGCCCAAAAGATATAATATTAGATCAACTTTATCAACAAGTTGATCAAAATATGAATAAACAAGTTGTTGCTTTAAAAACGTTTTTAAAATCTGTTTCTAAGAAAGAAGCTAAATCTGAAAGACCTAATAAGCGGCGTAAAATTACTTATAAACCTAAGTTAGTTTCAACTATGATACGAGATCTTCGAACTTGGTATCAAAATGCAAACCAGTTAAATGATGGTGGCAAGATTAAGGCACAATCGGTTTATCGATATTTAGCTAGTATTTTTCAATCTAAACAAATTCGTGTTCGAAAAACTAATACCCGAATTTCCAAGAGTCAATTTGATGATATGATGAAACCTTTGTTTTATGAACAAGCTAAATTGTTTTTGCAGGTTGGAAGCCGGTTACAACAGTCAGGAGACATATCGATACTATTTTTTAAAGAAAGTTCACGTTTGTTTGATTTAATAGTTGATGATATTTTTCTATATAATGATTCTATTCTTAATCAAATGATGACAGTTCATTATAATTTAGCCATTCAGTATTTAAATTTAGGTGAAAATAGTAACTTACCAAATAGTAATCGAGGCTATTCATTTAAGATGGCAAAAGAGTCTTGTCGAAAAATTTTAAAATTAGTTAATCGTTTATTACATGATAATGAAATGGTTAGTTCTTATGACCTATTTAAACTATATAAAAGACAAACATGGAATATTTATCATCAAGTTTTACAAGCGGAGGGTGAATTTTTATCTAATCGATTGGATACTTTTAAAGATCAGCAATTACTGCGTCAGTGGATGATTTTAGTGGATGCTCATAAATATGGGATTGATCAATCAGAGTTTCTTGTATCAGTTAATACAAAACTAGGTAATTTATATTATCAATTGGGTATCTCTAAACAGAGTAGGAGCCGTGTTAATACATATATTAAGAATGTTTCTTCCTATGAATTATTTTTTAAGTACTATAAAAAGAATAAACAATATTTGAATGATTCTAAATTTATGGCTAATGCTTATAAATTTGCTAGAGATAGTGATTTTAAATTACCTTCAAATGTATTAAGTTGTTTATATCGATGGTTTGATAACGGGAAATCATTAGTTTCGTTTACTTATGAAGATGCTTTTTTAAGTGCATCTAAGGCTTTATCTCAATCAAAGTTATTAAATAATAATCGTTTGATTGCGACGTTTGTAAATGAAAATTTAGATAGAATGCAGGATAAGAAATCTTTTTTTTCAAATTCCTATTTTCGTCCAAAGCAATTTGTTAATCAAGAAGTTGTTATTTATGGCCATACTTTGACGTGTTCACGTTTTTATCCACCAAAACCATTACCGAATGTAACATTTGTAAAAAAGTTAAACTATTTACAAAAGTTTTGTAAAGATAGGTCAATTAGTTTAGTTTTGCCAGCACAAATTGATTTTTCAGTGTTAGACTTTGTTGCCTATGATACAGATTCTTTTTTTCCCTCTATTTTTAATTTAATGTTATGGAAGTTTGATGATTGTGTTGATGAAAAATATACATCAACAATGGAACGCAATTTATTTATTAAAATGTTAAAGGATGTACGTCAAACATTAGCTGGGATATTTAATTTGAACGTTTCATTAAATAAACAAACTATTCCAGTGTTTCAAAATCAAAAACTTAATGAGTTACTTATTATTTCAGAAAAAGTTAGAGAGATGATGTTAGATCATCATTCGGATTATCGATATTGGGATGGTTTTATTCTACGTTTATTTGAAACGTTTGACGCTCAAATTGAGCAAGCTATCAGAAAAAAAGAGAATATAATATTAACTCCTTCTGAATTTGATGAAGCTCGTCTCGTATTTAGTGGTGTTTTTGCTTGTTTAGAATTAGCGGTTCGTTTGATGGGAATTAAAAATCCTAGTATTACTCAGAATGAATTTATTCAGAATCTTTGGGTTTTAGTTAATTTGGCTATTTCTAAAGATAATTGTGGAGATTCTGTTGTTAAGGAATTTACAAAAGAGCATGATACTGAAAATAATGTATTTGTTGAATATGTTGCGTTGATGAAAGCACATGGGGTTAATTTTGAAGATGGCCTGGATTGGTTTAAACACGATAACTTTGATCCTATTTTGTTTCAAGATGCATTTCAGCGTAATGGTCATAATGTTAATGATATTTTATTTAATATATCTAGTTTAATGAGTTGTATTCCTTTGAATGGTATCAACTTAGATTCGAATTCTGATTTTATTATTTGTATTGAAGCTGGTATAAAATGGGTTAATGCATTGGCGTGGTCAAAAGAAGCGGTTAGGTATTTTTTTTCAAAAGACTCTCAGAAATTTGAACAAGAATTAATTAGATATTATAATCAAAAATTAAATTAATTTATTTTTTAATGTTATGTTTTGCGATTTTTTTGAACTTTTAACCATAATATAATAGATATTGTATAGTTAAGTTAGTATTGACTATAATACTGAAAATTATTGTGAAGATGATTATGAAGCAAATTAATGATCATTATGCTTGGCAACTTAAACATCCTCAGACTATTCAACATAATCGGGAAGTTACTAATAAATCTTATGTCGAGTTTAGAAAAAAAGTAATTTAAACGTGTACAAGAATGAGTTATATAAGATTACGGAAGAATTAGAGAAGATTAAACAACATGCGACTGTTAATAAAGTTGAGAAAAGTATATCGGAGACTTCGATTCCTAAAGTGATTTCTGAAAAAAATAATATTATTGATCAGACGATTTAGGTGTTTTTTTTTGCGTAATTTTTAGTTTGTTTTGATTAATTAAAATATCGCAATTTTCTAACGTTTTATTTTCAATGTAGAATGGTTTTTTTGTTTTAATTGAGACGTTGCCTATTATTGTTACATTGGGTCCAAACGAAACTGGTCCTATGATTGTTAGTTTTTGACATTGTTTTAGTGACGGAATTTTTTTGAAAAATAGATTGAATTTGCTCATACTAGAACATTGGTTTATTAAATTTACTATGGGTAGTTGTGTTGATACTGTTTTGCTTACTATTCCTTTTTTATTAATATCGATTAAATCTGATTTTATGATAAGTAGATCTGAAATGGATTTTACAGGAAAGAAGCGGCTTCGATCTACGATTATTGCAGTTGGATTATCAAAACTTGAGATAGCACTACCCATTGCTGTTTCTAGTTGAATGATGGATTGGTTATGTATTTTTTTATGATTGATGATGGTTGAAAGGTTAAACGTTGGGTTTGTTTGTGAATTTAATAGTGCATTAATATTGACCCATAAATTATTGGTATTAAATAAACTAAATTTGCTTATATTTTCAAATTCAGGGATTTTATTATTGGGCACTTGAGATCTCTCTAATAAAAAGAATTTGTTTTTGTATTTTGTTAAGCATCCACCTTTGATATCTAGATGACTTTTTGGTGTTACTTCCATGATAAAATCATGATTGTGTTGGATCATAAAATTTAATATTTCAGGAGATAAGGTAGCTCCTAAGTTATCACTATTAGATATAAAAAGATATTCGATGCCTTTTTTTAATAGAGCTGTTAAGATAGGGCTTTCTTTTAGTGTTAGGTAGATATCTCCATGTCCTGGAGGATACCAATTGTCGTCTATGTTTAGCCAAGAATCGAAAGGTTTTAAATTATGTTTATTAATTCTAGGATATTTAGATTGGCAAAGATTATAAATTGATAAATTGTTGTATTTTTTTATGAATTCATTGGTGTCAGCGGATGTTTTAAAACTATTAAGAAGTATTAATGGTAAATCGCAATTGTATTGCTGATTAAAATTGTTGAGTTGTTGGATGGTTATATCAATGAAGTTTTTTTTTGTTTTTAATTGTATTAATGACTTAGTTGAATGACAGCCCATCGTAGTACCTAAACCGCCATTTAACTTTAAAATAGCAACTTTAGAAAGATTTTTTTTGTTATAGGGTAGTTGATTTATGTGGGGAATTGAATTCTTTTGGATCGGATCTATAAGGTTCCAATTTAACGTATTATGAGGTGTTTCGATAAGATCTAGGTATCGATAGATAAAATGGGCTAAATGTAGTTGAGATGGGTTTTGAGATTTTAGTTTTATCAGACATTCTTTAAGATTATTGTTGATAAGTTCTTCAAAAATCGTTTTTTTGATTGGTGAAATGTTTTGTGTGATTTGATTGATTTTATTACTAAGTAAAGTTTTATAGAGCGTATTTTTTGTTAGTGATAATATAGACTCAAATTTCATAATTATTGTTTCTTAAACTTAACTCTCCTCAAATGTTATATTTAATAGTATAATAGATCAAATAATTTTAACAAGGGAGCTTTTATGGTGACACAAGTAATTGGAAATTTGAATTTATCTTCTTTAGGAATTAGTACTTCTCAAGAAGTATATCATAATTTATCGTATGATGAGTTATATAGACATGAAACTGATCCAAATTTAACTTCTTTCGAAAAGGGGTTTGTTACAAGCATGGGAGCTGTAACGGTTGATACTGGAAAGTTTACTGGACGGTCAGCTAAAGATAAGTACATTGTTAGGGATAGTGAATCTGAAAATAATATTTGGTGGAAGGAAGATGGTTCTGATAATCAACCTCTTTCGCAAGATGTTTGGAATGAACTTCATGATTTATGTTTAACTCAGCTTAATGGTAAGAAGTTATATGTAATGGATGGTTTTTGTGGTGCTAATAAAGAAACCCGAATGTCTGTTCGTTTAGTGACAGAAGTTGCATGGCAAGCTCATTTTTTTAAGAACATGTTTATTCGTCCAACTGACGAAGAATTAGCTACTTTTAAACCTGACTGGACTATTTTAAACGCTTGTAAAGCGACATGTGAAAATTATCAGGAGCTAGGTTTGCGGTCTAATGTTTTTGTTACATTTAATTTAAAAGAACGTAAAACATTGATTGCTGGTACATGGTATGGTGGTGAAATGAAAAAAGGAATTTTTTCAATCATGAATTACTTTTTACCATTAAAAGGAATTGGTGCATTACATTGTTCTGCTAATTTAGGAAAAGATGGTGATACAGCTTTGTTTTTTGGACTTTCTGGGACAGGAAAAACAACGTTGTCTGCAGATCCTAAAAGATTGTTAATTGGTGATGATGAACATGGTTGGGATAATGATGGTATTTTTAATTTTGAAGGTGGTTGCTACGCAAAGACTATTAATTTAACTAAAGAAAAAGAACCTGATATTTATGATGCTATTAAAAAGGATGCATTATTAGAAAATGTAGTGGTTACCTCAGAAGGTAATATTGATTTTGATGATGGGTCTAAAACTGAAAATACTAGAGTTTCATATCCAATTTATCATATTAATCAAATTGTTAAACCTGTTTCAAAGGCTGGACATGCACAAAAAGTGATTTTCTTAACTTGTGATGCTTATGGAGTGTTACCTCCTGTTTCTAAACTAAATAGAGATCAAGCTATGTATCAATATTTGAGTGGCTATACAGCAAAGGTTGCCGGAACAGAATTAGGTGTTACAGAACCAACAGCAACGTTTTCAGCTTGTTTTGGAGCGCCATTTTTAACAGTACATCCAACAAAATATGCTGAGATTTTAGGTCAAAAAATGGATGAACATAATGCTGAGGCATACCTTGTTAATACTGGGTGGAGTGGCGGATCTTATGGTGTAGGGTCAAGAATGTCATTAACTTATACAAGAGCTATTATTGATGCTATTTTAGATGGATCTATCAATGCCGCTGGTTTTGATATATTTGATGTATTTAATTTTGAGATACCTAAGGCAGTTAATGGTGTTGACTCTAATATTCTAAATCCTAAAAATACATGGGAAGATAAATCTGACTATGATCGAGTATGTCGTTTATTAGCGGATAAATTTACAACTAACTTTGAGAAGTTTACTGGTACATCTATTGGAAAAGGCTTAACAACTGCAGGACCTAATTAATTTCTAATCAAGGGGGGGATGTATTAGGATATATTGTTATTAAAGCTAAATGATTTGAATACCTAAATTCTAATCATTTAGCTTTTTTTATAGATTATAGATTATTGTAAGGGTCTATTAGATTATCTTTTGTTAAACTTTAAATAGTTTATGGCTAAATTAAATTTGATTACAAGTTTATATTTAATGTTTTATACTAGAATTTAGCTAATTAGAGATAATCTAGTATCTTAATTAAGTTTTTAAACGAATAAAAGTTTTTAATTGATTTTTAAGCAAATAAAGACGATATTGATTTGTTTTCGTAGTTTCGTTTAATCGTTTCTGCGAATGTTTTTGCTGTTGATAAAATGGATAGGTTTTCTATCGTTTTTATTTTTTCAGATGGAGGGATTGTATCTGTAATTACAATTTCTTTAAAGTCTGAGTTTTTTAATCGATCTATACAAGGTCCAGAAAATACGGCATGTGTTGTTGCAAGATATGCATCTTTACAATTAAATTCTTTTAAAGCTTTAATTCCTGATATAACAGAGCCTCCAGTATCAACCATATCGTCAACAATAAGGACATTTTTACCTTCTACATCTCCAATTACATTGGTAATCTCAGCTTGGTTGTGATTTGGTCTTGTTTTGTGCATAACCGCTAATGATGCGTGAAGTTTATCTGCTAGTCGTTTTGCAAATTTTGCTCTACCAGTGTCAGGTGCAACGACAACTAAATCTGAAATATTCTTTTTACTAAAGTGATCAATAAACAAAGGAAGTGCTGTTAAATGATCAACGGGTTGGTTAAAGAACCCTTGAATTTGATCTGAGTGCAAGTCCATTGTAATTAGGCGGTTAAACCCTACAGCTGATAGCAAATCAGAGATTAATCGACTACTAATAGGCTCTCTCGGTGCAGACTTTTTATCTTGTCTGGCATATCCAAAGTGAGGGATGATTACATGAATTTTAGAAGCGGAAGATCTTTTTAGTGCATCAATCATTAAAAATAGTTCCATATAGTCATTATTAGGTTCTTGAGTAATAGTTTGTAGAATAAATGCTTCTTTACCTCGGATTGTTTCTTCAATTCGAGCATATAGTTCACCACAGCTAAAAGTGGATAATTGAACTTTACCTAATTTAATACCCAATTCATTGGCTACTTTAGTGCCAAGTTCTTGATGAGAAGAACCACAAAATAATTTCATTTTTGAAAAGTGATGACCATTCATAGTTTTACGATTATAACTTTCTTGAAAATTATTAGTCAATGTTTCTTGTTCAGAAATAACGGTACTACTCATATTTTTAGTTCTCCTTATTCTTTTTTACTGTGAATTCAGTTTTGATTCCTTTATCTGCAAAAAATGATTCATCTTGTAAATTTAATACTAAATAATGACACTTTAATTTTTCATTTTTATCTTTAATGATATTAATAGCTCCCATTAAGGTTAACTCTTCTTTATCATCTTTGTAAATAAGTTTTTTACATGTAATGGTTTTATCGGATTGGGTAAACTTAACATTTCCAGTCATTTCGATTCTTTTTTTGTCGGAGTCAAAGCTCATTTTGTCAGCTGTTATTTTGACATTCATTTTAATCGATTTGGCAATATCTTGATTTTGAAAATTTTTGTTTTTATTTAATAACCATATTAAATCAGGTGCTTGAAATACAACATTTCCTTCAATTTGATAATAATTTTTTTGTTTATTAAATAATCCTTTATCACCTTTAATCACTCGATTTCCTTGGTAAATATGGATGTTTCCAAAAATATTTACTTCGTCATTATCGTCTTTATTAGTATATTTCATATATTCACATGTTAAATAAGTTGGTTTGCTTCTCATATCACGCTCTCGTTTATCAAGTGTCATATTTGTTGTAGGTTTAGCTTTTCTTTTTGCGAAAATATTACCAGACATTTCTGAATAATCGTCATCAATATAAATAACCATTTTATTTCCAGATACGACATATTCTTTAGAATTTAAATTGAATCCATGTTGAACATAGGCAATGTTTTTATCGTTATCAACTTGAACTTCTTTTTTTGGGTAAATTAATGTGTTTTTTTGTTTAATCGTAATATTGTCGTATAAGTATGTTTTTTTACTTAAACTAAAATATCGAAGTTCATCAGCTGTTATTTTTACGGATTTAGTGTCTGGTTCTTTACCATAAATTTTGTTTGTTTCTAAATTATTCTTTAGACGACGTAAAAAGGTAGCCATAATATTTTCGTATGCTGATAAAGTTTTACTGTTCGAATTTACTCTAATTTGCTCAGCATATAGATCTGTAATAACGTTTACTCCATCGTTATCAAAAAGATCACCGCTAATTATTTTTTCAGCTCGGAATAGATATTTACTGGAGGTTGTCCAAATATAATTAGCTTTTATTCGCCAACTTAGTTTTCCGTCTTTAAATCCTGTGATCGTAGAATTTTTAATTTCTAACTGTTTTCTTGCTTCGTATTCGTCATCTTCGTTTGTAAAATCTTTTATTTGAGAGTCTTGGTAAATTGGAATTGCTATGCTGATAAATAATAATATTATGGCAATATAGCTAAATGTTTTTAGTTTCGAATTCATTTGTAATTTATGATAACTTAAAAATGAATAAAAATTAAGAAATTTTTTAATGGATTTTTAAGGTTATTTGATATTTTATGGATATTTAGTTTTTAATTTGTTTAGAAGTGTTATAATGTAACGATGGTTTATGTCGTTTTCTTATTGATTTTCTTTTCTTTTTTTACAAATTTAACTGCGTTGAACTATGATAAAACTCAGTTAATTTGTAAATTAAAACCGCAATTATTAAATCGTGTGAACTCTCAATTATTTGTTGGTAATTTTTTACGTTTTCAAGATTATCAACCTAAATCTATTCGTGTACTTGGGGGGAGTGACGTTGTTGTTTCTAATACGAGTTTGATTTCTCAATCGTTAGGCCTTTCTTTACGTGATAATATTCCTTTAATTTTTGAATATGAGAAAGATGTTGATATTGAATCAGCAAAAAAGGCATTAGAACAATCGAAGTATTTTGAATGGGTTCAATATGATTATTATTTACAGTTATTAGATGTTCCAAATGATCCTGGTTATAATTCACAATATTATTTATCCTTGGTAAGAGCTGCGCAGTCTTGGTCTTTTGAACCCGTTGATAAAACAATTCGTATTGGTGTTGTTGATTCTGGAATTGATTATAATCATCCTGATTTAAGAGATAATATTTGGGTTAATCCCGATATTAAAAATGGTGTTGATTTAGATGGAGATCAATATCAAAACGATTTGCATGGTTGGGACCCTTATGATAATGACATAGGCGTTAAAAATGATCCTATGGATACTAACTCTCATGGAACTATGGTAGCAGGTATTATTGCAGGTATTCACAATAATGGATTAGGTATAGCTGGTGTTAATAAATCTTGTAAATTGTTAGCTATCAATGTTTTGGATAAGACATCAGGGAGTGCTGTTAAAACATCATATTTAGTGGAAGGTTTGTATTATGCATTAGCTAAGCAAGTACGAATTGTTAATATTAGTATTGGTGGTAAAGAGACAGATCAACAGATTAATTTTGCATTGAGAGAAGCGGTTGCTTTGTTAATTAATCAAGGTGTTTTGGTTGTAGCTGCTGCTGGAAATAATGATTCAAGATCATATGGTTATATAAATATAGATCAGGTGGATTCGCCATTAGTACCTGCGACAATTCCAGGAGTTATTACAGTTTCTGCCTCAGATAGATATGGTGAATATAGTAAGAGTATTAGTTTGTATGGTGAGAGTGTTGATATTATGGCTCCTGGGGAACAAATTTATTCAACCTCTTTAAAAAATGATTATAAGGCCTCGTTGATTGATGGTGCTTATTATTCTTCTAAGAAAGGAACCTCTTTTGCAGCTCCTATTGTGACGGGTGGTTTAGGGTTTTTATTAAGTATTTATCCAACTTTGACTAATGATCAAGTATATAAGTATTTGACACAGTCAGCTATTGATAAAGGTACGGTTGGTAAGGACTTATATTCAGGGTATGGTTTAATGGATATTCTTGCTATGATATCGTTGGCTCAAGATGATAGTGTAGGAGAGCCGGTTAAGTCTAATGTATTACGATTATCTGGAAAACCGGATGGGGCTGGGGAAATTGTTAATGCACCTAATCCATTTAATCCGACAACTGACTTAATGACTCGTTATTGTTTTTCTATTTCTCATGCTTCTAATGTTTCCATTAAGATCTACTCATTGGGTTTGCAGCTTGTAAAAGAATTATTTGATGGTGCTTTAAATCAGGGGTACCATTCTCATATTCATTGGGACGGGCGTGATGAATTTGGAAATATTGTTCCAAACGGAACTTATATTGCGTTAATAAACGTTAATAACTCTTTAGGGAATGTTGTTCAGCATATTAAAACGGTTGTTTTAAGGTGAATTAACGGGGTTTAATTGATCATTATATAATATTTTATAACTTAAAAGATTGTTTAAAACATTTGTAATATATGATCTGGAATCAGGATATGGGATGTTGGTCATTGTGGAGTGATAGGTCTGAAATTTTTCTTTTGCTGTGAAATTATTCGCAACCGCAGTTCCTTTATGTAAGGAAAGTAAAATAATATAAAGATTATTTTGATATTTTTCAAATAACTTCGATATATAGTAGCTAGCATAACGGATATTTTTTTCAACATTTATTAAGGATTCTTTTTGTTTCCAATATTCACCTAAATGGTTGATAGATTCGAAAGCAATATCTTCATTAATACCAAACAAACCGTAGGTTTGATTTATAGTTTCAAAGTTAGGATTAAATTTACTGGTTTCTTTTATAATAGCTAAAAGTAAACATGGATCAAGTTCGAACTTTTCGGCATATTTCATGATTAGTTCTTTGTACACAATTGGGTAAAGTAGATAAATAAATTCAGATGGTATTGTTTTTTCATTTAATAGAGAACTTTCTATAATTGGTTTTAATAGTTCTTGGGTTTTATGATATTTTTCTTGTTGATTATATAGACTAGCTTTAGCGTAAATTAAATTTTGACTTTTTTTATGTTTAATATGGAGTTGGTGGTTAATTTTTTCGATTGCAATTTTAGCAAGTCCTAAGTTTCCTAATTCTTTATATAGGTTTGGTATTTTTAGTGACTTAGGTTTTAAGCCATCTGATAATTGTTTGTTGATATCATATTGAAGTGGTAGTCGTTTGCTTGTTTTTTGAAAATTTGAATTAGGGTAAAGGTTATTATATCTTTTTTCGAGCTGTTTAAATAGTTCAGGTGATGTAATAGATTGAATTATATTTTTAGATAAATTTACTTTGGGTGCCTCTTCAGATTGGATCCATTTTTTTTCCCAGTTTAATTGGTTAATATATCGGTGTTTTTTTACTTTTGATTTGAATTTTTTTGTTATGTTATTATATTCTTTTGTTGGTCCTTTTTTTTCGTAGATGCCGACAAGATCATAATAACATCTAGATAATATCGTTGTATCTTTTGTAGTAGACGACAAAATTTGTTTATAAATAGGTTCAGCTAATTGGAATTGAAACATATTTTTATAGGATTTAGCTTTGTAATATTGGATAATTGTTCGTAGATTTTTTGGCGGACGACTTGTTAATGTATGTTCATAATTGTCAATGGCGTCATCAAATCTAAACTGAATAAAGTTAATCATTCCTAACAAAAAGTAGGCTTTATAAATTTTCTTGTGAGTAGGATATGTTTTAATAATTTTATGAGCTTCTTCTTTAGCATCTTTTAAATAGTTTAGTTCAAATAGCGTGTAAAGATAATTGAGTCGATCATCAATTGTTGTAAGACAGTCATATAATGCAATATGATTTCTAAAGGTATTATTAATTCGTATAAGAATTTTTTCATTTTGGTCATAATATTTAAACTTTTGAATAAATTTTCCATATTGAATAATACTTTTTTTTTGACGTCTTTGTTGGATTGATATTTCGATATTTAATTTTTGAATTTCAGCCTCTATCTCATCAATTACAGGATAAATTCTAATTTTTTTTAATAAGTTACTAGCTTCGTTAAAATTTTCAGTTTTTACTAAATATTTTGCTTTTTGTAGCATTGTTTTTTGTACAATATAAGATGATTTTGGCTTTGAATAAATATTTTCAAATAATGGTTTACTTTGTTCATATTGTTTTTTTTGTAAATAGTAATTATAAATAAAAAATTGTTTATAAAGATCTAATGAAGGGTTAATTGCATTAAGAGGTTCTGACTTTATATTTAGTTTTGGAGCATGAATATCTATCGAGTGCATTAAATAGTTTTTATACGGATGATCATTTATATTTGATAATAGTTGCTTAGATTCTTTATAGTTTTTGGTGTAGAAAAGATTTAAGGCTTTTTGATATAACTTATTATCATTTCCAATAATTTGAAAGGAAATGATAATAAATATAAAAGCTATTACTATTTTTTTATACATTTTTATTAATGTCTAAAGTGTCTTGTTCCTGTAAATACCATTGAAATATTGTTAGAATTACAACTTTCGATGGATTCGTTATCACGTTTGGATCCTCCTGGTTGAATAATTGAATGAATATTATAATTTTTAGCAATTTCAATAGAGTCTTTAAATGGAAAGAATGCATCTGAAGCCATTACAGTACCTGGTTTAATATCTTTTGCTTTTTTAATAGCTAATTCAACTGCTTCTACACGACTCATTTGTCCGGCTCCAATCCCTGTAACTTGTCCGTTGTTGGCTAGCAGAATTGCATTTGATTTAACATATTTAACAACTTTAAATGCAAATAACAAATCTTTAATTTCTTGATCAGATGGCTGTGTTTGGGTTACTACGGTTAGATCTGATTTTGAAATGATTTTTGTATCACTACTTTGTACTAAGAATCCTCCATCGACATGTTTAAAATTATAGGATTCATTTAGATCTGTAAAATTTACAGTAATTAATCTTAAATTTGGTTTAGTTTTTAACACGGTTAATGCTTTTTCTGTAAAATGGGGAGCTACTATAACTTCTACAAATGTTTTTGAAATTTCTTCGGCCGTACTTTCGTCAATTTCTTGGTTTATACTCACTATGGATCCAAAGGCAGATACTGGGTCAGCTTCATGCGCTTTCTTATAAGCTTCTAGCGCTGTTTTACCAATAGCTACGCCACAAGGGTTATTATGTTTTATAATTGCTGAACATGGTTCGTTGAATTCTTTAACAATCTGTATAGCTGCTTGAATATCTAGTAAGTTATTAAAAGATAATTCTTTTCCGTTTAGTTGTTTTAAATTAGGTAAGCCATGTTTATTGTCGTCTTTGTAAAATCCAGCTACTTGATGTGGATTTTCTCCGTATCTTAAATCACAGACTTTATGTAATACAGGGGTAATTATATTTGGGAGTTTTGTTTGAGTTTTTGATGTGAAATAGTTAGCAATAATAGAGTCGTAGCGAGCGGTATGTTGAAATGCTTCAGTTGCCAGGTTTTTTTTGGTTTCTATACTTAATTGATTATTATTGTTTTTTAATTCGTTTATTATTTCAGTGTATTGATTGGGGTTTACAATAACGGCAATTGATTCATGATTTTTTGCAGCAGCTCGAATCATTGAAGGACCTCCGATATCAATGTTTTCAATTGCTTTTTCAAAAGAACAGTCTTTTTGCTGGATTGTTTCTTCAAAGGGATATAAATTGACGATTACAAGATCAATTAGTGGTAGGTCATGTTCGTTGCAGGTATCGATATGACTTTTATTTTTACGGTCTGCTAAAATGCCAGCAAAAATTTTAGGATGAAGTGTTTTTACTCTCCCATTAAGCATTTCTGGAAATTGAGTGATGTTTTCTACTGTTGTTGTTTGTATTTGATTTTCGGTTAGTTTTTTATAAGTGCCTCCTGTTGAAATAATTTCAAATCCTAATGAAGCTAGTTCGTTGGCAAATTCAACAATGCCTTCTTTATTAGATACGCTTATTAATGCTTTCATTGGTTACTCCTTATTTAATGTTTTAATATATTCTTTAATTGCTTGAGAATATACTTTGTGTTCTTGTTCTAAAATACGGTTACTTAAGGTGTTTTCCGTATCGTTTTTTAAAACGGGAACAGATACTTGTTTTAATATTGGGCCATCATCTAACTTTTCCGTTACTACGTGAACAGTACAGCCACTAATTTTTACACCAAAATCAAGTGCTTGTTTTTGTGCATTTAATCCTTTAAAAGAAGGAAGTAGAGATGGGTGTATATTTAGAATTCTATTTTTATAGGATTTAAAAAAACATGTGTCTAGGATTCTCATATAACCGGCTAAAATGACTAGGTCTATTTTATGATTTTGTAGTGTTTTGATAATGGCTTCATTAAATAATTTTTTTGAATCGTAGTCTTTTTCAATAATGCTGGTCTTTTTTAAATGATGTTTTTCAGCATATTTTAGACCGTTAGCTGCTGGATTGTTACTAATTACAATTTCAATTGACGCGGAAAGCTCTTGATTTTGAATAGCAGCGTGAATAGCTTGAAAATTGCTGCCTCGTCCAGATATTAGAACACCTAATCGAATTTTATCATTATTCAAACTTAACACCCTTTGTGGAGGCATGATTGATTTCTCCAATTGGATAGACGTTGGGGTGGTTTATTGGTGTTTCTGAAATAACAACCATTCCAATTCCCATATTGAATACTCGATACATTTCTGTATCTGAGATATTTCCGATTGTTTGAATATCATTAAATATTTTGGGTGTATCTATATTGGATTTATTAATAACTGCCTCTGTATTTTCAGGGAGAATTCTAATGATGTTTTCTGCAAGACCACCTCCAGTAATATGAGAAATTCCAGTTATATTATGGGTAGATATTAAATTTAAAATATCTTTTACATATATTTTAGTTGGGGTTAATAGTGTTTCAATAGAAATATTATGTTCATTACATACTGACTCGGTTAAAACTTTTCGAACAAGTGAATATCCATTACTATGAATTCCATCAGAAGATAATGCATATATTTTTTGGTTTGGTTTTATTTTACTTCCATCGATAATGTTATCCTCATCTACAATTCCGACACAAAAACCAGCTAAATCAAAATCACCTTTTTGGTATAAGTCATTCATTTCTGCCATTTCGCCACCGATTAATGAACAATCAGATTGTTTGCAGCCGTTAACCATTCCACTAATAATTTGGTTTATTTTTTCAGGATTGATTGAATTACATGCTATATAATCTAAAAAGAATAACGGTTTAGCTCCCATACAAATTAAGTCATTTACACACATAGCGACTAAATCAATTCCAATGGTATCTAGCTTGTTGTGATCAATGGCTATTTTTAATTTAGTACCAACACCATCTGTACATGATACTAAAATTGGTTTTTTATATCCTGTGGGTAATTTAAATCCAGAAGCAAACCCACCTAAAGATTGAAAAACGTTTTTTGAAAATGTAGTCTTAACTTGTTTTTTGATAAGATCAACGGCTCTATTTCCTTCGTCAATATTAACACCGGCTTGTTTGTAATTCATATAACCCTTTCTTTTTCATGATTATTTTATTGTAGTTTTAATATAATTTTATGTAAAGAGATGGCTTTAAAATTGTATTTTCTTAAATTTTATTGCTTTTGGAGATGTTTAATTATTACAACGAGTTGCTATTAATTTTTGAATCGTTATAATAGTTGTTAAACTGTTGTTGTCCAGGGAATAGTATTTAGTTTTATTTTTCCTGATAAAATTGCTTTTCCTACGATTACGCCAATAACTTGATTTGTTTCTAATTTTGCAATTGAGGTAATATCATTGATATTGCTGACGCCTCCAGAAGCTATAATGTTGTGTGTGGAGTTATTTGCAAAATAAAGTAAACTATCTAAATTAGGGCCGTTTAACATGCCATCTCTAGCTATGTCGGTATGAATAATAGCGTTTAAAGGTAAAGAGTCAAGTTGTTTTAACATATTGGTTAATGGTAATTCACTGGTTTCTTCCCAGCCTTCAATTGCTATTTTTAAATTTTTTGTATCTAAACCAGCTATAATTTTGTTGGGATATTTTTGTATTATTGTTTTTGCTAATTCAGTGTCTTTTGTTAACAAAGAACCTAATATTACATAGTCAATTCCTAATTTAAATAATGTTTCAACTGTTTCTATATTTCGGATTCCTCCACCAACTTCTATTTCGCAGTTAACTTGGCTTCGAATATTTTTTAACGTATCTAAATTACATAAACTTCCAT
The DNA here is from genome assembly GCA_003265895.1 of Candidatus Marinamargulisbacteria bacterium SCGC AG-410-N11. Lineage (GTDB taxonomy): Bacteria > Margulisbacteria > Marinamargulisbacteria > AG-410-N11 > AG-410-N11. Next base: position 22,681 of record QFBS01000010.1, on the reverse strand, counting down.
CTTTAGCTCCATCTAAATCAACAATATGGATACGTTTAGCGCCATTTTTTTCGTATTCTTTTGCTATTTCGGATGGCGTTATATTATATTCGTCAACTTGGTCATATTTTCCTTGGGTTAATCTAACTACTTTTCCATTAATTAAATCTATTGCAGGGATTACATTAAACATATGATAACCTTTCTGTTAATGTTTCTAAAATTTTATTTCTATCAATTGTTTCTTGGTTTCCAGATTTCATGTCTTTCAAAATAACGGTTTGATTGTTAACTTCATTTTGTCCTGAAATTAAGGTGAATCTGGCATTTGTTTTATTTGCTTTTTTTAATAAAGGTGATAAATCGTTTTTGGTAAAGTCTAACATACATGGAATACCATGACGTCTAAGATGATTTGCTAATTTGAATCCATCATTTTGATGTTCTTTTCCTATTGGGGCAATAAAAACAGACTTGTCTTGTTCTAAAGATACAGTGTTTTGTTGTTCTAATATTAAGATCATACGTTCAACGCCAAACGCAAACCCAAATGCAGGGGTATCTTGTCCACCGAGTTCTTTAATTAAATTATTATACCGACCGCCTCCGCAGATTGTGTTTTGTGCTCCTAAATCATCGGAAATAATTTCAAAAACTGTTTCAGTGTAATAATCTAATCCTCTAACTAATGTTGGTGTAACTTGATAAGGTACATTTTGAGCATCTAAGTAGCTAAGTACCGATTTGAAATAAGCTTGGGATTCTGGTCTTAATAATGATTGAATATCTGGGAATTTTTTTAAATGGGATTGAATAGTGGGGTCTTTTGAATCTAAAATTCGTAATGGATTTTTCATAACTTTATCTTGGTTATCTTCTGAAAGAGACGATAAGACTGGGTGAATATATTCTTTTATTTTTGATTCAATTTGAGGTCGACAAGTCTGTGACCCTATAGAGTTGATTAATACTTTTACTTTTGTTAGTCCAATGGACTCAAACAGGTGATAGGCCATAGCGATTGTTTCCGCGTCTATGGAAGGATGGTTGGTACCAATATTTTCAATACCGATTTGGTGAAATTGCCGATATCTGCCAGCTTGAGGTCTTTCGTACCTAAACATTGGTCCACAATAATATAATTTACTGTCACCACTTTTTTTGTGAAAGCCATTATTAATGAAGGATCGAGCAACTGGAGCGGTTCCTTCTGGACGTAATGTAATGGATCTATCTCCTTTATCAATAAACGTATACATTTCTTTTTTTACAATATCAGAATCTTGTCCTATGCCTCTTTCAAATAGAGGGGTGTTTTCAAAAATAGGGGTTCTAATTTCTTGGTAGCCGTAAAGATTAAATATTTTTTTAGAATTAGATTCAATCAGGTGCCAATATGGCATTTCGGATGGTAGAATATCTTTTGTTCCTCTTGGAATTGTATGTTTCATAAGAGTTAATATATATGATTGCAATGTATTGAATCAAGTTATTTTTGTTTGATAAATAATAATTTTAGTTTGAATTTATACTTAAACTTTTAGCTGAATAAATACTCATTATATCGTTTTTTGTGTAACCAGGTTTTATATCCTTTGAATATAATAATGCGATTACATCTTTATCAATTTTTGAATATGATGTTGTATTTGAAGATCCTTGATAAAAAATACTATTTGAATATAACCAAGAGTCATTTAATAATCCTAATGACTGGGTAAGTTCTTCTCTAATCGTACTATTTTTGATGGTTTTATTTGACTGATTACTATTGATTACTATTTTAGAGGAAGTTATTTCATTGTTAGAATTAATAAATACTCTTACAAAAGCTTCTGCTGAATGAACATGAGGGCTATTGATAAACTTATAAAATTCTTTTCTAGGGCAGAAAAAAATGTTAATGTCTCCTTTTTTTGAATTATCCAATATTAAATTTAATTTAATAGTAGAACTAATCGAATTAATTTCTTGAATGATTTTTTGTAACTCTTGTATATCTTGACTTGTATAGTTTCCATTTACCTTTACTATTGGGTGTTTGGTCCATTTTGTGATTTTTTTAGAACCTCCATATTCGGCGCCTAGGCTAATTTCTGAAAAATAATTAATAGATGTTTGAGAAAAAAATTGAATATTATTATTTGTAGAATAAGGTTGATTTGATACTGGAGCTTTAGAGGATATGATAAAGTCTTTGTTTTTTAATTCAGATGTAATCGTTAAACTATCAAATTGTTGGCTAGTATTATTGTTAATATATAAAGAAGTTAATTTTTTAAGATTGTTAATTGGGGTAAAGTCTGAAATAAGATTGTTGTCGATGAAAAGTGTTTCAAGACTAGTTAACTCTTTTAGTGGATCTAAGTTTGATATTTTATTTTTTCCTAAATCAATTTTTTTTAAATTTTTAAGATTTTTTAATGCTGATATCGATTCAATATTGTTAGAGTATAATTCTAGCGATTCTAAATTAGTTAGCATTTCAATTCCATCAAGATATTTTATTTTTTGATAATTTGCCTTTAGGTTTAATATTTGTTGGATATTTTTTTGAGTTAATGGTTTATTTGAAAGTTTATTTGAAATAATTTTTTTTAATATAGGGTCTTTGAAACTTATAATATTATTGTTTGAATTTGTTTGATTTAACATTAAATTTTGAAGTTCTGTTTTTTGAGTAGGCATTGCACTTTTGTTATTGAGATGTAGTTTTCCAAATTTCCAAGTATTATTATTCCAATCCCAAAAGTAAATACCTATTAAGTATTCTTTATTAGTTGTTTTTGAAATTGAAGGAGAATAAATAGTATCTATTCCATGAAGATATGTATTTTTGGTTATTTGTGAATTTGTTAAGTTTTCATCTGTTTGTTGATTTAAGTAAGATGCGGTTGCTATTAATTGGCGCCTTGGCAACTCCCAAAGATAAATATAATATGCTTTAATTCCTGATTTAGGTAAGTGGTTATTAATTATAGGATATTTAATTTTAATATAACCGTTATGGATAGTTGTTATGTTATTGGGCAACTCTAAAAAAGAATCTAGTTGTGAATTATTAGAGTTGACTTGAGTTATTTGGCTTAATATTTTTTCACTGTTTAAAGTGGGAGGTTTTTGGGGGAGTTGGTTAGTTGTACTAGTAGTTGATTCATTGAATGAAATATTTTTGCTTATTTTTCCACAACTTGCGACTGTTATTGATAGTATACATACTAATAAAATAATTAAACGGTTCATTTTCATAATTAATACTCTTACTAAAAATTATTTACTTTATATATTATCGATTAGTTAAAAAAAAAATTTCACTTTAAATTTAGTAGAGTAGTTTAGGTGTAATGGTAAGCTAATAATTTTACTATTTATGAAACAAACATTTTTTATGATAAAATTTAAGGATATTTTTAAACTTTTTGGAGTGATTTTATGAAATTTTCTCAATTTTTTTGCCCAACTTATAAGGAAGCTCCTAAAGATGCGGTGATTGCTTCTCATGCTCTTATGCTTAGAGCTGGATTGATTCAGAAGTCTGGGTCTGGACTATATAACTTTTTACCAATGGGTATTCGTGTTATTCAGAAAGTGAAACAAATTGTTAGAGAGGAATTAGAGAGAGTAGGTTGTCAGGAAGTTTCAATGACTATATTAACACCTGGAGAATTGTGGCAGGAAACGTCTCGATGGAATGAAATGGATGACTTAATGTTAAAGGTTCAAGATAGAGCCGGTCGTGATTTATGTGTTAGTCCCACCAATGAAGAAGTTATAGTTGATATTTTTAGAAAATCAGTTAAAACCTATCGTCAATTACCATTAACTTTATATCAAATTAATACTAAATTTCGTGATGAAATACGTCCTCGTTTTGGTGTTATGAGAGGGCGGGAGTTTACCATGAAGGATGCTTATAGTTTTCATATGGATAAATCTTCGTTGGATACTGTTTATGGCGATATTAAGCTTGCATATGAACGAATTTTTAAGCGAATAGGTGTGAAATATTTGATTGTTGATGCCGATGCTGGTGTTATGGGAGATTCTGATTCTAAATCAAATGAATTTCAGGTTATTGCATCTAGTGGAGAAGATGAAATTGTATTTTCTGATGAAGATGGCTACGCTTCAAATATTGAAAAATCTAAAACAATAAGAAAAGAAGGTCCTGTTGGTTCTTTATCTGATCACTCAACATTAGAAAAAATAGATACGCCTAATCTGACATCAATTCAGCAAATTTCTGATTTTTTCAAAGTGGATAACTCTTGTTGCCTTAAATCGTTGCTGTATGGTGTAGAAATTAATAATGAAACTACATATGTTTTAGCTATTATCTTAGGAGATGACGAACTTAATGATGTTAAATTTAATAATGTTATTGATTGTGATCGTTTTTGGCCTGCTTTAGATAGCGAGTTTGAAAAATTGAACTTATTTGCTGGGTATTTAGGACCTTTATCGTTATCTGAAAATATTCGCGTTGTAATAGATGAGGCTGTAGATTTAGATAGATCTTATATTATTGGAGCTAATGAAGAGGGGGTTCATTATCAAGGTTTTGTTCCTAAAAATAATTTGAATAATTTTGTTCAACGAGATATTAGAAAAACTCAGTTAGGTGATACGACGCCGTTAGGTAATAGTGTCAATATAGAGAGGGGTATTGAAGTAGGTCATATTTTTCAGTTGGGTGATAAATATACTAAATTACTTGGTGCAAGTGTTTTAGATAAACAAGGTAAACATGTTAATCCATTAATGGGGTGTTATGGAGTAGGTATCGAGCGAACGGTTGCTGCTGTTATTGAACAGATGCACGATGATTTGGGTATTGTGTGGCCAGATTCTATTGCTCCTTTTCATATATGTATAATTGTTACGTCGCTTAAGGATTTAAATTTGGTATCAGTAGCGGATGAAATGTATAATGAAATTAGAGGTTTAGGTATTGATGTGATTTATGATGATAGAGATGTTTCACCAGGTGTCAAATTTAAGGATGCTGATTTGATAGGACATCCGGTTAGAGTCGTAATTGGAAAAACATGGTTAAATGAGAGTTTGTTAGAAATTAAGATTCGAAAAGGTAATAAGGTTGATAAAATGTCAAAAGAGCAGTTTTTTTCGATGATAAAAGAGATGTTTACATGACATTGGTTTGGGTGCCAGGTTTAATTATTTTTGTTTTATTTTTATCAGCAACACCTGATCATTCTAGTGTAAAACCAAGAGAAGTAAAAAAAGATAATGTCAATTGGGTTGATTTTGAACACAAAATCACAAGTTCTTTTAGTGATTCTCAGAAGGTAGACTATAATTTAATAAAAAGTTATATAAAAGATCGATATCGAAAGATTAAGGATCAAGATATTACTCAAATATCTGCTTATTTGGTGAAGTTTGGTAATGAGATGGGTATAGATCCTAAGATTACGGCTGCTTTAGTTGCTAGAGAATCTTCTTTTAATAAGGAAGCGGTTAGTGTTACAGGAGCTAAGGGGTTGGGGCAGATTAAGGATTTTAATTTTAAAGCTTTGGATATTTCAAACCCTTTTGATATTAAGGAAAATATTAAAGGTACGACTCAATATTTAACATTTTTGATGGATAAGTGGAAGAAAAAGAATCAAAAAGAAACTCAAGTTTCTGCTAATAATGGGTTAAAAGTTTTATCTGAGTCTGAAAAATTGAAGTTATCGTTGGCTTCTTATTTTAAGGGCTTTACAAATGTAGTAAAGTCACAAGGCACTCCAGATCTTAAAACAACGGGATATGTTAATGATATTTTGAAATATTATGAAGAATTAAAGCTTAAATCTCAAAAGGCTGTAAAATAGTCTTTTTTTTTTGATTTCTCTGTACAAAATTATGGTATTGTAGTAATATTTTCATTTAAAATATTAAGTATTTTATTGTAATTTAGGAGGTTTATTATGAGTGAAGGAACAAAACTAGGGGAGTATCAAACATCAAAAAGTGATTTTGATTCTTCTCAATCAACTGAGAGTACGATTGGTCAATCTGGGGCTACTAAAATGGGTGATCTATCTGGTTTTGATCCCGAATTATCTAAACAATTATCGGATATTACTGAAAATGATTTTTCCGACTCAAATGATGAGGGTAATAAAGAATTATCTACGGAAAATATGGATACTAATAGCATTGTTAAAAAGGATGACGTTCAAACTGAGGCTGTTAATAAAACTGCTTCCGAAAAGACTGAGCCTAATTTTGAAGATGCTTTGGAAACAACATTTGTTGATTTTCAAGAAGGCGATGTTGTAGAAGGTGTTGTTCGTAAAGTAGAGAAATTTGGTGTTTTAATTGATTTTAACTATAAGTCGGATGGATTTATTTCTACTCAAAACTTTAGCTTAGATTATAAGTCTGATGATTTTAATAATGTAAATATAGGAGATACTATAAAAGCTACTATTGAAAAATTAGAGAGTAAAGAAGGATACATAATTTTATCTAGAAAGAAATTCGAAATTGAGGAAGCTTGGGAAATCTTAAGAAATAGTTTGGATAATAATGAAACAATTCTAGTTGATATTATTTCTAAAGTTCAAGGTGGTTTAGTTGCTAGTTATAAGTCGTTGAAAGGGTTTATTCCTGCATCTCAGGTTATTAAACATAGAGAAGATGATTTGAGTACTTATGTTGGACAGTCTTTAGATGTATGTTTATTACAAGTAGATCGTCGACGAAAAAAGATTATTTTTTCTCATAAAGCTCATTGTGAACGAGAAAAAGGTGGGGTTATTTCTAAATTTGATTCGATAGATGTTGGAGAAGTATACTCTGGTAAGGTAACTAGTATTAAAGATTTTGGTGTTTTCGTTGATATTGGTGGTTTAGAAGGTCTTGTTCACATATCTGAATTGTCTTGGTCGAGAGTTCGACATCCTTCAGATATTGTTTCTGTAGGTGATTCAGTACAAGTTTTTATATTAGGCGTTGATAAAGATAGTCGAAAGGTTTCACTAGGGATGAAGCAATTATTAGAAGATCCATGGGTAACAGTAGGTGAAAAATATAAACTTGGTCAAGTTATAGAAGGTGAAATTACTAGAATCGTACCATTTGGTGCTTTTATGCATATAGATAATGGGTTAGAAGGTTTAATTCATATTTCTGAGTTAACATTAAATCATGTTACTAAAGTAGAAGATGTTGTTAACGTTGGTGATAAAGTAGAAGTAAAGATTATCAAATTGCAACCTGAAGAACAAAAAATTGGACTTAGTTTACGACAATCCAGTGAAGAGGGTTCTGCTGAAAATGAGCAATCTGTTGATGTTAAAGAAGGTACTGAAGTTAGTACATCATCTGAATCTCAGATTGATTCTGAATTAGATAGTATTAGCGTAGAACAAGAAGATAATAGTGAAATAGTAGGTCAAGAAACAGATGTATCTTTGGAAGATAATAATAGTGCCAAAGAAACAACTTTAAATGATACTCAAGAGTCTGAAAAAACTGATGAGTCTGTAGATCATAGTATTACTGAAGGAGATAATCCTACTTCTTAAAATATCAATATGTCTAATACATTTGTTCAAACTAAATCGTTAGGGCTAGCATTAGGTGGTGGGGGGGCAAGAGGTATTGCTCATATTGGTATCATTAAGAGATTAGTTGAGTTAGGGTTTTCTATTGATTACATTTCGGGTACGAGTGCCGGCGCTATAGCAGGTGGGTTTTATGCCTCTGGAATGGAATTAAATCAAATGGTGGATGTTTGTAAGCATTTAACTTGGAGAAATTTTGCTAAGTTTAAAATTAGATTTACAAAGGGATTGTTTTCATCAGAGCCTATTCAGAAGTTGGTTGAAAAACATATTGGGAAAATTAAGTTTAAAGATGCAAAGATTCCATTTACTGCTTTAGTTACAGATATTTTATCTGGAGAAGGTGTTATTTTGAATGATCCAGAGTTATGTATGTCTCAAGCTATTCGTGCGAGTTCCTCTTTTCCTGGAGTATTTGAACCGGTTAATTTAAATGGTCGTTATTATTTTGATGGTGGAGCTACTTTTCATATTCCGTGCTCAGTTGTTAAAAAGATGGGAGCGGATGTTGTTATTGGAGTTGATGTGATTCCTCAAGTAACGTTAAAAACGGTTCCTCATTTTATGCCAGCATTAATTGATAGAGGGTTAGATTGTTTGTTAAATAGTATTCATGAGATTTCCTATAAGTCTGGAGATATTATTTTAAAGCCTGTTAAAGAAAGAGTTAGTTCATTTAATTTTAAGAGATCGGCTTATTTAATTGAGATGGGTGAACAAGTTGTTGATGATAATTTAGATCAAATTAAAAGCTTGTTGTCATGAATGTTCCAAATGAAAATGGATATTTTGGAAAGTTTGGCGGGCGTTTTGTTCCTGATACTCTATTTTCTGCTATTGATGAACTAAACACTGTTTATTCAAATTATAAAGATGATGAGGAATTTAAGAAAGAGCTATCTTATTATTTAAAATCATATGTTGGGCGGCCATCTCCTTTATTTTTAGCGCAACGAATTTCTAATGAGGTAGGTTTTAAGGTTTATTTAAAACGTGAGGATTTGCTACATACAGGTGCTCATAAAATTAATAATACAATTGGTCAGATTTTATTAGCAAAAAGAATGAATAAATCTAGAATTATAGCTGAAACGGGAGCTGGTCAACATGGTGTTGCTACTGCTACGGTTTGTGCTTTAATGGGGATTCCTTGTACCATTTACATGGGTGAAGAGGATATTGAGAGACAATCCTTAAACGTATACAGAATGCGATTAATGGGGGCAACGGTTGAAGCTGTTTCATTTGGATCAAAGACATTAAAAGAGGCTACTACCCAAGCAATGAGAGATTATATGGAGAATGTTGAAAATACACATTATATTATTGGCTCTGTGCTAGGACCTCATCCTTATCCTATGATTGTAAGAGATTTTCAAAGTGTTATTGGTCGGGAAGTAAAAAGCCAAATTATTGAATTAGAAAATAAAATGCCTGATGCTGTTGTTGCTTGTGTTGGAGGCGGTTCTAACGCAATGGGGATTTTTTATGATTTTGTCGATGAAAAATCTGTTCGTTTAGTTGCTGTAGAAGCGGCTGGTAAAGGGATTGATACAGGAAGTCATGCTGCTAGTTTATCTAAAGGGAAACCTGGTGTTTTACATGGTTCTTTAAATTATTTAATTCAAACTAAAACGGGACAGGTTGGTAATGTACACTCTATATCTGCAGGATTAGACTACCCAGGTGTTAGTCCAGAGTTAAGTTATTTAGCAGATGAGGGTCGTATAGAATTTTTGAGCGCAGAAGATAAAGAAGCTTTGGATGGTTGTTCATGGTTGAGTCGTATGGAAGGGATAATTCCTGCATTAGAGACGTCTCACGCGATAGCTATATTAAAACGAAGTCATTTATTTGATGGAAATAGTATTGTTGTAGTTAATTTGTCTGGAAGAGGGGATAAAGATATGGGGACATTGATGCAATATGAGCTTTAAGTTATTAGAGGATGTTTTTAAGGAATCTAATGTATTAGTTCCTTATTTAACATTAGGTGATCATTCATTGGATTTTACTAAAAAGATGATTAATGCTTTTATTTGCGAAGGTGCTGATATTATTGAATTAGGAATTCCTTTTTCTGATCCTATTGCAGATGGCCCAACTATACAAGAATCCCATCAAAGAGCTTTAGGAAATAGACCAGATATTGGGTTAGATGATGCATTTAACTTAGTTTCTGAATTTTCTCAATTAACGAATGTTCCTTTTGTATTTATGTCTGCAGTTAATTTGATTTATAATTTTGGAATTGAACGTTTTTTTAAATCGGCAAAAGATGTTGGTTTAGGTGGTGTTATTATCCCTGATTTAGCAGTAGAAGATGCTAATGAATATATTAGATTTTCTAAAGTATATGGGGTAAATTTGATTTTTTTAGTGTCTCCATTATGCAGACAAGATCGGTTAGAATCTATTGTTAAATCTAGTTCAGGTTTTGTTTACTTGATTTCTTCTGTTGGAATTACTGGAGAAAGAGTAAGTTTTTCTGATAATTTGGATGCATTAGTTAAAAAAATTAAATCAATTAAAGATATATCTGTTGTTGTTGGTTTTGGAATTAGTGAACCAGAACAGTTTAAGTTGGTTAACTCTTTTGCTGATGGAGCTATTATTGGTAGCCACTTTGTAAAAATAATAAACAAATATTTACCTGATGAAGAAAAAGTAGTGCAGGAAGTTGTTAAACGGGTAAAACTTTTTAAAACAGAGGCATAATGTCAATAGGGCTTGTTATTACTGCGGCTGGAAGTGGCAACCGTTTTGGAGGAGCTTTAAATAAGGTATTTACTCTTTTAAAGGGAAAGCCTATTTTATTACATACATTATCTTGTTTTAAAAATTATGATATTTTTTCGAATTGTATTATTACATTAAATCAGTCTGATTTTTTAGAGTATAAAGATAAAATGGATTTTAGTTTTTTACCATTTCCAGTTCAATTTATTCAAGGTGGTAATACACGTCAAGATTCTGTGATGTTGGCTTGTGATTATTTGGATACCGATTATATTTTAATTCATGATGGGGCTAGACCTAACGTAAGTGAGAATGTTATTGATAATGTTTTAAACGAAAAAGAGTTGTCATTTGCAACGATTCCAGCGATTGATTTAACTGATACAATAAAAAAGGTTAAACGAGGTATTGTTCAAGAAACCGTAGATCGATCTTCTTTATGTGCAGTTCAAACACCGCAGTTATTTTATAGTAATGTTTTACAGTTATCTTATTTTATGCAGGATCTTGTTTTTTGTGCATCTAATATTAGTAGTTTTGTTTATTATCATTTTATTTTTATAGCGATTCTTTTTAATGAATCTTTTCTATTTCGATTTTTTAGTATTATATTTGTTAACGTTTGTTATTTTAGGGAAGCTGCTAAAGCCAGAACAGTTACAGATGAGGCTACGTTAATCGAAAGACTTGGATTTGATATTAAGGTTGTTTTAGGTGATAGAACCAATATAAAGGTAACCTATTCGGAGGATTTATACTTTCTTGATTTTTTAAAAAGACAAGAAAGCTAATTCGTTGGCTTTTTTTGGATTAACGTTTAAAACTAGATTTTAATCCTGTTAGTAATCGATACTTGGTTACAGTTCGTCTTGCAATTGGAATATTATCAGCATTTAATAAGTGAGTTATTTTTTCATCGCTAATTTTAATATTGTTTGACACGATATTTTTAATAATAAGCTTTAATCGTTCAGCTGTTTTTCCAAAGTGGTTTCTTGGACAGAGTTGTTTGAATGAAAACATACCGTGAGGTGTTTCAATATATTTAGATGAAACAATTCGGGAAACTGTAGATGGACTGATGTTTAATTTTTCTGATAATTCTTTTTGAAGAAGAGGTTCTAAATATAAAATTCCTTTTTCTAAAAATAATGTTTGTTTATTAATAATGTATGAAATCATTTTTGTTAACGTTTCTTGTCTTTTTTGAATATTTTCAACTAGTGTTTTTGCCTTTTGATAGCGTTCTTTTAAAAACTCTTTTGTTTCTTTATCAATGGACTTATTTTCTAAAAGTTCTAAATATTTGGGCGAAATATTTATTTGAATTCCTTTTGTTTTTTCTAGATTTGTTAAAATTGGTCTTTTTTGGGAGAAGTCTACTTTAAATGAAGGAATAATATGATAATTTAGTTGAGTTTTTGAAAAATTAATTCCTGGGTTAGGATTTAAATTTTGTTTAATAAAAGAGGTAGCCGCATTTAATCCGTCTTCTGTTAAATTAAACTTTTTGATTAATTTATTTGAATTTTGATTACCAATATCTTCTAGATGGTTTGCAATTAGTTCTTTGAATAGGTGTTCAAGTTCTTTATTTTCGAAGTTATGAGATTTTAATTGAATTAATAAACATTCTTTTAAGTTTCTAGCACCAACCCCTTCGGGATCTAATGTTTGAATAATTTTTAAAATATCGTTTACTTTGCGTTCTTTAATATTTAAAGATTTGATTATTTTTTCTTGTGTTTTTGAATAATTTTCTAGATACCCTCTGGAATTAATATCTTCGATAATTAATTCAGCAATTTTAAAGTCTTTGGGATTTAAGTACAGTAGTTCAATTTGTTCGTGTAAATGATTATATAGGCTTTTTTGTTTTGGGCTTTCAGCATAATCTGAAATATCTTTATCTTCAGAGTTTTGGATATTTGTTTTTCGAGCTTTATAGTCGTAGGACGATAATTGGTCGAATTGTTTTACTTCAATGAATACATTTTCTTTTGCAGTTTGTTCAACTTCATTTAAAAGAGACTTATAAGGTTGATGAAATGTTTTTAACATTTGAATTAGTTGTGGAGTAAGCGTTTGCTTTAATGTTTGTATTTGTGTTGTTTTTATTATTTGTCGAAAATTCATATTTTTAAGTTAGGAGTTGATTTTAATGGTAATTTGGGATAAATGTTATGCTTAATCATATAGTGTGCTGCTGCGCCAATCATAGCTGCATTATCAGTACATAATACAGGTGGTATGGTATGAACATTAATATGATTTGGTTCTAGCTGATTTTTGAAATAGCTTATAATATACTGGTTTGCAAAAACACCTCCAGCGAGAACTAAATCAGATGACTTCGTAAACGTGCACGCTTGCTGTGCTTTAATTTTTAATGTTTCTGCTACAGTATGTTGGAAACTAGCGCAAATATCTTCTACTTTTAGATTTTTATTTTTATTGCATGTTTGAATAACAGCTGTTTTTAGACCTGAAAAGCTAAATTCAAACCCTTCTTTTAAGAGAGCTTTTGGAAATTTAATTGCATTTGAGTTCCCTTCTTTTGCCTTTTTTTCTATAATAGGTCCTCCTGGATATCCTAAATTAAGAAATTTAGCAACTTTATCAAATGCTTCTCCGGCAGCATCATCTCTTGTTTCACCTATTAATTTGATTTTAGTATGATTTTGTACCTCTATTAGTTGGGTATGGCCCCCAGAAGCAATTAGGGCTACAAATGGAAATGGGGGGTGTTTTTTACTTAAAAAATGAGCATAAATATGACCGACTAAATGATTTACTCCAATTAGTGGTATTTTTTTAACACTGGATATGGTCTTAGCCATTGTTAAGCCTACGAGTAAAGATCCTTCTAAGCCAGGTCCGTATGTTACAGCGATATTTTGAATATTGTCTAAGTCTAGATTTGCTTCTTGTAACGCTAGATCTAAAATAGAGTGTATTTTTTCGGCATGCATTCTAGATGCAATTTCAGGAACCACTCCTCCAAACTTTTTGTGATGTTTGATTTGTGAATAAATGATGTTGGAAAGAATGGTATCTCCATTTTTAATAACTGAAATAGATGTTTCATCACATGATGTTTCGATCGCTAAAATATTTCCCATTATGGTAATATTATAAATCTTAAGCTTGGATAAATAAATAGTTTGTTTTAAAGTTCTATATTGTCAATTAGTCGAGTTTTATTTATTTTTCCTGCAAAAAGTACTCTGTTTTTTGTTGTTGGGGTAGTTACGTCTAATAGTGATTTTTCATTAATTACGCTTAGGTATTCAATATTAATCTCATTAAATTCTTGAAGAAAGTTTTTTATTTTTGTAATGATTTGTTGAGAATCTATTTCATTCGATTTCTTGAAAATTTCTTTTCCAATTGTTAGAGATTTATAAATTTGACTCGCTAGTTGATATTCATGGTTTGTTAAATATTGATTTCTAGAGCTGAAAGCTAGTCCGTTTTTTTCTCTAATAATAGGACAGGGGATAACAATTGTGGGTAAAAATAGGTCTTTTAGCATTTTTTTGATGATAACATACTGTTGGAAGTCTTTTTGGCCTAGAAATAGATGTTTTGGTTGAATTAGATTTATTAATCTTAAGACAATGCTACAAACGCCTTCAAAAAATTGAGGTCTTGTTTTACCACAATATAGTTCTGAAAGATATGGGACTTTAATATGTGTGGGATTATTGGTATAAACTATTTCTTTTGTTGGTAAAAATAAATAATCTACTTGTAATTTATTTAGTATTTCTAAATCTTTATCTATTGGTTTAGGATATTTATCAAAGTCTTCGTTAGGACCAAATTGTGTGGGATTAACAAAAATACTTACAATGATTACTTTGTTGTTTTTCTTACTTTCTTCAATTAAAGATGTATGACCCTTATGTAGCGCTCCCATTGTAGGAATAAACCCTACGTTAGTAGACTCTTTTTCTTTATGAAATTGTTTAATATCAGATAATGTTTTTAATATTTTCACTTAATTAATTTATCGAAAAATTTTAACTCAGGATGTGCTAAATACCAACAAATAAAAGCGATTACGAGAGCAATAACTTTTAATTTCCACTCTGATTTAGAAAAAAATTCTTTTAATATTTTTTTAAGGTTCATTTCTTTTTCTTTTTAGGTGCGTTTTCTATAATGGTTAAGCAGTCTTTAAGTGTAAGTTCTTTTGGGTCGTACGATTTTGGTATTTTAATATTATTTTTACCATGTTTAATGTATGGACCGTAACGACCGTTAACAACTTCAATTGCAGGATCTTCTGTTGTAAATCGATGAAGGTACTTATTTTTTTCTTTTTCTTCATGTTCTTTAATTAAAATCATAGCATCATCTAAATTTAGTGTTAGAGGGTTAAGATTTTTTGGAATTGATATAAACATTGAATTTACTTTAATATAGGGGCCATATCGACCATTATTGATTGTTACCTCTTGGTTATTATAGTCTCCTATTGTTAATGGTAAATTAAATAACTCTAAAGCTTCTTTTAGTGTGATTTCTTGGATGTTTTGACTTGGTAATAAACTGGCAAATTTTGGTTTTTCATCTTCTTTATTTCCCCATTGAATTAGTGGACCATATCTTCCAATTTTTGCATATACTTCTTCTTTGTTTTCTGGGTCATATCCTAAGAATCGTTCATCTAATTTAATTCGTTCCATTTTTTCGTATGCATTGTCAATTAACTTTGATAAAGGTGTGTAAAAGTTTGAAACCACAGATTGCCATTCATGTTTACCTTCAGTTATTTCATCTAATTCTCTTTCCATTTTTGCTGTGAATTTAATATCTGTAATTGATGTGAAAAACTCTTCTAATTGTTTGTTTACTAGCGTACCTAATTCTGTTGGAATGAACGATTTATTTTCTTTTTCTATGTATCCTCTGTCTTGAATAACACTAATGGTGGGTGCATATGTTGATGGACGACCAATTCCTTGTTCTTCGAGTTCTTTTACCAATGAAGCTTCATTAAAACGTGCGGGTGGTTGGGTGAACTTTTGTTCTGGATCAATGGATTTTTGAGATAAGGGATCTTTTTCTTTAATCATTTTAGGAAGAGCTTTTTTACTTTCTTCTTCTTGTTTACTTGGATCTAAATATTCGGTATATACTTTAGTAAAGCCTTCAAACTCTATAATACTTCCAATTGTTTTAAAAAAGTATGACGGTACTTGATCTTTACTTGATTTTACGGTTATTTGAGTACGTTTTGATATACATTGACTCATTTGAGATGCTACTAAACGTTGCCAAATTAATTTATAGAGTTTAAATTGATCTGCTGAAATAAACGTTTGAATCGATTTTGGATCTTTTGTTACATAGGATGGTCTAATAGCTTCATGAGCATCTTGGATTTTTGCATTTGATTTTGATTTTTTTGCAGTAAAAGATGATAGGTAGTCTTTTCCATATTGCTTTTCTATATATTGAGCTGTTTCTTGTTTGGCTTCATCAGCAATTCTAATGGAATCGGTTCTCATATATGTGATTAAACCTACTGTTTCATTATTAATATCGACTCCTTCGTATAACTGTTGTGCAACAATCATGGTTTTTTTAACAGTCCAACCTAATTTTCGAGCAGCATCTTGTTGTAATGTTGATGTGATAAAAGGCGGAGGAGGGTTTCGTTTAACGGTTGTCTTTTTGATTGAATTAACTTCAAATTTGGCATCTGTTAAATCTGAAATAACTTGTTTTGTTTCTGATTCATTATTTATTTTGATTTTATCTTTGATTGTATCTTTAGCAAATAAATGGCTAGTTATTTCGTAGTTATCATTTTTGAACAGTGTACTGATTTCCCAATATTCTTCTGGTACGAACTTTTGTATTAGTTCTTCTCTATCACAAACAATTTTTACAGCAATTGATTGTACACGGCCGGCACTAAGTCCTTTTTTTATTTTTTTGCTTAAGACAGGACTAAGTTTATAACCAATTAAACGGTCAAGAATTCGTCGTGCTTGTTGAGCATTAACTAAGTTAATGTCGATATCTCGCCAATGTTCTAACGCATTTTTGATTGCATTTTCTGTAATTTCATTAAATACGATTCTTTTAATTTCTTTATCTTTTACTTTTAGAGCGGCTAATATGTGCCAAGCAATGGCTTCTCCTTCGCGGTCAGGGTCAGTTGCGATGTAAATATTTTTACAGTTTTTGGCTTTTGTTTGTAGTTCTTTTATAACTTTCTTTTTGTCTTTTATATTACTATAAACGGGTTCAAAGTTGTTTTTTATATTTACCCCTAATCGTTTTGCTGGGAGGTCTCTAACATGACCATAAGATGCTGATATATCGAAAGTCTTTCCAAGAATTTTTGATATAGTTTTTGATTTTGCTGGAGACTCGACAATAATTAAATTTTTAGACATTATAAATTTTTTCTCCTTGATAAAATTTAAATTAATTACTATTGATTTTATGTGCGATGAAAAAAATGTTCAAGTTTTGATTTTGTTAAGTGGATGTATAAAGGTCTTCCATGCGGGCAAGTGTAATTTAATGGGCATTTAATAAAATCTTTTATTAGTTGGTTTACTTCTAATGGATCCATTTTTTTTCCTGCTTTTATAGCTGCTTTACAGGCCTTCATTTGAAGTGTTTCTTTTTGTTCTAATGTTAAATCTCTGGTTGATCCTGGGAACTCCTTTAATTGTTCTAATATTTTTAATAGTAATGGATTAATGGGGGTGTCATGAAAGATTGAGGGTATCTCTCTTACTACAATTTGATTGATTCCAAATTCTTCAGTTATAAAATTTATTGAGTCTAGGTAATGTTTTTCTTTTTTGAATGTTAGAAATAAATCGGGCTCTAGCTCTATTATTTCAGATAATAGCAATGGTTGGGTAACGATTGTTTCTGGATTCTTTTGTTTGAACTTTTCATATAATATTCTTTCATGAACGGCATGCTGATCTAATAACCATAAGCCGTTGGGTTGGTTAATTGCTAAGTAAGTATCAAATAAATGCAGAAATTCAATGTTATCGTTCTCTTGTATGGTGTCTGTATTAGATATTGTACTATTTGATTCAAAAAGTGTTGTTGAGGGAACTTCAGTTGTTGTAACTGTAGATGAATAGGTTGGTGATGCGTAACTATAATTAGGTGTACTTTGGGTGTTTGATTGTATTAAGTTTTGATTGGATTGATTTGGATAATTAAGATCTGGAGGTGATTGGTTGATACAAAGATGGATTAGTCTTGGTAAATTATCAATAATTAGGCCTGGGTTAAGAAACTTAATATCTTGTTTTTGTGGATGTATGTTTATATCAATAGAGTCGGGAGGTACAGAGATGTTAGCAATAAATAATGGAAATCTTTTATCTGGGATAATATCTTTAAAGCCTCTCTGAATTGCTTTTTGAATTAGATGACTTTTAACTAGCCGATTATTTACACTTAATATTTGTTTTGATTTACTTGCGAATGTAAATGTTGGATTAGATATATAGCCATTACATCGAATATTATGAATCGTTTGATCGATTTTTATAAGTGACTTAAATGCGTCTTTTCCATAAAAAAGCATAATTCTTTCTTTTTGAGTGTTTATTCCAGACGTATTAATGATTTCTTTATCATTATTTCTAAGAATAAAATTTATAGCTGGATTAAAAAGTGAAAAATGCATGATGGTACTTGATATATAGGATAACTCGGTGGTTTCTGTTTTTAAGAATTTTTTTCTTACGGGGATAGTATCAAATATTCCATTAACTTCTATTGTAGTGCCATTTGGATGTTGTGTTGGTTCTGGTTGTGACGTATTATTTTGAAAGGAGTGTATTTTAAAAGGATCATCGGATGATGTTTTTGATGAAATTGTTACGCTTGCGATATGGGCAATACTTGATAAAGCTTCTCCTCTAAAACCAAAATCATGATGATTATAGATGTCTTCTAATTTGGATATTTTTGAGGTTGCATGTTTTTCTAGAGCTAATGGTAGATTGTTTTTACTTATTCCGTGACCATTGTCAGTGATTTTGATATATGTTTTACCTCCGTGTTCTAAAGAAACTGTAATTGATGTTGACTTTGCATCTATACTATTTTCGATTAATTCTTTAATTATTGATACTGGACGATCAATAATTTCGCCTGCAGCTATTTTTGTAATAGTTACTGGATCTAGTTTTTTTATTTGTTTCATTGATATACTCGCTTTTTATTCATTTAAAATATTTGTTTATGTTTAGTATATTTTTTTGTTTAACTATTTTTCTGTACTCTGTTTAAGTATTTATAATATTATATACGAATGGTTAAGAAAATAGTATTTAGTGTTGGTGAAGTATCTGGCGATTTACATGCTTCTCGAGTTATACGTGAACTTTTTTTAAAGAATCCTAATTTAAAGATAATGGGTATGGGGGGCGAAAAAATGAAAGCTGAAGGGTTTGAATTAGTTGAAGATATAACCCCCATTAGTACGGTGGGTATTTTTGAACCTCTATTTTATATTCGAAAGATAATTAACGCATTATCTGTTATGAAGCGTCTTTTAAAGGAGCAGCAGCCGGATTTGTTAGTAGTGGTTGATAATCAAGGGTTTAATATGATGCTTTTGCGTTATGCTAAACGACTAGGTATTAAAACCTGTTATTATATTTCTCCTCAAGAATGGCAGTGGGGGACGAAAAAAAATGGAAAAAAAGTTTTGTTACACACAGACTTATTACTTGCTATTTTTCCAGAAGAATTTCAATTTTATAAATCGTTAGGTGGGAATGTTAAATTTGTTGGACACCCTGTTTTTGATAGTTTGCGAGAGTCTAATCAAAAAAATGTTGTTCGGGATTCTTTGAATATTCCAAAAGAAAAAAAAATAGTAGGTGTTTTTCCAGGTTCTCGGTTACAAGAAATTAAACGTATAGGACCTGTTTTAATGTCGTTATTAGCAGAACTTAAGTATGATGAGTCTGTTCAACCTGTTGTTTCGATTGCTTTAGCTAAATATGAATCTATGTTGCAGGATATGGCGGATAGGGCTGGTGCTAGGAATGTTTTATTTTGGAAAGAAGATTCTCGTTATTTGATACAAGATTCTTATTGTTCTGTTGTTACGTCTGGCACCGTTACGTTGGAGCATGCAATCTATGGCACTCCTTGCATTGCTTTGTATCGTTTTTTTTCTTTAACTTATTTAATAATTAAATTGTTTTTTTATAAAAAACTAAATCGGTTAACTTATATGACATTACCAAATTTGTTGTTTAAAAAAGAAGTGATTCCGGAGTTTTTACAAGGTAAAGCTAACGTTGAATATATATATCCAACGTTAAAAACGTTATTAAATAATGATTTTGTTTATGAATCTATGGAGGAATCTTTTAAGGAGTTAAAAGGTCAATTAGCAACAGATAATGTGGCATTAACTGTTGCTAATGAAATTTATTTAATGATTAAACAGTAGCTACTTTATTAAAAATCGTTTCGTCTAATTCGTTTTCACTTTTTGCAACTAAAATAGTTACCATACAGTCTCCAACAACATTAACGGTTGTTCTTGCCATATCTAAAATTCTGTCAATTCCAGCTATAATTCCAATGTATTCAATTGGTAACCCAACAGACTTTAGTACTAGTGTTAACATAATTAGACCAGCTCCTGGTACACCTGCAGATCCAATGGATGCTAGTGTCGATGTTAGAATAATTGTAACATAATTAGCTAGAGTAAGATCATGACCAATGGCTTGAGCTACAAATAGTGCCGCAACACCTTGATACATAGCTGTTCCGTCCATATTAATGGTAGCACCTAAAGGTAATACAAAGTTTGAAATACTATGAGAAGCACCTAAATTTCTTTGTGCGCATCTGATAGTAATAGGTAATGTTCCGGAGCTACTTGCAGTACTATATGCTACAGCTAATGCTGATAAGATACCTTTAAAAAAGTTGATAGGGTTAAGTTTTGCAATAAATGCAACAGCGCCACCTAATGTTAATAAGGCATGAATTATACATCCTAAGTAAACACCAATTAGTATTTTTAATAGTGGAATTAGTATATCTAGTCCGTATTGACTGGCAACACCAGCCATTAAAGCAAACACCCCATAAGGAGCCATTTCCATAACGATAGCGGTTAATTTGTACATAGCTTCAGCGACACTATCCATAAAATTAATCAGTGGCTTAGCTTTTTCTTTACTACACATATTTGTAGCTACTCCTAAAAGTAATGCAAAAACAATGAGTTGTAATACATTGCCGTCTGTTGCTGCTTTAATTGGATTTTTAGGAATAATATTGATTAATGTGTCTGATACAGGTTGGGCTTTACCAGTTACTTGTTCGAAATTTTGATCTAAACTAATACCAGCTCCGGGTTCTAGAACTGTACCTAACGTTAAACCGATAGTAATAGCGATAGCTGTAGTAAGCAAATATAAAGAAAATGTTTTTATTCCGATTCGACCCATTTTTTTTGGATCGTTCATTCCCGTAACACCTACAAATAAAGAAGAGAAAATAAGTGGAACAATTAACATTTTAATTGCATTGATAAACAGATCTCCGAGTGGTTTTATATATTTTGTTTGTTCTTTAAACAGTAAACCAACTGCAATTCCAAGAATTAATCCGATGACTATTTTAACCCATAATTTCATGACTTTTTTTCCTCCACTTTTTGAGTGTATATGTATTTATTAATGGAGTTATAATATCAAATTTACAATAAAAAATAAATTTATTTTTCTATGTTTTTCAATTTTATTGTCAATAAATTAAGGATTTGACCAATGATTATTTTGTGTTTAATAGGTTTTTGTAACAAAATATTTGATTTGTTTTGTAGGATTTTTAGTTTTTTTGGGGGAGTATTTGAATTGGATGTGTTTGCTTTTCTTTTTCGTGTACTTTTAGATTGTTTTGATTGAGGAATTATTCTTGGTTTTTTTTGCGAACTAGGAGTTTGGCCGTCTGCACTAGAGTTAGATTGAGGAGTTATTCTTGTTTTTTTTGGAGGACTAGGAGTTTTGGCGTCTTCATTAGAGTTAGATTGGGGCGTTAATATTGGTTTTTTATGCGGACTGGGAGTTCTGTAGTCTGAATTAAAGCTATAAATAAATTGATCTGTTTCATTTATTTGGTCATGGACTCTTTTTAAATTTTTAGTCTTTGGTTCTTCTAAACTAAATGAAACGGGTTCACTAGATGTGTTATCAGATTCAGTATTTTGTTGTTCTTCTGGAGTTTCATTTATTTTTAGTTGTTTTGGATCTAAACTAAGATTTAGGTTGAAAAAAGACGTTACTATGTCAGTTGAACGTTTTGAATTTTTTGGGATTTTTTCACTGTCTGAAGGAAACGATTCGATTATTGCTGCAAGATACTTTTTCATTTTTCAACCTTTCTTTTTTTGTAAATGGCCTCAATAAATTCTGTGAACAATTCAACGGCAGTTTGTTGATTAGTTAGATACTCTTGGAGATTGGTTAATGTAATATCATTATCCTTAATTTTTGTTTTTATTTCGTTAAGTTTTCTTTTATTTGAATGGTTTGGATCTGTTTTGATTATAGTGGTTGGTGTTAATGGTGGTTTGTAACCGTTTTTTACTTTTCTTGGCGGGATTTCTATTCTTAAAGGTGATTTTATAGGGTTGCTTTTGAAAGATGGGAACCCTTGATTTATTATTTCTTGTATATTTACTGATGTGAACTTATTTAATAAATGGTCCTGACAGACAGTGGATAATTCTGCTTTATCTACTTTTAAACGTTTGAGTAAGTTTTTGAACTGTTTAGGAATAACTGAATTAGTTTCTAATTTTTTAATAAAAAAATATTCTTTTATTTTACCTAAATTGAGTTGGAAATTTAATTTTTCTAAAATTACTTTATTTAATAAATTGAGTTTTATATCTTTAGGTAACTTTGATAAGGTTTCTAATTGATTTTTTTTAGATGTGACTTTTTTTTGGCATATTAATGTTGATAGCCAGGAACTAATAATGTCTACATTATTTTTGTCTAAACATTTAGTTGGATCTTCTATGATAGAATCTAATTCTGAAATATCATAATTTATAAGCGAATACCAATTGAGAAATTTATATTTTAAGCGGTAGGGTAATTTTTTTGGATTTATGGAATCGCAGAATTGTTTCAGTTTTTTTGCGTTTTGTTGGTCTTTTGGGTAAATAGAGTTGAATAAATTAAACGATGTTGTGTTAGTGTAAATTAATTGAATTAGAGCATTTTTTATCTCTTCTATATCTGATTCTAGTAGTTTAAATATGATTGGGATAAGTATTTGTTTTGCTTCCGGTAAATAAAAATCTGTGAAATAACTTTTCTTAGCGTAATTTATATAAT
>QFBS01000001.1 GCA_003265895.1 Candidatus Marinamargulisbacteria bacterium SCGC AG-410-N11 | reverse complement strand
AATATTTCAATGTTTAATTTAATTAAAAAATGGGAACTTATATTTAAAAGGGGGTTATGCAGATGGAAGAAAACTTATTTGAAAATGATTCACAAAAACCATCTAAAGAGCTTAATATAAATACCAATGATATACAAATTAGATCTCAAAAGATCTATACAATTAAACTAAGTTTTTTTGCTAAAACATTTAAGCTTTCAATGAGTTATAATTAAGCTGACTTTGATTCAGCCTTCTTATTAGTGTTTGAATCTGTGACATAAAAACCGCTGCCTTTAAACGCTATCCCTACATTTTTTGAAATAATTCTTCTTACAGGGGCTTCTTTTCTAGTCTCTTTTATATCTATACCAGCAACCTCACACAACTCTCCCCATGTGTTAAGATCTATGGTCATTGAATGAGTTACTTCTATTGTTTGTTTATTTTCATCACAATAATAATCATACTTTGGCATTTTTATTCCTTAATTTGATTTGGCTTTTGCATTAATTTTTTTAATTCATTAATTTTGGAATTTATTTTATCTAAATTTCCTTTTGTTATTCCAAGAATATATTCTAAATTTTTAAAATTTGCAATCATTTTTTCATAAGTAGTATTTAAATTATTGGAAATTGACTCTTCAAGATTATTAACTACAGACTCTGCGCCTTCAAATTTCTCATTAATAGCCTTCGGTAAATTTTCTTGCATACTAATCGTTTCTTCATATGAAAATATTACTCGTTTTAACTCGGGAAACTTACTCTGAGTAGCTTGAATATATATTGGTTCAACATATATTAGAGAATCTTTAATTGGAACAACCATTAAATTACCTCTAATGACTTTTGAACCAGACTGCCCCCATAATGTGAGTTTTGGTGATATTTCAGGATCTTGATCTATTCTAGCCTCAATTTGTCGAGGACCATAAATGGTTTTTTCTTTTGGAAATTTAAATACCTTCATACTTCCATATTCATCAAGGTTACATTTAACACTTAACCATGAAATCATATTATTTTTATTTGTTGGCGTAAATGGTAAGAATATTAAAAAAGATTCCTTTTTGTCTCCAGGTAACTTTGTCACCATATAGTAAGGATCCATAGGTTGCTCAGACTCTTCGTAAGTTTCTTTGGGAACTTCCCATAAATCTTCTCTAGAATAAAATACACTAGGATCTGTCATATGATAGGTTCTAAACATTTTAGCCTGAATAAGAAACATATCTCTTGGATATCTTATATGCTTCTTTAAATCTAAAGGCATTCCTTTAAAGTCTTGAAACAATCCAGGGTATAACTTTGCATAGGCATTTATTATTGGATCTTTTTTATCCATAATATAGTAATTAACTTCTCCGTTATAGGCATCAACCGTTACCTTTACTGAGTTTCGTATATAATTAACATATTGATTATATTTTTCGGAATAAGGAAACTTTGATGAAATTGTATAACCGTCTAAAAACCATACTAATCTTCCTTCGTTAGTAATTGTTAAGTATGGATCTGCATCAAAATGCAAGAAAGGAGTAATTTTATTTACAATTTCCCTAATTGTTCTATCATACATGACTTTACTTTTATTCTTAATGTAAGGGCTAATTAAAATTTTAAAATCTCCAAACTTCCAAGAAAAAACTAATTTCTTAAATAGAGAGTCTAGTTTAATTCCTCCCTTTCCTTGGTACTGAACAGTAACATTTTCATCACCTTTTGGATAGTCGAACTCATATTTATCGGTATTTACGATTGCATACTCATTTGTAATCTCTCCAAAATAAATTTCAGGCCTAGTTACTTTAATATCAAAATTATTTGATTTGGGAGGAATATCTTTTATAAAAAACTTTGGCAATCCTTCCTTACTTATTTCATTTACAGGAGATACACAAACACCATAACCATGCGTATAGAATAAATGTTTATTTTCCCAAGTCTTTGCTCTAGGTGGAAGATCATTAATATCTAATTCTCGCGGAGATAACATAACTTGCTGCGTCGAGTTATTTATTTCATAACGATCGACATCAATGTTAAAAAATTCATAGTATAATCTTATCTCTTGTAATTGACTAAATGTTTGCTTTAATGGTTCTTTATTCCATAACCGAATATTATTTATTGTATCTTTATTTTTCTGAATATCTTGAATTGTTAAGTTATTTTTCACAGGAAACTGTTCTTCAACAATTTTATCTAAATTATAACCTAGTTTAGTGAATTTTATACTATTTTCTATAAAAGGCTGCTCTCTTACTTGTTCGTTTGTTTTAACGTAATAGGATTGAATTAAGCCTGGATATACTTTAAGCCCTAAAATATAAATTAAAACTAATATGCCTAAAAAATAAAATGGAATTTGAGTAGATGAATAAAATGCCCAAATAAAAAATAAAAGAGACTGAAATATTAATGCAATTGCAAATATTTTTTTCATTGGTAAATAAGCATAAAAATCACTGTATCCGGCACCAACAACAGCGCCTGTATCCATATACAAAATATCATAAATACTTAACCACTGAGTTAAACCAGTTAGTAAAAAAATAAAACTTAATAAGACTAATACATGTGTTTTAATATTTTTACTATTCTTACTTTTTGAAAACAAAACTTTAAAAAGGTTCTTTGTCATATAGATCCATATAGACGACCCTAAACAAACAACGCCTAAAAATTGTATCCAATTTAGGGCTAAACTGTACATTGGTAAATTAAAGAAATAAAAGGATATGTCCTTATTAAATAAAGGATCAGAGGTTCCATAGCTTACCTTATTTAAGAATAAATAAATATTTTCCCAGTTTCCTTTTGCAACTAATGCAAAGAAAATTGAAATTATAATTACTCCTAAAAACAATAAAATATTATAAGCTTTTTGAGGTAAAGTTGTGGTTGTTTTTTGCTGAAATAATTGACGAATAAATTGATTAACAAACTCAAATCGAGTCTGTATTGGCTCTCCATCATCATTACTAATTTTTTTTGCAATCTTCATTGTTACAAAATAATTAGATCCTAAAACAAGAAAGGCTATTAAAAAACCAATTAAAAACATGGTCCATTGAGCCTTAATCGAAACCCACCAAATAGACTCCACATTAAAGGACGCAAACCATAATAAATCTGGATATAGTGTCTTAATAATGAACGACGTTACCAAGAATAAAATAAATAAAGCAACGGAAAGAAAAACCCTTTTTTTTGTCATAAATTAAATCCTTTTTACAAAATTGGTAGCGGCGACTGGAGTTGAACCAGTGACGCCACGGGTATGAGCCGTGTGCTCTAACCAACTGAGCTACGCCGCCTTAAAATCAACCTTTTTAATGTATAATATGTTATCAACTATGTCAATAAATCTATCCGATACTCTGCTATTTTATTCTTATTTAAAGCTTCTATTAATTGCTAATAACTCTTTTTTTGTTAATGGCTCAATCTCTCCAACTTTAAGACTACCAATTTCTATAGGGCCTATAGACTCTCTCTTTAAAAAGGTAACCTCTGCTCCTAAACTTTCAAAAAGACGTCGAATCACTCTATTTCGACCTTCTGAAATTGTGATTATAAGCCTTTTTTTTCCAGTTTTTTCTATCAAATCAGGTAGTATGGGGCCATCTTCTAAAATAATACCTTGCTTTATTTGATTTAATAGTTCGCTTTTGATTTCTTTATCTAATCCAACAGAATAGGTTTTCTTTATAAGAAAACTAGGGTGAGCTATTTTATTACAAAAATGACCATCATTGGTTAATAAAATTAAGCCCAATGTATTTCGATCTAATCTTCCTACAGGGATTACTGGCTCTTTTATACTCTTCAAAAAATCTGCAATCGTCCGTCTTCCTTTAGGATCTGATAAAGTTGTTATCACATTTTTAGGCTTGTTAAATTTATAATAAACTAATTGGTATCGTTGTTCGATAATTTTTCCATTAACGAGTACTTTATCTAGACTGCTATTTATCTTTTGGGTGATTCCGTTTACAATTTTATTATTAACTTTAATTTTTTTACTTTTGATTAATTCAAAAATTTTTCTTCTTGATAACTTTGTTTGAGATGATACAAATTGTTCAATTGTAACTTTTTGTATCGACTTATTAATTAATTTCGACATGGATCTCGGCTCCTTTTTTAATTAATAATTTATTTTTCTTCATGTTAAACTCAAAATAATCTCCTAATATTTTAATATTATTTTGAGTTATTAAAATATTACTTTTACCTATAAATGATTTTTCATTCAAGTTCCAATTCAAGTAATTGCTATTAAACTTTAATGGGTGCGTTGTTTTAAAATAAGTTAATTCTGACTTATTTAGTATTAAATTAGAATGATTTAAACTACATTGAGACGTTTTAGCAATAAAGGTTAGTACTTTTTTTTCTAATATTTTTATATTTCCTGAAACATCATCTAAAAATATCATTTCTTTTTCTTTAAAAATATCTGCCTTTTTTGAACTTATGGTTATTTCCATATTTTGATCATTAAATTGAGTTAATACAATGTTATCAAAAGAGTAGTCTGGTATATTTTCTTGATTATTAGAACTATATTGCTCAATTGGCTTTTTTAAAATCACAAATATAATTAACCCTAATAAGCAAATTAAAACTATAATACTTTTCTTCATTTTATTTTAGTGATGATCTTCACTAGCTTTAATAGAGCTAACAATTAACATTTCTTTTGCAAAAGCAAAGTATTTACCTTTTCTTCGATAAGCCTCTCCAAGTAAAAAATGTATTCCTGGTGCATTATACTCTATTTGTAAAGATCGTTTACAAATATCTATCGATTTATCAATACTACCTAAATCACCATATACTAATGCAATAAAACCTAATATCCATGGGTGATTAGGCTCTAATTGCAAGGCTTTTTCAAATGATAAGATGGCTTCTTTTTTTCTATTTTTAAAATAATGAGCAAAACCTAATTTAAAATGATATTTCCATTTATTAGGCTGTTTTGAAATCAACAGCTCATATTTTCTTAAAACATCATCAGCATGCTCTTTTGGAATTGTCTTTAAAAGATCCCAACCTTTTTGAATCAATCCTGAATATGCGTAACAAATCGCTAAGTCAAATTTTGCTTCATTAGAGGATACTTTTTCTTCATATTTTTTTTTATAATCCTTTATTTCTTTTCTTTGAGAAAGTGTCAATTCATGAGCACCTATATATGACTGATAAAAAATTAACATTAAAACAATTAATATTTTTCTATTCATTTTATAAACTTCTCTTTCATACAAAACTTTAAAATCTCAGAAAAACCTTTGAAATGTTTATTATATTTTTTATTTATTAAATTTAACAAATAATATATAGAAATTCTAATTATACAATCTAAACATAATAGACACCTGTAAACCCAAAAAACAAATAAAGGATAATGTTTAAAGCATAAATATAACCCTCCTTTATAACCGGCAACTACAGACTCAATTTTGCGGAATTTTGTAGATAATCCTCCAAAATGAATAACCTTTGAATTGGGTTCATAAATTAATAGCTTTCCGGACTTTAAAATTCGCTTACTTAAATCAATATCGTCATTATAAAAAAAGAATGCTTCATCAAACATACCAATTTTAATAAAGTAATCTTTTCTTATTAACATAGCACAACACGATAAAAAACCTACTTTTTTGGGATTCTTTGTCATATATTGAATTCTCCCAAAAAAACTCCCAGCTACTTGTAACGACAAATCTTCGTTTAATAACTTAGGAGCAATGGCACCCACATTATCAATGGACCTTATTGATTGATATAATACTTCTAAAGCATTTTCATATAATACGGTATCATTATTTAAAAGGAAAATATAATTTCCTTGTGCTATTTTGACTGCTTGATTATTAGCCTTTGTAAAACCTAAGTTTTCTTTATTAACTAAAATTTTAAAAGATGAAAAAGTCTTGATTAATTCAACTGAATTATCACTAGAATTATTATCAACAACAATTACTTCGTAAGGAACTGATATTTTTTGGCTTAATATTGAATTAAAGCATTGTTGAATAAAAGCTTCGCCATTGTAATTAACAATGATAAAACTAATTTCAGGCTTTTCATTAGGCGGCATTATATATGGAATTACTCTCTAAAAAAGAAAACCGCTCAAATAAAGGATTCACTAATAACCCTTCGTTCCTATTTGTTGTGTTAATTATCTTGTTAGTTATTTCTTCTTTTGACAGGTCATTATTTTTAAATTTTAGTTCCCATACTATTGATTTATTTAATCTAGCAATCGGAACATGAAGCTTGTTTTTTATATTTCCTAAAATCTTTTGTTCATCATTAGCTATCAATTTATTTACTTTAACAAAAAAAGTGTTATCTAAATATTCTTTGTGTTTTAATTCTATATTATTTATATAATAAGATTCCTTGTTTGAGTTTAATAAATAATAAGAAGAACCAATAATCTTATTCAAATAATCTTCAGCCACTTTTCGTGTTTCTACATCTAACTGAATTTCAAACATATTATACTTTTTAATTGAATCTAATGACTCTACTTTAAGCTGTTGAATAATAGCTTCCTTTGCAGAAATGCACTCTAAGTCTACATATGTTAAAAAACTAAATAAACGTAATTTAATCATGTTTGAAGCACCTTACTATTTTCTAAAAAGTAACTTAACGATTGAATCATTTTTTTCCATGGCCCTAAAGTAACATCTCCGTTACTAAACGAATGATTTTTATGAGACACCCATTTACTATCTATCCAGCCAGGAATTTGACTTGAAAAAATAGCTCGCTCAGGATGTGGCATAATGGCTAAAATATTACCTTGTTTTGAACCAAGACCTGCAATATTTTGAAAACTTCCATTTGGATTCACATTATTGCTAGGTACAATATTTCCATCTTTATCACAATACTGAATCATCGTTAGTTGACTAATTAATTCTTTTTTAGATTCTTCTATAATAAAGTTACCTTCTCCGTGATTAACTTGAATCGGCAAAATATCTTCTGATGTAAACATTGATGTAAACACACAGTTTTCTGGATTTTTTATTTTAACGTATACCCAATCACAAATAAATCCTTTAGGCTTATCGTTAGACATATTTGGAGCTAATGCCATTTCAATCTTATTTTCGCCCCCTAAATTTGGAACTAATCCAGCTTCGGCTAATATCTGACATCCATTACAAATTCCTAAAACAGGTTTATTTTCTGCCGCTGCTAATTCTAATTCCTTCATAATAGGCAATTTAGTAGCCATTACTCCAGCTCTTACTCTATCTTGATAAGAAAACCCTCCTGGTAAAACATATGCACTATATCGATGAAATTCCTTGGATGAGCAATTCCATCTAATTATATCAGCCTCTATATTACAACTTTCTACAAACTTAGCAGTTTCGTATTCACAGTTACTTCCAGGGAATTGAATAATCGCAACTTTAGACATTATCTACGAACTCTTATAATATCTTTTTCTACATTAACAGCGGCAATCATTCCATCTGAAACAGCCGTTGCTATTTGTCTTATTTGCTTTGATCTTATATCGCCTGCAGCATATACTCCTGGGATATTCGTTCTCATGTATTCATCCGTTAAAATAAAACCGGCTTCATCAACTTCAAATTCTATACTAATGATATCTTTAGAAGGCTGTCTTCCCACATATACAAAAACACAGCTTACATCTAGCCATGTACTTTGCCCTGTCTTATTGCTTAACAACTTAATTTTTTCAACTTTATCTATACCAAAAACATCATCAATTTCAGTATCCCAAATAATGTCAATTACGGAATTATTCATTACTTTTTCTTTTAATGAACTAACAGCTTTAAGGTAATCTTTAGGATTAATTAGATAGAGTTTTTCAACAAACTCAGCTAAATAGTCTGATGCATAACTTGCACAATTTCCGCTTCCAAACACAGCTACTGTTTTTCCTTGGTAGTATTCGCCATCACACTGTGCATAATAAGAAATACCGCGCCCTAGAAACTGCTTCTCAAAAGGCTTATCAATTTCTTTTGGTTCTAATCCAGAACAAACGATTACTGCTTTACAATTATATTCATTTTCTAAATCTGTTTTAATTGTTTTAATGGAACTACTAATATTTATAATATCTTCAACTTTTTCACATGAATATGAAATATCATAATTATTTAAATGATCTTCCATTTTTTTAGCTAAGTTTTCTCCTAGAATACCATCAGGAAATCCAATATAATTCCAAACTTTGTATGCAGTAGAAGCCTCGCCTCCTGGTAAAGCGGAATCTAAAATAAGTACTTTTAATTTAGCTCTACACGAACAAAGAGCCGCTGACATACCTGCTGGTCCAGCGCCAATAATAACTACATCAAAGTCCTCTCCAAATTCAGGCTTTTGTTTTTCTTTCTTAACTACGGTTTCTTCTTTCGGCATTCGTATTCCTTTTTTAAATAACCAAGTACTTTATTTAATAATTATATAATGTTTGTTTAAATTTTCCTAGGATATGGCCAGAAAACATAAAATATTTTAATTTTTATCTAATATTTTCAATTTTTCAGTGGAGACCTTTAGCTTTGTATTTCCTTTGGATAATACTTTTTTTGTTTTTAAATTAACTGATATAAAATCTGATTGAATAAAGTCTTCTCCCTGTTTAATCATTGGAGTTCCTAAAAATGTTATATTTTGCTTTTGCATATCATAATCAGCTTTTTCAGAAATAATATTAATATTATCATAATTAAATAAGACTTCTTTTTTTAAAACTAACTTTTTTTTATGTCCATATGCATACACTTCTTTACAAGTTACTGTAATATCCTTTTGTTTAATTTTTACACCTTCAAACAAATGTATTTCTTTGCTTTTATCTGTATATTTGTAATTTGCTCTTGGGCTAGATACTACAATATCTTTAAACGTAATTGTAACGTTCCCTGATGCAACACCTTTTTTCATATCATCAATTAATTCGACCTCTAATTGATCGGACCTTAATACTAATTCCTCCCCTATCAAGGGAATTACTATTAAATTAACGCAGATTATCATAATTAATACTTTTAAAAAGTTGGACATTTAACCTTTTCTCAATTACATTTATATTTTATATTTCAATATTAAATAAATAATACTATTTTGTGAAGTAATTACTAAAAATAAGGCTTAATATTTTTATGGAACAATCTATTCATATTCCTATCATGGCTCAAGAAATAATATCTTTTTTAGATCCTAAACCTAATACAATTATTTTTGATGGAACCATTGGATTTGGCGGGCATGCGTCACAAATACTTCCTCTTATTAGCAAAGGACACTATTATGGCTTTGACCAAGATCACTATGCTTTTAATTTTTGCCAAAACAAATTTAAAGATAATATATCATTAAAAATCTATCATATGTCATACTCAGAGGGCTTAGAGTTCTTAAAAAAACAAAAAATATTAGTCGATTTTGTCTTATTAGACTTAGGCATCTCTTCATACCATATTGACTTATCAGAACGAGGTTTCACCTTCTTACAAGATCAACCGCTAGATATGAGAATGAATTTAACGAATAGTCTTACCGCAAAAAAAATACTCAATACATATACAATCAAAGATCTTTCCGATATTTTCTATAACTTTGGAGAACTATTTCAAAATAAAATTTTATCTCAAAATATTATCAATTATCGAAAAAAACATACTATATCCACAACCTTTCAACTTATCGAATTAATCAAACAAAGTTATCGCTTTAATAATAACCGTCGAAAGTTTATTAAAACTTGTTCTCAAGTATTTCAAGCTCTACGAATTGAAACTAATAATGAATTAGGTGAACTAAATTTATTTCTAGAACAATTAACTACTATTTTATCCACTCAAGCTAAAATTGCTATTTTATCATTTCATTCAATTGAAGACCGAATTGTTAAACGATTCTTCAAAAAAAACAAGCAATCCTTTAGTTCATTTACTAAAAAAGTTATCACGTCATCAAAAGAAGAACTTCAATTAAATTCTAGAGCTAAAAGTGCAAAACTTAGATTATATCAATATAAAGCTAATTCATAAGTATGTATTATTTATTCAGTACCTTATAACTTTTAAACAACGCATTTTGATAAGACTGTTGAAATTAAAATCTATTTGATAGAACTATTTTTGTTAACTGTTATTAAACGAGTATCTTCATTACAATACTCTAATTCTACCTTAATAAAATTTTCAGGCAAATAGTCCTTAAGTTTTTCAGCCCATTCAATTAGTACTATACTATCTTTCAACTCAAAATAATAATCTATATCAATTGAAAATAAATCTTCCATTGTCTCTAATCGATATAAGTCTAAATGATAAAACTCGATATCAGCATTATATTTATTTACCAAAGAAAATGTTGGCGAAGAAACATTTTGATAGTTATATAACTTTAAAAGTTCAATGATAAAGGTTGTTTTACCACACCCCATATTGCCGTTAAATAAAACAATATCCCCGCTACTAATTAACGAAGAAAATTGCTTTACAAAAGACGCTAACTTAAGCTGGGATACTGATATTTTCTGGTTTAACAACTTGATCATAAAGTTTATAAATTGGTTCTTGTAAAATAGGATGAATGAAAGTTTGCTCGATTTCATTCATAGGAATTAAAACAAAATCTCTTAAGTGGGCTAATGGATGAGGAATTGTTAAATGATTTTCAATGATTATTTGATCTTCATAAAAAATGATATCAATATCAATAGTTCTAGGATCTCCTTGACCTTTTGATTTTCGACCTAATTTAATCTCTACTTTTTGGGTCTCGCTAAGTAACTCTAAGGGTGTTAATAATGTTTTAATTTTACAAGCAGTGTTTAAGTAATTAGGCTGACTATTATTTGATTGAGATTTTGTTTCTATTATCGTGGCCAAATTCTCAACTTCAATTAAATTATTTTTATTTAAATGTTTGACAGCATTTAAAATATTTTCTTTTCTGTTGCCTATGTTACTTCCTAATGAAAGATAAACTGTATTTATCACTTTACGCCCCTACCTCCGATAAAATCTTTAGAGCTTTAACGTGTTCTTTTACGTTATGAACTCGAATTATTTGTACCCCTTGTAAAAGTAGCTTAATATTTACTGCTAAAGTCTCGGTTAATCGCTCATTAACCTTAGAACCTGTAATATTGCCTAAAAATGACTTATTAGATGTTCCAACAAGGCAAGGATACCCTAAATCTATAAATTGATCAATACCCTTTATAATTTCAATATTATTTTGATCTGTTTTTCCAAATCCAATTCCAGGATCAATAATGATTGAATCTATATTATTTTTTTTAGCAAAATCTATTCGTTGCTTTAACCAGCTAATGATGTCTTTTATAACATTACTATAAGAAGGATTTTCTTGCATATTTTTTGGTTTATTTTGCATATGCATTAAAACTACCGAACATTTCTCTCGGCTTATTATATTCGCCATGTTTGGGTCATTTGTCATAGCGGATATATCATTAATGATATCAGCACCATAATGTAACCCTAGCTCTGCTACCATCGCCTTTGTTGTATCTATTGACAAAGAATTATCAAAATACTGTTTATATTTCTTTAAAAATGGTTCCAAGCGACTGATTTCTTCTTTTAGTTCAATAGAATTTGAACCAGGTCTTGTAGACTCCGCGCCAACATCTATAATATCAACGCCATCTTTTATGAGTTGCTCTGTATGACTCAATGCTTTATCAACACTAAAAAAATGCCCCCCATCACTAAATGAATCAGGAGTAATGTTTACAATTCCCATAACCAAAGGCTTTTTTAAATTGTTATTTTTTTTAAGCATCTTATCTATTTGATGATTTTTTTTTACCTTTATCATATTAAATATCATGTCTTATATTTTTTTATTTATCAAGAAATATACTAATTTAGTAAGTTACTTTTATTTGTATCTTTACGCTATTTTGCGACTACTACTTAATTCATGTTATATTATTATGATTAAATATTTTGCCGAGGTGGTGGAATTGGTAGACACGCTAGCTTGAGGGGCTAGTAAAGGCAACTTTGTGCAGGTTCAAGTCCTGTCCTCGGCACCAAAAAGAAAATAAATATATGATTAAATTTGGCACATCTGGTTACCGAGGTATTATCAATGAGAGTTTTACAAATCATTACTTATCTGTAATATGCTATGCCTTGAAAGAGTATTTTAATTCTATTCTAATTAAAACTCCTAGTATAGCCATTGCTTATGATTGTCGACAAGGTAATGACCCATTACTTACAAAGGGTTCTTTTACACACCACCTAGTTCAACTTTTAAGGGAATTAGGTATAAATATTTATTTTTGTAATACATATACTCCTACCCCTGTATTATCTTGGTTTATTCTAGATCAAAAGCTTGATGGAGGATTAGTTTTAACGGCATCACATAACCCTCCTAATTATAATGGGATTAAGTTTAATGACCATTATGGGGCACCAGCTAATCTAAAAATAACCTCTTTTATTGAGCAAAAAGCAAATGACTATTTTAATAATCAAAAGGTCCCAATGTTTTCTACATTAAAAGGAACCTTTAAAAAAGTTGATTTAGCTCCTCAATTTGCTTATTATATGCATAACTACTTAAAAGATATGTTTTTAGATAACAAAAAATCTAATTACTTAATTTCTAATTTAAATTTAATTATAGATACTAAACATGGCGCTTGTTCTGAAACTTGGCAAGCAGCTATTGACACATTATCTATTTCTAAATCAAAAATTATCCACTCAAAAGCATTATCTAATTTTGGAGATAAGTCACCAAACCCTACTGACTATCCTAGCTTAAATACGTTAATCTCAAAAATCAAAGAAGATAAGTTTGATCTTGGAGTTTCAAATGATCCTGACGGAGATCGTCATATTCTTATTGATGAAACTGGTCGCTATTTAAAACCAGAAGAAACAGCTTGTATCATTATAGAATTACTTTTACATTTAAAATTACCATTATCAACGGTAGCTACAACGGTTGCTTCTTCAGGAATATTAAAATCTATTGCAAAAAAACATTCATTGTCACACGAAGAAACCAAAATTGGATTCAAGTTTTTTTCAGATTTTTTTCTCTCTGCTAATTCCAATCAATCTCTATGCATTGGCGTTGAATCATCCGGAGGTATTAGTATTTCAAATCATACATATGAAAAATGTGGCTTTTTACCTGCAATTTTAATTTTAGTAGCTATTTCTATATTTAAAAAGCCACTTTCAAAACTTTTGCAAGATATATATGAAAAATATGGACATTATATATTTTTAGAAACATCCTATCATTATGATTCTAGTCAAAAAAACATATTATTAAACTGGATAGATAATGTATCTCTTAACGATTCTCTTTTAAATTATTTTAAGCCAATTAAATTGCTAGATAAAACAGATGGGATTAAAATTTATGTATCAGAATCTAGCTGGGTGCTCTTCAGACTATCTGGAACCGAACCTGTTATTCGTATTTATGCCGAGTCTATGTCTTCAAGAAAGGCTAAAATTCTGATAGACTGTTCTAGGAAAGTCTTAAATGGCTTATTTAACAAATAAATTATAATATAAGGAGTTATTTTATGATTAATACATCTCAAATCGTTATTGATATTGATTTACCAAATGTACCACTTTTTAAAAAAGGAAAAGTGAGAAGTGTTTTTGATTTAGGAGACCAACTATTAATTGTTGCATCTGATCGTGTTTCTGCTTTTGACTATGTTTTACCAAATGGAATTCCTAATAAAGGTCAAGTTTTAACTCAGGTTTCTGAATTTTGGTTTAATTACCTATCAGATATCACTCCAAACCACTTAATATCTACTAATGTTGAAGACTTTCCGTCTATTTTGTCACCATATAAAGATATTCTAGCTGGTCGATCTATGTTAGTTAAAAAAACTGAACTTATTGAAATTGAATGTGTTGTAAGAGGATATATTGTAGGATCAGGATGGAAAGAATATCAACAATCTGGTACTGTTTGTGGAATTAAGTTGCCTCCTAATTTAAAATTAGCAGATCCTTTACCTGAGCCAATTTTTACGCCTGCATTTAAAGCATCTTCAGGTCATGATGAAAATATTACGATTGAAAAAATGGAATCTTTAGTTGGAAAAAAATTAACACAATATCTTTCTAAAAAAAGTATTGAAATTTATAAAAAAGGTGTTGAATACGCTAAAAACCGTGGCATTATTTTAGCCGATACTAAATTTGAATTTGGTAAACTTAATGATGATGTTATTTTAATTGACGAAGTACTAACCCCTGACTCTTCTCGTTTTTGGCCTATTTCTGAATATCAGCCTGGAATATCGCCTCCAAGTTTTGACAAACAAATTGTTCGAGATTATTTAGCGAGTACTAATTGGGATCAAAAACCTCCGATTCCAACTATTCCAGATGAAATAATTAACAAAACATCTCAAAAATATTTAGAAGTATCAGATTTATTAATTAAATAAATTAATAACTTATTTTTGCAATTTCGTTTTGAAAAAGGGTAACTTTTTCATTTAATTTGCTATGCTTTTGTTTGTTTTTAAAGTTTTTATCAAGAATATTCAGTAACTCAAGTCTATCAAAATAGTCCAACAGAAAAAAGCTTGTTAATCGGTTTTTACCTGCTAAGTAATACATATTTAATAAACTATTTTTTAATATACTTGGGTTACTTGCCACAATATCTTCTAGTTTTATTTTATAGGCATTTCGTTCAATCATTACCTTTAGTGACTTTACATAAATATTATGTTGTCGATCTACAAATTTATTATCTAGTAGGTGTTTTTTTTATGTAACGAATATTATTTTCACGCTCGATACTATTTTCAAACCAACACTTCATCCATTCGACTATCATAGATTGTCGTTGCTTTATTCTTTGATATTGAACTTTATATTCTTCTAAAAAAATATTTAAATTTTCTTTAAAACAGTTTATTTCATTAAACAAATTGCAAACAATCGAAATCTCAGACTGACAGCCTTGTATATATCGCTCGACCCATTGATTATTATTTTTATAAAATAAAAACGCATTATCAATAGAATATATAACATTATCTTTAACCATATAATTCTCTGAATGACGATCTCCTCGTCCAAATACATCTCCTAAACAAGCATGACGAGCTAACTGCTTAACTATAGCTGGACTCAGTTCATTACTCTCCAAACAAAACTTGGTTAGAGTTATATCTCCTAAATTATCAGAAACCTCCCACCGCCCATGATTAGTATTTACTGTAAAAACATTATGAAAAGGCATCTCTAAAATGCTTAAAATTTTATTATAAAATTCTTGGTTTATATGATCGACTCTTTTCACTACAAAACTCATTTTTTTTCCTATTACTCTATACACGGAATGCCCCATTCCTATATCTTCACAACTTTTTATATGCTGGATATTTGATAACTGAACTATTTTTTCATCTAAATTATTAAATTTTAATTTTTGATATATTATTCTATTTTTAAGTTGAATAGGTAGTCTGTTTAGTAAGTTTTGTCTTAGACTAACATGATCTAAACCATAAAAAATACCTTTTCCTTTAATTTTATTTAATTTTAAAGAAAACTGCTTTGGATTAGTTAAAAATGATATTAAATCTAGATCCGATAAAGGGTCAAACCCCAAATTCGGCAAGGCTAATTCTTTACTCTTTTCTAACGTATTATTAATTAGCTTTTTAATATATTTAAATTCTAAAAAAATTAGATCTTTATTTATCGGCCATTGATGACTACGATAAAAATTAACAATAGCATCTTTATTATCAATCTTATTTATTTCTTCAATATTTTTAGAAAAACTCATCATAATACTGATTGATTATTTATATTTTTTATAGCTTTTGGTAAAGAGTCTACTATATCTGACGCAATAAGACCGATCCCTTTTTCTTGATAGCTCGCATCTCCGGCTAAGCCATGAATATAAACTGATGATACTGCATTATGATATAGATCATTTCTTTGTGCGACAAAGCTCCCGAGAACACCACTTAAAACATCGCCTGAACCGGCTGTCGCCATACCACTATTCCCTGTTCTATTTTGATAACAATATAGATTATTTGCAACTAACGTATGAAACCCTTTTAAAATAATGACACAATTCAAATTTTTCACTATACTTTTTATAATATTTAATCTATCTTCATCATAATTTTTTACTTTCGCTACGTTTGTTTTAAATAATATATCAAACTCTTTAGGATGAGGCGTTAAAATTATATTTGAACAGTTAACAACATCGTTAATATTAAGAACTTTTAATCCATCTGCATCAATAATTATCGGTATTTTTTTTTCTATCTTTGTCAACAACTGTGTTACTAGACTTTTAACCTCTTGATTTATACCTAATCCTGGGCCAATCACTAAAGCATTAATATTTAAAGTGTTTAATTTGCTTAATATTTCATCTAGAGCTATATCAGAAACAAAACCATTTTTTGACTTTAAAGAAAAAACGACAACCTCCGGATACATCATATTTAACATAGGGACTGCCGTATCTATAGTAAATAAATAAACGATTCCAACACCTGATCGATATGCTGCCTTTGCAGCTAAGATAGCGGCGCCAATCATTGACAAAGACCCTGCTAAAATAGCTAATTTTCCGCAACGTCCTTTATGGGTAAGATTATTACGATTTGGAATTAAGTTGTGTTTATCAATATTATAAGTACTCAGAGCCATTCTTATCTTATGTAATCTAAAAAGTTGGTAAGTCGCTTTTCTAACTTCTCTTTTCCAAATATACTTAATAAATCTGTAATATGAGGACCTGAATTTTGAGCACTTGTTGCAATTCTTATAGGTTTATAAACTTTTCCTTTCCCATTTCCAGTAACCGCCATAACCTTATTCAATGCCTGATCTATATCTGCAACTTTTAAATTATTATTTAACGGTTCAATATTGTTAATAAAACTTTCAATAACGGCTTTATCATTTTGCAATTTTTCTTTATCAAACGTTTCTAAATTACTCATATACTTTTCATCAGTTTCAAAATAAACGGCAATGTAGTCATTGATATCTTGAAGAGTTACTAAGTTATCTTTTACTGAATAAATTAAACTTTCTTGAATATTTAGATCATATTTGTTTAGTTGTTCCTTATGCTTATCGCTAATAAATGGATATACGCTATCCTTTAATTCTCCTGGGGATAACTTTCTAATATATTGTCCATTCATCCAATGAAGTTTCTTAATATCAAAAATAGCGTTACTTTTACCAATGCGACTAATTTTAAACTTTTCAGCTAACTCTTCTCTTGTAAAAAACTCTTGATTATCTTCTGGCGACCACCCTAACAACGATAAATAATTAAAACAAGCTTGATTTAGTAAGCCTGTATCTCTATAGTCTGTAATACTTGTAGCTCCGTGTCTTTTTGACAATTTAGATCTATCAGGTCCTAATATCATTGGCATATGCGCAAATTCTGGTCGACTCTTACCCAAACTATTATAAATTGCAATTTGTCTAGGAGTATTTGAGATATGATCTTCTCCTCTAATAATATGAGTAATTTCCATCAACATATCATCAATTACTGCTGCAAAATTATACGATGGGCTACCATCTGATTTGATAATTACAAAATCTGATATTAATTCACTTTTAAACGAAATCTCACCTCTAATTTGATCATTAAACTTAATTTCTTCATTATCGGGCATTTTAAAACGTATTGTATACGGTTGCTTATCTGCTAATTTTTGCTCGACTTCTTTTTGAGTCAACTTAAGTGCTTTCCGTGAATATACATAAGGAACATTTTTACTTTTTGCAAATTCTCTTTCTTTATTTAACTCTTCATCAGTGCAAAAACAAAAATAGGCTTTTTTCTCTTTTATTAATTGCATTGCATATTGGGTATATGTTCCATCTTTAATTCTCTCGGATTGACGATAAGGCCCTAATAATCCGCCAGCGTTAGGCCCCTCATCAATGGTGATGCCAAACCATTTTAATCCCTGTAAAATATTTGTTTCATACTCAGACCTTGATCGCTCTAAATCAGTATCTTCTATTCGTAAAACAAAGACTCCTTTATTAGCCTTTGCAAACAACCAATTAAATAATGCTGTTCTAAGTGTCCCAATATGCAAATTCCCTGTTGGAGATGGAGCAAATCTTACCCTAACCATAAAAACTTCCTTTCTGACATTAAAATTTTAGAATCATCCTATCATAAATAGTCTCCTGCGTTAAACTATTAATAGTAACTCTATCTAGAAATGACATCTTAAAAACTTTAAAATTGTTTCCTTAATTTATATTTGACTATAATAATTAGCTAACTTAGAATAAAATTGTATTAAATATAAATTAACCATTAACAAAGCTAGTTAGCTAACATATTATTATGAACAATAACATTTATATCATAAACTTAATTTTTTGTATTTTTGAAATCACTGAGATTTCTCATCCAAAACACTCAAATATTATACTTAAAGTGACTTATTATTTATGGAAGTTAGCACAGATTAATAATATCTCAATTAATAAACAATCTATATTATGCTCCTACTCTCTTTTATATGTCTTAACGTTACTAGTCCCGAAAAATCAATGCTCTGATTACATTTATGATGACATCTCAACAAATTCTTTCATTATTCCAATTCTAACAGACCTCTTTTTACCATTTGAGGAAATAGTAACATTTATCAATAACAATTCGGACCCATCTCTCCAAAAATGCATTAACTCAATTCCAGACATATACCATTACTGTATTCAACTTGAAAACCTACCGTCTTCAAATAAAAGGTCACTCAATAACACCTCACTACTACATCAACTTGATATTATTTCAAATAATAACAAATCTGAACTATCTGATATTGAAACAACTATTTACTCTAAAATTACTTGGGAAAAAATCAAATTTTCATTTAATGAGATTTATTCTTTCTCTAACTTTATTATTAAATTCATTGGAATTCAAAAGCCTTATTTATTTATTCACTCATTTGGCTCTGCTTTTGTTGCCTTTGATATCGCTTCATTATATGGCATTGATGAAGCTCATTGCAAAAAAATATTTATATCAGCACTACTTCATAATATAGGAAAAACGATTGCCCCAATTAAAAATAATGAATTAGATTTTTCATTTTATACATTTAAAATATTAAAACACCTTGAAGGGTTCCAAGACATTCTTCTTTGGGCATCTACATCTAACTCTAATAAAGAAAAAAAGTATACTCAGTTTTCCATTGAATCTCAAATTATCCACGTTGCAGATTTATTTACTGAATTAAAAGAAGCGACTACCTCTAGAGCTGGTTTTCCTATTGAAAAAGTTATGACAATAATCACTAAAGAAAGCCACGTTTCTCTTA
The DNA here is from genome assembly GCA_003265895.1 of Candidatus Marinamargulisbacteria bacterium SCGC AG-410-N11. Taxonomy (GTDB): domain Bacteria; phylum Margulisbacteria; class Marinamargulisbacteria; family AG-410-N11; genus AG-410-N11. Next base: position 169,885 of record QFBS01000001.1, on the reverse strand, counting down.
ATAATAATTTAATTGTCTTATTAAAAAATAATTTAAGTAAAATCGAATCAAAACGTCACGATAGTCAAGCTTATGCAAAAGATATCTATCAAGAATTGCAACAACAAATTTTTATACTTGAACCTATCTAATTTGATTCTCTAATTAAGTTTAATGCTGATCCAGAATAAAACCAATCTATCTGCGTTTTATTATACGTATGCATAAGTGGAATTTTTGAAACCTCGCCATTTTCATGATTTGCTATTAATATTAGTTCTGAATTTGGACAAAATTCACTTAAACCCTTAATTTCAAAATTATCCGATTCTAAAATTTTTGAATAATCTTCTTTATTTTTAAATGTACAGGCTAGAACACCTTGTTTCTTTAAGTTCGTCTCATGAATTCTAGCGAACGACTTTACAATTACAGCTCTAACACCTAAAAATCTAGGCTCCATTGCAGCATGCTCTCGTGATGACCCTTCTCCATAATTCTCATCTCCAATTACGATACTTCCAATACCAGACTCCTTATAAGCCTTTGCAACAACAGGAACCTCTCCATAATTATCATCCAACTGATTTCTTACCGAATTGGTTTTTCCATTAAATTTATTGATAGCTCCAATTAAAAGATTCTGAGAAATATTTTCTAAATGCCCTCTATATTTTAACCAAGGCCCCGCCATTGATATATGATCGGTAGTACACTTACCATCTACTTTTATTAAAAGTTTCAAATTACAAAACAAATCAGCATCAAATTTTTCAAAAGGTGTTAATAACTGCAATCTATCCGATGACTGATTAACTTTTATATCAATCTGTTCAGAACTTTTATTTGGCTCTATATAGCCTAAATCCTCTACCTCAAAACCATCTTTAGGAAGTTCTTCTCCTGTTGGAGGCTCCAGTCTTACCTTTTCACCATTTTCATTTATTAAATAATCAGTTTCTGGATTAAATGTTAACTTCCCAGATAAAACAAAAGCGGTTACTATTTCTGGAGATGCTACAAAGGCATGAGTTAAAGGGTTCCCATCATTTCTTTTTGCAAAATTTCGATTAAACGAGGTAATTATGGAGTTTTTCTCGCCCTCTTTTCTATGTCGCTTCCACTGCCCAATACATGGTCCACATGCGTTTGCTAATACAACGCCTCCTATTTTTTCAAATAAATCCAATTGACCATCTCGCTCTACAGTGTACCTAACTAACTCAGATCCAGGAGTTATTGTAAACTCTGATTTAACTTTTAGATCTTTCTCAATAGCTTGTCTAGCAATCGATGCTGCTCTATCTAAATCTTCATAAGATGAATTAGTACAAGACCCGATTAGACCAACTTCCATATCTTCTGGGTAACCATACTTTTTAACAGCCTGAGCAAACTGTGATAAAGGCCATGCTTTATCTGGTGTAAATGGACCATTAATATGAGGCTCTAATTCAGATAAATTTATTTTTATAATTTGGTCAAAATAATTGCCAGGGTTTGCCAATACTTCGGGATCTGCCTGCAAATGAGATTGATTTTGATTTGCTAATTTAGCAACCTCTTCCCTGTTTGTTGATATTAAATATTTCGCCATTTTTTCATCATAAGGAAAAATTGATGTTGTCGCGCCAATTTCTGCGCCCATATTACAAATTGTCCCCTTTCCTGTACAGGAAATATACTTTGTACCATCTCCAAAATACTCTATAATACAGTCCGTTCCACCCTTTACAGTTAATATTCCTGCTAACTTTAAAATAATATCTTTAGGAGATGTCCATCCAGATAACTTTCCAGTTAATTCAACGCCAATTATTTTAGGAAACTTTAATTCCCAAGGTAACCCTACCATTACATCTACAGCATCCGCTCCTCCCACGCCAATTGCAACCATTCCTAACCCACCAGCGTTCACTGTATGTGAGTCCGTACCTATCATTAATCCTCCTGGAAAAGCATAGTTTTCCAAAATTACCTGATGAATAATACCTGCCCCTGGCTTCCAAAATCCAATGTCATATTTTTGACACACTGACTCTAAAAAGTCATAAACCTCTTTATTTGCCTTCTTAGCATTATCTAAATCTTTAATAGCTCCTATTTCTGCTTGAATTAAATGATCGCAATGAACTGTTGCCGGAACTGCTGATTGACTTCTTCCTGCTTGCAAAAATTGGAGTAAAGCCATTTGCGCAGTAGCATCCTGCATGGCAACTCGATCTGGGTAAAAATTAACATAATCCTTTCCTCGTTCAAAATTATTTAAAGAACTTGCTAAATGTGAAAACAATACCTTTTCTGTTAGTGTTAACGGACGATTAATTGTTTTTTTTATAGCATTCATTTTATTTTCAAATTCTGAATAAAATTCTCTTATTAATTTAATGTCAAATATCAATGTCTTCTCCTAAATTTTTTGTCCATTTTAAGCTTTATTATCTTACTGGTTTATTAATATTATATAACATCCCCATATCTAAATTATATTAAACATCTTAAATTTGATTTTTCTTATGTTTGAATAATTACTCTAATAATATATTGTTAAAATTTCAATATCGCTGTAGAATTAGTTTATGTCTGAATCATTTCAAAATTTATTAAATATTGTAAGAAGTATTGGTACTTTAATAAGTATTGAATCTGTATTACGCTGGGATCAAGAAACTTATATGCCTAAGGGCAGTATCCAATCTCGATCTAATCAAATTAAATTATTATCTTGTATTATCCAAGACTTTTACAAATCTCCTCAATTAATTGAATCTCTTGAAACTTTTTTAAACTTGGAAACTGGAGAAATTTATAACGATTCTCTTGAATCATCACAAAAGCGACTACTTAAAGAAATTTATAGAGATTGGAAAATTGCAAATTCCCTACCAACAGAATTTGTAGCTGAATTTGCACAACTTAAATCAGAATCGCAATATTACTGGGAAGAAGCATATAACAAAAATGACTACTCTATTTTTAAGCCATATTTAGAACGAATTATATCTTTTTCTAAGCAAAAAGCTCAGTTTATCAATCCAGACATTTCCCCTTATGATGTTTTGCTAGATCTTTACGAGCCAGGCATGACACAATCTCAACTTGATCCAATATTTAAAGACCTAAAAAGTCAGATTTTAGATATATTTTCTAAAATTTCAAACTTAAAGTCTATTGACACTATTAACTTCTCAAATTCCTCTTTTGACTTAGGAAAACAACAAGAATTATCGATTCAATTACTTAATAAAATAGGTTTTAATTTTAACTGTGGAAGAATTGACTTATCTACACACCCTTTTACTACAGACTTCCATCCAACTGATGTCAGATTAACTACACGATTTAAAAGTAACGACCTTTTAGAAGGATTTACGAGTACTTTACATGAAGGTGGACATGCTCTTTATGAACAAGGAATAGACCAACAATGGTATGGAACTCCTTTTGGGAGATATTGCTCTCTTGGTGTGCATGAAAGCCAGTCCCGTTTGTGGGAAAATCATATTGGAAAAAGCAAATCTTTTTGGCAGGGTCATTATCAGAAGATACAGGGGTTATTTCCTGATCAATTAGGAGATTATAATGTAGACCATTTTTACCAATCTATTAATCATGTTAAAGCACAACCTATTCGCGTACAGTCTGATGAAATAACGTATAATTTACATGTCCTTATTCGATATGAAATTGAAAAGAAAATTATAAATGAATCTATTAGCGTTGATGACTTACCTGATTTATGGAACCAAACATATCATGACTATCTAGGTATTACGCCTGACTCGCTAAAAGAAGGTCTTTTACAAGATGTCCATTGGGCGTCTGGGTTATTTGGTTACTTTCCAACTTATACTCTAGGTAATATTTATGGTGCTATTATTTTTGAAAAAGCTTCTGAAGAAATTCAATCTTTAGATAAAAACATTCAAGATGGTGACTTTACACTGTTAAGACAGTGGCTACAAACAAATATACACTCTGTTGGTCGTCAAAAACGATCACTTGAACTTATTGAAAGTATACAAGGAGAACCTGTAAATATTTCACCATTTATTAATTATTTAAAAAACAAATATAGTGACATCTATAATTCCGCCTTATAAAAAATCTATACGATTTAATAGTTACCTTGATATAATTTACTAATGGAAATATTTTTAAACTTTATTTCTTACATTGACTTTTTTATTCAATGTATACTGACTACCATATTAGGCCTTATTATTGGATATACCAATAGAAAATTAATTGGTGTAAAAAATATCTTATATTGTGGTTTAGTATCTCTTCTTATTTCGGTTCCCGTATCTATATTTTATACGTCTAGTTTTAAATCTACAATCGTGCTTCCTGCTATTATTATTGGCTTTTGTTTATTTATGAGTGCTTTAATTTTATTTCAGTTTCAAAAACAATTTTCAATTCATTTAAATATGTCTTTCTTACTATCTGCTATTAATGGTCTGTTGATCGGGCTTAATTATACGTTGTTTAGCGTTACCTTTGTTCTTTTGTTATTTATTTTTATCACTATTTGGAATCAACTAAACAACAAATTCTCTCACCGATATTGTATCTATATTGAATTTTCAGCTTTTTCTTTGATCGAAAAAATTGATCACCTTTTAAATGTCTTTCAACTGCCTATTGTTGATAAACAGCTAACGAAAACAAATACGTTTACAATTATAATGAGTTATGACTCTAGTCGTGTCATTCATCATTTATTTTTAAAAAAACTTTTATCATTTAAGGGTATTCATAAGGTTTCTTGCATTTAACTTAAAGGATTTATATTGAGTATAAAAAAAATAGCAATTACGTTAGGAGATATTGGCGGAATTGGCCCAGAAATTACGTTTAACGCTATTTCTGAGTTGAAAAATAACGACCATTTTCAACCTATAATATATGGAACTTCCTCTATCTTTAACATCTCAAGTTTAAAACATTGGAAAAAAAAGTTTACTATAGTTAACAGTCTTTCTGAAAATATACTTCACGATAATTCGACTATTTTTTTTGTTGATATAGGCTCTTCTCTTACGAATATCCATATAGGATCTCCAAATAAAGATAATGGCCTGTTATCATTCCAATTTATTCAAAGAGCTACTGAAGATCTGAAAAAGTTTAATCTTTCAGGACTTGTTACAGCTCCCATTTGCAAAGAGTCTCTAAGTTTGGCTAATTTAAAATATACTGGTCATACTACGATTTTAAAACACTTAACCTCGTCCAAAGATGTCTCTATGGCCTTTTACACACCAAAACTTAAAACTGTATTAAATAGTATTCATATTCCGTTTAATCGCGTTATTGACTATCTCACAGAATCATATTTATTTACATCCTTTAAAAATTCGATTAAATTTAGCAATATACTTGGTATTAAGTCCCCTAAAATAGCATTAAGTGCGCTAAATCCTCATGCTAGTGAATCAGGTCTTTTTGGTAGTGAAGAAGGTACGATATTAAGTCCACTTCTTACAAAATGGAATAATCAGTCAAATATTAACATACTCGGACCGTTTAGCGCAGATACGCTTTATCGGCGAGCTTACCAAAACGAATTTGATATCATTATTTCTTTATATCATGATCAAGCCTTAATACCTATTAAGTTGATTGGATTTAATGATGCTGTTAATGTAACTGTTGGCTTACCATTCTTACGCACATCTCCAGACCATGGAACGGCGTTTGATATCGCTTATCAACAAAAACCATCTTCAAAATCTATGATCGAATCAATATTATTTCATTTATCTTTTTCATTATGAAAAAACCTAAATTAGGGCAAGTCTTTTTAACAGATCACAATATTCTTAACAAAATTATTAATTGTTCAGAAATTTCTGAAGATGATACCGTTGTAGAAATTGGGTGTGGGGATGGTATTTTATCAAAAGCAATCGCAGCTAGAGCTAAAAAACTTATCATTATTGAAATTGATCCAGAATGCATCCAACGTACCCAGTCTGCTTTAAAAGGTATGGATAATGTTAGATTTATTAATCAAGATATCAGAAATATTAATTATTCTGATTTTTTATCAATACCCTGTAAGCTTATTGCGAATATACCGTATTATTTATCTAGTCAAATTATTAAACAACTAATAGCACATAAGTCTTTATTTAAATATGCTATTTTAATGGTTCAAAAAGAATTTGCCTTAAAAATTATTGCATCTCCAGGTCAAAGTTTATATACACCGTTAACAATTTTTTCTCATGTTTTTTTAAATCCATCTCTTCTTTTCCATGTATCAAAAAATTGCTTTTCTCCAAAACCAAAAGTTGATTCTTCAATTATTAAGTTAGTACCTCGGGAAAAAACTCTTTATCATTTAACTCAGCATTCACCTTTCTTTAAAATTGTTAAAGGATTATTTTGGGGACGTCGTAAAACTATTTTAGTAGCCTTAAAGAAAAACCCCTATATTTCATTAAAAAAAGACTTCCAAAATCTCTCTATTATAGATGATATTGGACGAAAACGAGGAGAAACATTAAGTACTAAAGAGTTATTTACCCTATTTGAACATATTAAACCTTTTATTATTATCGATTAAAGTTTCATCGTTATTTTTTTTCAGAATTAATATTTAAATAGTTTTATTTTAGTTTAAGATTTTATTATGATATTATAAAAAAATTAACCTGTATTTTTATTTGAAAAAATAATAAAATTCTTTATGTACTAAGGAGATAAAAATGAGTGGGGAATCAAAAAGAATACATTCAATTTTCAGCAATGTAACATCGGGTATAATTACTGCTGTATTAACTATTTCTATTAATATTTGCGTAGCAACGTTTATTTTTTCAGGAGATAAACTTTCAGCGGCTTTTCCTACTGGGTTAGCATTAACTTTTTTATCCTCTATTATTGTAGGTCTATTACTTTTAATAGGAGGTACTTATACTAGTACAATTTCAACAGCAGCAATTGTACCTGCTGCGCTTATTGCTGTATTAGCTCAAAAAATTGTAAGTACCAATATACCTGTAGATGATATTCTTCCTACTGTTCTAATGTCGATATTTTTAATTTCATTAATTACAGGTGTTATTTTTTATTTAATGGGAACTTTTAAGTTAGGGAAACTTGGCCGATTTATCCCCTATCCAGTTATGGGTGGCTTTTTAGCTAGCGTTGGATGGCTGTTAGTTTCAGGGTCTATAAATGTTATGAGAAGAACTTCATTACCAATTGAAAATCAATTTGACGGTCTTTTTAACCCTGCAACTCTTCAACATGTTATTCCTGGCGTTATATTTGCTCTTATTCTTATTATTTTAAGTCGCTATATTAAACATTATTTATTCCTACCAGTTTCTATTATTGTTGCAATTGCTGGATTTTATGGTTTTTTTTATTATGCAGATTTTCAAAATATTGATGCAGCTAATTTAGGTTGGGTAATGTCGTCTTTTTCTAATAATGAAGTTTGGACGAATCATCTAAATTTTTCTAATGTTAGATGGGATATTTTACTTTCAAACTTTAGCACAATACTAGTTATTTTGGCAGTTACTATCATTTCTATTTTATTAACTATAGCTGGGGTTGAATCTGCTGTAGATACTGAAATTGATTTAGATAAAGACCTTAAGTGGTCTGGCATAGGAAATATTTTTAGTGGTTTAATGTGTTGTGTGGTTGCTCATCATTCATTACCCTTTACCAAAATAAATTTTCAATCAGGTTCACGTTCACGTTTAGGAGGACTGATTTGTGTACTTATTTGTTTACTGGTTGCTATCCTTTCGATATCTGAAGTTGTTAGCTTTTTTCCTAAGCCAATACTAGGAGGCTTATTAATGTTCTTTGGCTTTGGCCTTATGATTGAATGGTTATTTTCATCTTGGTTTCGTTTAAACTTAATTGAATATTGTATTATTTTACTTATTTTTATAACGATTATTTTCTCAAACTTCTTATATGGCGTATTATTAGGTTTAGTATTATCTGCGCTATTATTTGTTATTCAATATATGAGAATTAGTATTGTTAAGCATATTTTTTCAGGTAGCTCAAAACGAAGTAATGTAGCTCGAAGTTTAGATAAACAAGATATTCTTTCCGAACATGGAAACAAAACTTATATTATCGTTCTTCAAGGTTATATTTTCTTTGGTACTGCTCATGGTCTTTATCAAACGATCAAGAAAAGGATTACAGATACATCATTAGTTACTCCTACTCATATCATTTTAGACTTTAAATTAGTAAACGGATTAGACTCATCAGCATTTCATAGTTTATCTAAAATAATTAAATTAAATAATACATATAATTCTAAGCTCTTATTTTCAAATATGAGTGACTCTATCAAAGGTCACTTTCAAAACTCTGGAGCAATTAATCAATCAATTCCTAGTGATTCATATGATTTTTATTCTGACTTAGACTTAAGTTTAGAGCATTGTGAAAATGAGCTTTTAAATGAAATAAACTCAGAAAGTTTAAAACCTCAAACCATAAATGATAGATTAATGTTTTGGTTCTCGGATCAGAATGTTGTAAACCAATTTCAAAATTATTTAGAAAAACGAAATTGTCAAAAAGATGAATGGTTATTTCATCAAGGAGATGCTTCAGACTGTATTTATATTTTAGAAAAAGGACAAGCTTCTATTTATTTAGAACTTATTGACGGTAAAACAAAACGATTAGCAAAAGTAGAGGAAGGTAGCGTAGTGGGTGAGATGGGTGTCTATAGAAACGAAATTAGATCTGCTTCTTTTCGATCTGATACAGATTGCTCTTTTTACATTCTTAGTGCATCTAATTTAGAGAAAATGAAAATTGAACATCCAAATATTGCAGCTATATTTCATAAGTTTGTAGCATGTCTATTATCTGATAGGCTCTCGCATTCTAATGCTATTCTTTCAGAAATGTAACGTTCATTCATGAGTAAGTTTGAACTAAATATATTAGGTTGCCGTGGTAGTATTCCTACTACAGGTGTTAACTTTTCTAAATATGGTGGGAATACATCTTGTATTTCCATATCTACATCTGAAGAATTAATTATTCTTGATGCAGGTAGTGGAATAAAAAACTTTAATGGTAACTCAATAAATAAAATTCATTTATTCTTTACGCATTATCACTGGGATCACATTCAGGGATTCTTATTTTTTAAAAAACTTTTTGACTCAAACTGTGAAATTCATATTTATGGACCAAACGATCCCAAAAAGATTTTTTCTACAATTACAATACCTGAGCTATTCCCTATTTCAATGAACCAAATACCAGCATCTTTATTTTTTCATTCTATTAAACAAGATACGTCATTAAAAATTGGAAAAGTTGTGATTACAACTAAGAGGTTAAATCACCCTAGCTATACTATTGGGTACTCTATAGAATATTTAGATAAAAAAATAGCTTATGTAACCGATACTGAACATTTTAATGATTCTCTAGATATAAATGTTCTTGAATTAAGTGATAAAGCAGATATCCTTTTATATGACTCAATGTATACTAATACTGAATATAAAAATAAAATTGGATGGGGCCACTCTACTTGGGAAGAAGCTATTAAAATTGCAAATAAAGCTGCTGTTAAACATTTATTATTTTTTCACCATGATCATGAAAAAAATGATGCTACACTAGATGAACTCGAAATTATTGCTCAATCAAATTTTAATTCTTGTGAATTTGCAAAAGAAGGTAGCTCTTTTAACCTTTTGTAATATTTTATGAGAGTTAATAATCAATTATTTGCTTTTATTACTACTTTATCTCTTGTTATTTTTCTTATTACTGGCTGTGGTAAAGCTTCTAAACTTGGAAAAACAGATTCAGAACAAGGCTCCAACGTATCTAATACAAATACATCCAGTGATCAACCTGATAATAAAACAAATGGGAACTCTAATTTTTCCCAAAATATTAAAGAATTTACAATTTCATCAGATAAAGGGTTTGCTACTATTAGTTGGGATAATCCAACTTCCGAAAAAGTTACTTATGAATTAAGAAGGTCGCTAGAAAACAAGTTAGTTACTCCCAATACACTAGTAGATGGTCAAAAAATCAATCATTCTCTTTTAATGGCTAAAGATTTAAACGTAACGTTATTTTCTTCTTATATTTATACCTTATTTATGCTTGATAATGATTCCAAAATACTTGATAAATATTCACAAAAAGTAATAATAACGGATACTTATCCACCAAAAAAGCCGTCATTGTTTAGCTATAATTTAAAATTAAGTTCAATTGAACTAACATGGAATAACCCTGTTGATGACTTTTCTAAGGTACTATTATTTAAAGCGTTGCAACCCTTGAGTACCTTTGATGAGAGTTTAGCAATATATAATGGATCACTATCAAGCTTTAAGGACTTAGCTCCAACCAACAATCATTACTACTATTATATTTATTCGAAAGACTTAGCTAATAATAAATCTGAAGTAGCATCTATTAACTTTTTAATACAACAACCTTTATCGTCAATAAACTCTGTTTCAAATATTGAATCTTCAATAAATAAAGATAATATAATACTTAAATGGAATAACCCAAATGATACAAACCTTAAAGGTATTTTAATTAAACGAAAAAATAAAGAACAGAATAATGATACTTTTGTTACAATTTTTGATGGGCTTTTATCTCCATCACAATATGAAGACTCTAACATCAGTAACTCTCAAATTACATATGAATATGAATTAACCGCTTATAATAACGATTTAGCCTACTCTTCTCCAATTTATCATGAAGTAACTTCTTTAGATCGTATACCTCCAAATCCTGTATCTAATATTACATATTCGATAACACCGATTAGCGAAACAGAAAGCACATTAACTGTTAATTGGATTAACCCATTGGACGATGATATTAAAGATATATTAATTATAAAAAATGATCATTCTAGTAACGAATTAACGACGATTAGTAGTGGCAAATTGATTACTCAAGTTTCCCAAAATGAAAAGAATGGATCTACGTTTAATTATACCTTGGTTGTAAGAGATATTAATGGCAATGAATCTAACCAAGCTTCTATAGAAATCAATATTAAATCTAGTTTAAAAATAATAGAGCCCCTTACTAATTTCAAATTATCTAAATTAGATAATTCCATTAAATTAACTTGGAAAAATCCAACGATTGATTCCTTTCAAAACTTTATAAATCGTTCAAAGTTTCCAATTAATAGTATAACTGATGGAATACAAATTGCGAGTACAAATCAAGATAGCTTTACCGATACAACAATTCTCTTTGATGGATCTACTTATTACTATTCACTGTTTACAAAAGATTTAAATGAAAATATATTTTCTAAAATATCAACAGCTAATTTTATTACTACAGATGAAATTCCACCTTCATTACCCAATATATTTAATGTATCTGTTACAGATAATAATAAATTAATTTTGAGTTGGTCATTACCCTCTGATAATGACCTTAATTCTGTTATTATTAGCCGAAAAATAAATGATATATTTTCTATTCATCCTTCTGGTACTATTATTTACGAGGGCCTTGATGAATCATTTGTAGATACTATTGAGTTAAATGGCTCTAACTATCACTATATGTTATATTCGAAAGATAAAAATGATTTAATTTCGGAAAAGGTTTTAACTAATACCTTCAAATCAGAAGATAAAACGCCTCCAAAAAATCCAACAATGTTTCATGGTATTTTTAATAATGATAAAATAACACTTTACTGGAATCATCCTTCAGATAGTGATTTCAGCCATTCACTTATTACTAAAACAAAAGATATTCCAGGTAATATTCCATCTAATATTATTCTTAATTCAAAAGATTTAATTTCAAATGATTTAATTTATGAAGATAACAATCTAGATTATCAAAGTGGCTATTATTATGCTATTTATACGGTTGATACATCAGGTAATCTATCAAAACCTATTCATTTTTACACAAATTATATCAACTCTATTTTTGCAGATTATAATAATAGCTTTACCATAAAATCTAATCAAGAATTATGGGGTTCCGGAACAGTTTCTAGTAAACAGCTTGGTGATTTAATTGTTGATAAGCAATGGCAATTAATCAGTAATGATATTAAATTTATAACGACTTCTGATTTTCATACTTATTTAATAGATAATAATAATATTGCTTGGGGAAGTGGTGAAAATCGCTTTGATCAAATTGGTTACTCCACGCCGAGTAATACAGATGATAACGTAAACTCGGCTATTGATAATATGAAACCTAATTGGAAATATGTTAAATCTAATATTCAAACGATTGATAGTAGTTTTTATCATAGTATGTACGTTGATCAAAACGGTAATTTATATGCAATTGGTCAAAACAGTAACTTTCAATTAGGTTTAAATTCTACTGAAAATAAAGATATTTGGACTAAATCGTTTGAAAATATTCAATCTGTAAAACTTGGTCATTTGCATTCTTATGCTCTTAAAAAAGATGGCTCTTTATGGGTGGTTGGCGATAATTTAAATGGTCAACTAGGAACTCAAGATTTAGAACGTCAAGAAACATGGACTAATGTATTAAATGATGTTCAACGAATTGATTCAGGGAAATATTTTTGTTTAGCTTTAAAAGATAACTCGCTATGGATTGTAGGTAACCCGCTAGGTTCTGAAAAGATTTTAAGTTGGACCAAGGTATTAGATAATGTTATCGACTTTTCGGCTGGATCAAATCATGCACTAGCTATAAAATCAGATGGCTCAGTTTGGGGATTTGGTCAAAACCATTCTGGGCAACTAGGTACTAATAATACTATTAATCAAACTACTTGGGTAAAAGTATTTGATAATGCAACATTAATTGCAACAGGTAAATACCATAGCCTGATCCTAAAACAAGATGGTTCTGTTTGGGGTACCGGACTAAATAGTGATAATCAAATTTCGTCTTCTGATAGTCAAACTATTACAAGTTGGACTGCAATTAAATTTTAATCATCAACTTTTTTTGAAATTAATTCTTTATTTTTAGCTTCTTCAGCGTTACTAACTTCTTTTTTCTTTTTTTCTTCTTTTAATTTTGTTTCAATTTCAACTATCTTTTTTTCAATTTCTTTTTTCATATCATCTTTTTTCATATCATCGTATTTTTCTTTTAAATCCTTTAATGTACTAATATCATTATCAGTTAATGCATATATTTTATCTAATTGATTGATTGCGTTGGCTTTTAATTTCTTATTTTTATAAATTTTATATAATTCATAATGTATTTCCTTAAAATCTAAATTTGGAGATAATTCGGCCTTAATATCTCCTTTTTCTAATTCTTGCAATGCTAAATCATTCTTTTTCTGAAATAAGAATATTTGAGCTAAATAAAAGTTTGGTAATGGGTCATTTGGGTTTTTAGAAATTATTTTTTGATAAAAACCTAATGCTAATTCTAAATTCCGATTTACTTTAGCATGAATTGCGTTTAATTCATCATCAAATATTTCTAATTTATTACTTTTAACAAATTTAGTTAAAAACTCTTGAATAGCTAACTCTTTCTTTTCTTTTAACATAGTTTCTTTTTCATTTTCTAAATTAAAATCTTTTGGTTTTACTTTTGAGCGTTTTTTATTTAATTTAACAATGTGATAACCAAACTCTGTTAAAAAGGGTTTTGATACTTCATCTTCTTCTAATGTATATGCTACATCTTGAAAGTCTGGCACTGTCTGACCATAACTTACCCAACCTAAATTTCCTTTATTATTTTTCACACTTGGATCATCAGAATATTTAATGGCTAATTTAGAAAAGTTCCCGCCTTTTCTTACTTTTTTATAAACCTCATTTGCTAAAATATTTTGCGATGGTGCTAACTTAGAATCATTAACTTCTAATAGAATATGACTTATTTTTAATTCAGTATATTTATTTTCAACATCACTATTAGACACATGTATGTTAGATTGCAAATCTTCAATAAACTTATCTTGTTTTATTGAATTTTTTATTGAATTTATAAATTGCTTATATTGGATATTGTTTTCTTTTAATTTTGATTTAAGTTCTTTCTTGTCTTTTAAATTTTGGCTAATAAGAATTTGATCTAATTCTACATCAATTTCTTTTTGATTAATTTTATAATCTGATTCTCGAGCAAATGATTGGATAATAGCTTGATTTGATAGAGCTAAAAATTGTTGATATTTAGCTAACTCGATATTTTGAGGATGCATTTTATTTCTTTGATTATCGTAATAATTTACAATTGATCTAAATTGTTGATTACTAATAAATACTTTATTTCCATAAGTTGCTGCAGACTGCGTTAATAGTTCAGAAATATTCTTACTTTCTTTATTTTCATTGTAATTTTTCCCAAAAAAAACACTTGTTGTAAATAAAGTGCCACTGAAAAAAATAATTATAATCCAACCAATTAAAGCTACATTATTTCTAATAAATGATAACATTTTAATCTCCTTCTAAATTCTAATTTATTATTTAACTTTATTAAAACTATACCTTTTTAGAGCCTTTGATAGAGATAACAAAGCCCCTAAAATTCCTAATATAATTCCTAATAATATCACACTTACTAATATAATATTAATTTCCAATTTATTTTGTACAATAGGAATATAGGGTAATATTTTGTTACATTTTATGATTAAAAAAGTATAAGCTATCTTCAAGAAAATCACAGCTCCTAAAGATCCTAAAATACCAATTAAAATCCCCTCTATGATAAATGGGCCTTTAATAAAATTATTTGTTGCACCTACTAATTGCATGATATTAATTTCATTTTGTCGATTAATTATTGTTAACCTTATGGTATTTACAACAATAAACAATGTTGCGATTGTTAAAATGATTACTAAGATTAAACCAAGGATTTTAATATAATATGAAAATTTTTGCATTCTTTCAGCAATTATTCCTCCATAACTAACTTTTTCTACCCACGATTTAAACGTTTTTAAGTTTGATACTACATTTAAGATATATTGATTATTATCTAAGCCAATCGTAAACGAATTTGGTAACGGACTATTTTCAAAAAGATTATCTAAATTTAAGTGAGGATACTCTTTTACAAACTTTTTCCATGCTATATTTTTACTAGTATAATTAACTTTTTTTACATGATCTAATTTTAAAATTGCTTGTTTAAACTTACTTCTTTCTGTTTTAGTTACTGTTTCTTTTAAAAATACTTTTATTTCTAAATTTGAATTAATTGAATTTGCTATATTATTAAGATTTAAAGAAATTAGTAAAAATACGCCAAAAATAAACAAGGATATTGTTATTGTAATAACAGAAATCAACATCATTACAATCGATCTTTTCATTCCAATAACCGCTTCTGAAATATAAAAGAATAGAGAATTCATGAATTATAACTTCCTTGTTCTTCATCTCTTGCTATAGCGCCTTTATTTATTGAAATAACTCGCTTTCTAATATCATCCACAATTCCTCGATTATGAGTTGCAACAATAACAGTAGTATCGCGCATATTAATCTTACTTAATAATGTCATAATTTCCCATGATGTTTCAGGATCTAAACTCCCAGTTGGCTCATCGGCTAATAGTATTTGAGGGTTATTGACAATTGCTCTTGCAATACAAATTCTTTGTTGCTCTCCTCCTGATAATTCTGTAGGGTAACAATCTAATTTTGTAGTTAACCCAACTAGATCTAAAACTTGATACACTTGCCGTCTAATTCGAGACCTAGAGTAATTATAAAACCTTAATGCAAATGCAATATTTTCAAATACGGTTCGCTTAGGTAATAATTTAAAGTCTTGAAAAATAACACCAATATTTCGACGCAGATATGGTATTTTACTATCTTTGAGTCTTAATAACGAAACACCATCAATAAATAATTCTCCACTTGTAGGTTCTTCTATTTTTAATAATAAATTTAAAATTGTTGACTTTCCCGCTCCTGAAGGACCGACTAAGTATACAAATTCGCCCTTATTAATTGTTAAGTTAATATTATTTAAAATTAAACTATTTGATTGATAATATTTTGAAATATTTTTTAATTTAATCATCTGTTGCTAGACTCTTGGTATTTTTGAGCTCTATTATCCCAATTTTTAATATCATTAAACGTAATAAAACAAGTTAACATTATTAAACAGACTACGCCAGCTGTCATTATTGAATTCTCTATATTTTTACTTAATGGTTTATTTCTTAAAAATTCAATAACTAAAAATAATAAATGTCCTCCATCTAAAACAGGAAATGGAAGCAGATTGATAATACCTAAGCTAATACTAATAATTCCCATAATTTCTAATAAAAACTTAATTTTAGTTATTAACTTAATTTCATTCTGATCCAAACCAAATTTTGAAAACTGAATAATTCCAATTGGCCCTGACATCTCATTAACACTCATTTTTTTTTGGATTAATAACTTAAAAAAAGTAAACGTGGATTTAATTTGAAAGTTAAAAGAATGAATAGTTGTCTTAATTGAATCAAAGAATTGAAATTTATGAAAATCTGAATTTAACTTAACGCCTATAAACCCCATGTTTGTTTCGGTATTTTTTTCAGGAACAACCCTTACTGTCATATTTTGATTATTTCTGATTAATGAAATAAATACTTCTTTATTTGCAGATTGTTTAATATGATAATCAAAATACTTTAACGGCTGACTATTAACCGATACAATCTTATCTCCTCTTAATAATCCAAATTTTTCTGCAGGTGATCCAGGAATAACGGACTGTATATCTAGCTTAATTACCCCAGATAAAACATACGACAAAGAAAATAAAATTAAAATCCCTAAAATAAAATTCATAAAGGATCCCCCTGAAATAGTTAAAAACCGATGAAATATGCTTTTTTTACGATAGTTTATATCATCTGATACATTTTCATCATCTAACCCGGCGAGTTTAACATAACCACCTATTGGAAGTAATCTTAATGAATATATCGTATTTTTAAATTCTTTTGAAAACAGTTTTGGCCCCATCCCTATACTAAACTCAATAACACCAATACCTGCATATTTTGCAGCTATCAAATGGCCAAATTCATGTACTACAATTAGAATTGCCAACATTATAATAATTATTAATATACTCATTTTATTATTTTATTATTTTGAATTAACTTCTAAATATTCTGTTTTAATATAATCGACCCATTCCTGAGAAATTTCTGAGTCAGCCTTTAAATTAAGAGCTGTTTTAAATGTAGACATTGCTTGATCATATTCTCTTAAATAAAAAAGTGCTAATCCTAAATTATGAAAAGATGCCCAATCAGTACTATTTCGTTCGTTATAATAATTAAACATTTCTTTTGCTTTTTTATACTCCGCTAATGAATAATAAATGTTTCCTAAATCTAAATAGGTTATACTGTTATTTAGATTAACTTCAAAAATATTTTTTTCAATATTTGGTAAATAATTAATAAACTCTAGTTTAATATTCATAGGTTCATTTGGAAGCACTTTTTCTAAGCGTTTTGAAACAGAAGAAAAGATTTTTTCATCCCACTCTGAATATTTTAAAAGACTTAAAATTACATTCGCACTTAACGAGTCTATATTAGCTAACATGCTATTTTTAATTGTTAAAAAATCATCTGTTGTTGCATTTAAGTAGGAATTAAATGATGTAATAGTTTTTGAAAACAAATTCAAATTTTCTGATAAATGGAATAAACCGGTCTTCAAACCACTTAATCCCGTACTGGTTATGACAGAGCTTCCTCCAATACTTTCAGTATATTGTTTTAGAGTATCAAAGTTTACCATTAACGAGAAACTTCCATGAAAAGCTATGTGTGGTTCTCCTTGTTGGTCGATAAATTTTTTGTTTGACCAGCCTTTATCACTCACAACTAATAATGTATTTTTTGAAAATTTATTTAAAATAGTTTTTAAAATTTTAATACCTGAAGTTGGTATCAAAATATGGCTATCATAGATAGTCTCTTTATAATTATTTAAAATATCATTTAATATGGGATCTTCATAATGATCGTTATTTATTTCCTTAAATGAAAATTCAAATTTTAATTGATTAAGATGATCAATTGTTTTATTTTTGTAATCTTCTTTTATTTGAGTAGATACTAAAACCTCATTTATTTGATTGTTTGAAATCTTAAAGCAATCATGAGGAACTGAATCTATTAAATAATTACATAGAACAATTAAAGGGTTTTTAATAGTATTATTATCAATAATAAAATTATGTTTAACCGTTTCAATATTTGAAAAGTTTTCAATATTTATCTTTGCAAAATCGCACTGTTTATTATCTAAAAATGGTTTTAGTTGCTTATTGCTCTCCCAAAAACGCATATTTTCTTCTGGTAAATCTGTTAAAATATAAGGTGTTTGAATATGACTTAAATTATGTGTATCTTTTAATTCTGCAAGTTTTGTCATAAAATGAAAACCAAATTTTGCTAATCCGCTACCAAATTCTAATATATATAATGGTTCATCAATATTAACTTTATTTTTACTAATTAACTCTAGCAAATAATTAAAAACTATATTTGCTATAGAAAAGCTAAATTTTGTATTACTTGTCACATAAAAAGGAACCTGTCCCTCCCAAGCTGACTTCCCTAATTTTTTAAAATAATCTTGTTGTAATTTCCAAATACATGAATTTGATAAGCTTACTTTATTTTCTAAATCAATATAGTTTCCCATTTTAAATTTCACACTCCAAAACTTCTTTAACTCAATAGATAAAAACGTTTTTAATATTTACCCCTGAAAGTATAGTTAATATAATATCAGTTTAGCTTATTTAAATGCAAAAACTTTAAGCTAAAATATTATACTTATTTTTTTTATTTTTGACTTATTTATTTTAATTTAATGTTTCCTTTTCTTTTATTATTTGTTAAACTTACACATGTTTATGAGTAAATATAATCGTGTTTTATTAAAGTTAAGTGGTGAAGCTTTTAAAGGATCCAGAGAATATGGTATAGATCCTCAATTTTTAAATTTTTTAGCAAAAGAAATACAAAACTGTTTAAAATTAAATATTGAATGCGGGATCGTTATTGGTGGTGGAAATATATTTAGGGGTATTGCTGCTGAAGCTAATGGGATGGATAGAGTAACTGCTGATTATACTGGAATGTTAGCTACAATTATGAATGCTTTAGCATTAAAAGATGCTCTAAGTAAATTAAATGTTGAAACTCGAGTTCAAACAGCTATTGAAATGAAAGAAGTAGCTGAACCGTTTATATTAAGTAAAGCTATTCGTCACTTAGAAAAAAAGAGAGTCGTTATTTTTGCTGGAGGAACAGGAAACCCTTATTTTACTACAGATACAACAGCAGCATTACGCGCAGCAGAAATTAGGGCTGATGCTATTTTAAAAGCAACTAAGGTAGATGGTGTGTATGACTCTGACCCTCAAACAAATTCATCGGCTACTTTATTTTCTGATATTAGCTATTTAGATGTTATTAATAAAAAATTAAAAGTTATGGATACGACAGCTTTGTCATTAAGCATGGATAATGCCATCCCTATTTATGTATTTAATTTAAATACACCTAATAATTTATTTAACATTTTGTCAGGCAAGTTAGTTGGAACTCGAATTTCATAACATTAAAATATTTTAGTTAAGGAGAAAAAATGGATAACTTAAACTCAAAAATGGATAAAGCTGTAGAGTCTGCAAAAAAGCAATTTAGCTCAGTTAGGACAAATCGTGCTAATCCTGATATGTTAAAAAACATTCAAGTGGAATACTTTGGCTCATATGTTCCGCTTACACAACTATCCTCCATTTCTACACCTGAGCCAATGTTATTTCAACTCAATGTTTTTGACAATAACTCAATTAAAAATATTGAAAAGGCAATCATTACTTCTAATTTAAATCTAAACCCTCAAGTAGATGGAAATATTATACGTATCCGACTGCCAGAACTAACAGAAGATCGTCGAAAAGAGCTTGTTCGATTAATCAAATCATATACTGAAGATTCTAAGGTTGCTGTTCGAAATATTAGACGAGATCAAATTGATAAAATTAAACAACAAGAAAAAAACAAAGAAATATCAGAAGATGAATCTATTAAACAACAAAAATCTGTTCAAGATATAACTGATAAAAATTGCAATCTAATTGACTCATTATCTTCTGACAAAGAAAAAGAAATACTTATAATATAATAAACAAATGTCTTCTTCAGTTAAAATACCTAATCATATAGCCTTTATTATGGATGGTAATGGCAGGTGGGCACAGCATCAAAACAAACCAAGAACTTTTGGGCATAAAAAAGGTGTCGAATCATTGCGTAACATTGTTACTTATTGCCAAAAAATTGGAGTTAAGCATGTTTCCGCATATGCTTTTTCAACTGAAAACTGGAATCGCTCTAAAGTAGAAGTATCTTTTTTAATAAATTTAATTTTTTCTCAAATTGAAATAGAAATATCTAACTTTATGAAAAATAATGTTAAAGTTCTCGTTATTGGCAATCGATCTACCTTATCAAAAACTCTTCAAAAATCTTTTGATCGTTTAGAAGCAAAAACTTCACAAAATGATGGTATTCAATTAAATTTGCTATTTAACTACGGTTCTCGAAATGAAATTATCCATGCATGCCAAAATTATGCTCAAGATTTTCAAAAAAATCCAAATTTAATTATGGATGAATCTTTATTTAATGATTACTTACTTACTAAAACTATTCCGGACCCTGATATAATGATTAGAACAAGTGGGGAGCAACGGTTAAGTAATTTTTTACTTTGGCAACTATCCTATAGTGAATTATTTTTTGTAGATACTCTTTGGCCAGATTTTAAAAATGAACATTTAGATGATGTTATTAATCAGTTTAATAACCGTGATCGTCGCTTTGGAGGACATTAAACATTCTTAAACGATTAATTACGGGCTTTTTTTTAACTCTATTAGTCTCTGTGATATTTTATCTTGGAAACTTATGGCTATTTACGAGTCTTTTCTTTATTAGCGTTTTAATCTGCTATGAGTACCATATTAGTTTATATGAGAAAAAATTTCCCAGTTCTTTTTATTTTAATATTTTTTTAATCTTTATTTTTTATTTTATTACTTACTTTAAGTTATATAATTCTTATTTTTATTTGCAAACTATATTTATTATTTTTAGTTTACTATTTGGTGTCGTTTGCTTAATTGAACTTTTTTCTAAAAAAATATTTTTTAATCAAAATCCTATTTTCCACTTTTTAAAAGTTATTTATATAAGTTGTTGCTTACCAATCCTTTTTTATTTTATAAGAGTCCATGACAATGGTCTTTTCTTACTAATCTTTATTGTATTAAACTTAAGTTTTAATGATACCTTTGCATATTTTACTGGAAAGTTAATGGGCAAACGATCACTTTCATCAATTAGTCCAAATAAGACTATTGAAGGATCATTAGGTGGTATTTTTAGTGCTCTTATTCTCAGTATTATCATTTCTTTTTACAGTTCTTATTCTTGGATTTTCTTAGCGAGTTGCAGTGTCTTATTATCGATTACGGGGCAATTTGGAGATATTTATGAGTCTTTAATCAAACGAACTACTAATAAAAAAGATTCTTCTCAACTGTTACCTGGTCATGGGGGTATATTAGATCGATTGGATAGTTACATCTTTTCTCTTCCTTTAATTTGTTTTATTATATTTAAATTAATATGAAAAAAATATCAATTTTAGGTTCTACAGGTTCGATTGGTCAACAAACGCTAGATGTTATTCGTCTTTATCCTGAACAGTTTCAAGTTATTTCACTATCTGCAAAATCAAATATTGAACTATTAAAAAAACAAATTTTAGAATTCTCACCTGCTTTTGCAGTGATTGAAAATCAAAAAGATCATGAAAATTTACAATCATTTCTAAACGATAATCAATTAAATACCCAACTATTTTTTGGTATGGATGGCCTTTGTACGATTGCAAAAGAATCGGTTGATTTACTAGTGGTTGCTATTGCTGGTACATCTGCAATATTACCTACCTTTTTAGCAATTAAAAACAAGTCTCCAATAGGATTAGCCTGCAAAGAGGTTTTAGTTTCGGCTGGTACTATTATCATGAAGCTTGCTAAAGAAAATAATGTCCCCATTTTACCTATCGATTCAGAGCATGCAGCAATCAAACAATGTTTAGCGTCTGTTAATGAAAATAATAATTTAGTTTCTAATTTAATTTTAACCGCATCAGGTGGTCCTTTTAGGGATTACACTTTTGATGATTTAAAAACGGTCACAGTTCAAGAGGCACTTAAACACCCAAACTGGAGCATGGGATCTAAAATTAGTATAGATTCTGCGACATTAATGAATAAAGGGTTAGAAGTTATTGAAGCTCATCATTTATTTGATATTCCGTTTTCAAATATTAAAGTTGTTGTTCATCCTCAGAGTATTATTCATAGTTTAGTTGAGTTTAAAGATGGTAATGTTTTAGCTCAAATGGGTCCTCCTGATATGAGATTTCCAATTCAATATGTATTAACCTACCCTGATAAACTCCAAAATTCATGGCCTAAATTAGACTTAACTAAAATTTCTTCTCTAGCATTTTCAAAACCAAATCCACAGACTTCACCATTATTAAACCTTGCCTATGATATGGGAATAAAAGGAGGATCTTACCCTGTTGTTATGAATGCAGCCAATGAATCAGCTGTTCAGCTCTTTTTAGACTCTAAAATATCTTTCTTAGATATTCATAAAACTATTGTTAATACTATTGAAAATACTAACCATAGCTTTAATTTATCAATTGAAGATATTATTCAATTAGATCTTGAAACAAAACAAAGGGTACTAATTGACTTCAAATAACGATTTTTTTTTACTTTTAAACTTTCTATTTTATTTTAACCCTCGATTAATTTCTTTTTGTAAAAATCATTTTTCATCATCTTTAGAATTAATTAATAACTTACATTTATTACCGTTTGAAAAGAAAACAGCGGCTAATAAACCTGATATATTGCAAAAAAAAATACAGTCTTTTTGTATTACCTCCTATCATAAATTATTACATTCTCATCAAATTAAAGTTTGCTATATCGAAGATAAGGAATACCCAATGATGTTAAAAGAAATAGATGATCCTCCTCCTTTATTTTTTTACAAAGGAAATATCGAATTAGCTAATTTCAAACAACTTTCAGTTGTAGGCCCAAGAAAACCATCTGATTACGCTATTCAAGCCACTCAACATATTATCGTTCCTATTTTGGAGCATTTTATTATAACATCGGGCCTTGCTAGTGGTATTGACTCTTGTGCCCATCAAACGTCTATTGATTATGGATTTCCAACTATTGCTGTTATTGGAACAGGTCTATTACACTACTATCCATCATGTAATATGTCTCTTCAAAATAAAATTGCTGACTCAGGCCTATTAATTTCTGAATTTCCTCCTAACTGTAAGTCTCTACCGTTTCATTTTCCTTTTCGTAATAGAATTGTTGCCGGGCTAGCCACCGGTGTCCTTATTAGCGAGGCATCTAAAAAAAGTGGGTCTTTGATTACAGCAAATTTAGCACTGGATTACTATAGAGAAGTTTATGCAATACCTGGCAATATTTTTAACTCTAATACTGAAGGATCTCACCGGTTATTAAAAGATGGCGCTAAAATGGTAACAAGTGCACATGATATCTTAGAAGATTTTCCAGATTTACAAAAAGTTAATCCAACTTCTCCTAATTCAATAATTAAGAATAACTTATCTACTAATCTAACTTCGACAGAAGAAGCGTTTCTGTCCATTTTTTCTGATCAACCAATTAGCTTAGATAGTATCTGTAACGAATCCAATCTATCAATTCAAGAAATATTACAATTCTTATCTTTGTTTGAACTTAAAGGTTATCTTAAAGAACTTCCAGGCAAGTCCTATATTTTAACAATATGACACTTTTAAACTCGGTGATTCCGAATTCAAATGTTTTATCATTTTCAACAACAAAACAACACTCACTCTCCTCGCTTCTTAAAAGAAATGCATTACACAATGTAACAACTATCTCTATGGAGCAACCACATGGCTCTAACTTCCAAATAATTTCAGATATTAATCAAACATCAATCATTAACAATGTTGATGCTATTATTACTAATCAAAAACAACACCTTTTAGTTGTTCGCTCTGCGGACTGTCTTCCTATTTTATTTTATCATCCATCAGGCTTTGTCGGTGCTATTCATGCAGGTAGAAAAAGCACTCTGTCTAACTTAACATTCAAAGTGTTTAATTATTTATTTTGTCATTATAATCTATGTGACTCTTTTTCTATTTGGTTTGGACCTGCAATTTGTAATTCTTGCTATGAAATTGATTATTCAACCAAAGAAACTTTTCATTTAATTCGAGAGAATTTAAATCAGCTTGAATCAATATTTAACTTAAAAACTATTGACTTATATCTATCAAACCTTTGTACATGCTGTCAAAATGACTTATTTTTTTCTTATAGAAATGAAAATCAAACAAAAAAAAGAAATTATAGTGCAATCATCAGTATTTAGCGCTATAATATATGTTTTAAAATATTTATAGGTGCTTAAATATGTCATCAAGTAAGTTAAATAAAACAAAATATATTTTTATAACTGGAGGAGTTTCATCTTCTTTGGGAAAAGGTATTGTAGGCGCTTCTTTAGGCGTTCTTTTAAAAAACCAAGGGTTAAAAGTAACTCTGCAAAAATTTGATCCTTATCTAAACTTAGATCCAGGTACAATGAGCCCTTACCAACATGGAGAAGTTTTTGTTACTGATGATGGCACTGAAACCGATTTAGACCTAGGTCACTATGAACGATTTATCGATCAAAATCTTTCTAGATTAAATAATGTTACATCTGGAATGATATATTGGGATGTATTAAATAAAGAACGTAATGGAGACTACCTTGGTAATACGGTACAAATTATTCCTCATGTTACAAATGAAATCAAATCAAGAATTACTCAATGTCTAGATCATGATAATTTTGATATTATTATTACAGAAATTGGTGGTACTGTAGGTGATATAGAGAGTCTACCATTCCTAGAAGCTATAAGACAATTTCAATATCAAAATCGCGAAGATTGTATTCATATACACCTAACATTAGTTCCTTATCTAAGCGCTTCTGGTGAGTTTAAAACAAAACCAACTCAACATAGCGTTAAAGAGCTTCGGGAAATAGGGCTAAAGGCCGATGTAATTATTTGCCGGTCGGAAAACCCTTTTCCTTATTCAATTAAAGAAAAAATTGCCCTATTCTGCGATGTAACACCTGAATCTGTTATTATGGCCATTGATGCAAGAAATATTTACGAAGTCCCTTTATTACTCGAAAATGAAAAGCTTGATCAAGTTGTTTTAAAGTCATTTAAATTAACTAAACAAGACCATCAACTTACTGAATGGAAGAAATTTATTGACGTTCTTCATGATCAGAAAAAACCAACTATTCAGATTGCTCTTGTCGGCAAATATACAAATCTTTCTGATTCTTATTTAAGTGTCATTGAAGCACTAAGACATGCAGAGGTTCCTAATTTCTGCCAAGTCAATATTAAATGGATTAAAGCTGAAAAATTAACAGCAGACAATTGTCATGATCTTTTAAATGATGTTCATGGAATTTTAATCCCTGGGGGTTTTGGTGACCGTGGAATTGAACAAAAGATTCTTGCTGCAAAATATGCACGAGAAAATAAGATTCCTTATTTAGGTTTATGTCTAGGTATGCATACTGCTATTATTGAATTTGGTCGAAATGTGCTCAAATTAACTAATGCTAATAGTATTGAATTCAATAAACAAACAGAGTTTCCTGTAATCGACTTTTTACCAGATCAAAAATCTATTCGAAAAAAAGGTGGAACCATGCGTCTTGGATCTTACCCATGTTTTATTAAAAAAGAAACAAAACTATTTGATGCTTATCAAACTAACGATATTCATGAAAGACATAGGCATCGATATGAGTTTAATAATAATTTCAAAGTTCAATATGAGCAATCTGGTATGATCTTTTCTGGATTATCGCCTGATAGGGAACTAGTTGAAGTTATTGAACTTTCCGATCATCCTTGGTTTGTAGCCTGTCAGTTTCATCCTGAATTTAAATCTAGACCGGCTAAAAGCCACCCACTGTTTAGGTGTTTTATTCAAGCGGCAAAAAAACACTCTATTTAAACTATTCTTCTTGAAAATCGCCTTCTATATTATATTGCTTAATTTTATATCCAATAATTCGTTGTGTTGTTTTAAGATATCTGGCAGCCTTAGCTTTATTTCCATTCGTATTTTTCAATGCGTCTTTTATTAACTCAGCTTCAAAATTTTGTACAATTTCTTGGAACGAAAGATTCTTATCTGATACTGTTATTTCAATTTCATTCTTTTGTAAAGTTGGTGGTAAATGAGAGGCCTGTATTGTTTTTGAGTCACATACGATAACACATCGCTCCATACAATTCTCTAATTCTCTGACATTACCTGGCCAATGATAATTAGTTAATAAATCAATAGCTTTTGATGAAATACGATTAATATTTTTTTCATTTTCTTTTGAATATTTTTCTAGAAAATGCTCTGCTAATAGAACAATATCAGCCTTTCTCTCTCTTAATGACGGAATAAAAATTGGAAAAACGTTTAACCGATAATATAAGTCTTCTCTAAATTCATTATTTTTAACAGCTGTCTCTAAATCCTTATTTGTTGCAGTAATTACTCTCAGATTAACTTTTATAGGCTGAATACCACCAATTCTAGTTACTTCTTTCTCTTGCAAAACTCTTAATAATTTAACCTGCATTGCAGGAGATAACTCCCCTATTTCATCTAAAAAAATAGTTCCGTTACTCGATGCTTCAAATTTACCAATCTTTTGATGATGAGCATCTGTAAATGCACCTTTCTCATAACCAAACAATTCTGACTCAATTAAACTTTCTGGAATTGCTCCACAATTAATTCTTATAAATACACTATCTTTTCTAGAACTATTATAATGAATGGCATGAGATACTAATTCCTTTCCCGTACCACTCTCTCCCCTGATTAAAACCGTGGCTGTAGAGTTAGCTACTTGTTTAATATTTTCATAAACGTGATACATCTCACTACTCTTACCAATCATATTATGAATATTATACTTTTTTGTTAATTCATCTTTTAATTTAATGTTCTCAGACCTTAAAACAGCTTTTTCTGTTTCCATAAGCCTCTTCAACTTAACCTCTTGACTTAACATTAATGTAACAATAGATAACAACCTAACATTTTGATATAATGTTTCTCTATTTTCAAATAGAGTTTTGATGCTCAAGGTTCCTATTTTCTCTTTACCTAATGTTAACGGCAAGCAAATAAAGGACTCCTCTACGCTTTTTTCACTTTCCCCTAGTAATGGATCTTTATCATCTAGCATTTCAACTATTTTAGCTTTTTCAGTTGATAATACTTCTTCATTAATCTTTTTCCAATTTTCAAAAGAAGCATGATGCAATTCTTTTTCAGTTATCCCATACGCAACCTCTATTCTCAACTCGGATGTATAAGGGTTAGTCAGAGTTAACACCGCTTTTTTAAGATTCATATTTTCATCTAAAGTATCAAATAATCGACTTAGAGTATCTTTAAGGTTTAATGACGATGTCAAAATTGTATTAATCTCATGCAACAACGTAAATTGCTTAGACTCTTCTGAAACATTAATCGATATACTTTGATTGTCTAGTTCTTTATTATTAAACGTTTTTACAGACATAACAAAAAATTATCATATGTAAGGAAACTTTACAACTATAATTTTACTTTCAAACTAAATATAAATACATTTTTGTAAACATTTACCCCTAAATTTACGACCGCATACAAATCTCTACAAAATGGTACTTCCTTTAAATATTTAGCTATTTTACTATAATTTATTAACAACATAGAAAATATTGACTTTTTAAGACTAGTTACACTATCATTAATATCTCTTATTAATATTTAGAAAGGCAAAAAATGGCAGTTCCAAAGAAAAGACACTCTAAATCTAGAAAGCGTACTCGTCGATCTAATTGGAAGGTAACGCTACCAAATTTAACGACATGTACACAATGTGGACAAAAAATTAGAGCGCATTCAGCTTGTCAATATTGTGGTTATTATAAAGGTAATCCAGTATTAACAATTAAAGTTAAGAAAAAAGAATTAGAAACGGAAAACTCAGAAAAGGAATCTTAATTTTTTGATTAAAATAGCATTAGATGTCATGGGTGGGGATCATGGTATTGATGTTCCTATTAAAGCTGCTTTTTTAGCTATTAAGGAATTACCTATTACAATTTATTTAATAGGTAATGAAACATTAATTAATGACCATATTGAAAAAAATTACCCAAAAACAGCACAGATTGTAGTCACTAATGCTAATGAAGCAATAGACATGTCAGAATCCCCCTCTAAAGCATTTCGAAAAAAGAAAAACTCATCTATTCATGTTGGATTAGAGTTAGTAAAAAATAACGAATGCGATGGGTTTGTTTCTGCTGGCAATACAGGAGCTGTTTTAACAGCATCTACGTTTATTCTAGGGCGTACTAAACACGTAGAACGTCCTTGTTTAGCATGTATTTTACCCTCTATAAAAAAACCGTTTGTAATGGTGGACATGGGTTCTAATGTAGATTGCAAACCAAGTCATTTATTTCAATTTTCAATAATGGGATACTTTTTAGCTCAAACGATGCTTAATATCAAAGAGCCATCTATTGGCCTATTAAATATTGGAGAAGAAGAAGATAAAGGTAACGCTGTAACATTAGCTACGCATGCAATGCTTAAAAATTCATCATTACCGTTTACAGGTAATATAGAAGCTAAAGAAATACTTCAGGGAAATACAGACGTTATCGTATGTGATGGATTTATTGGTAATAATTTATTAAAGTTTTCTGAAGGTCTCATGAGTTTAATTGCAAACTTTTTTAAACAAGAAGCAAAAAAATCAATATTTGCTCTAATCGGAACAATACTTTTTAGCCCTGTATTGAGAAAATTCAAAAAAAAGTTTGACTACGATGAATATGGGGGAGCTCCTTTACTAGGGGTAAATGGAATTAGTATTATTGCTCATGGGCATGCTAGTGAAATTGCGTTGAAGAATGCAATCAAAACTGCTTACTTTAGCAAAAAAAATAATTTATTAACTCGTATTACTGATTCAATTGAATTAAATGCGGACCAAATAAAAACTGAAAATACAGATACTGTAACAAATTAAAAACAAAGGATTACAAATATGTTAAAAGAACAAGTTGCTATTGTAACAGGATCATCACGAGGGATTGGACTTTCGATAGCTAAACATCTAGCATCAATGGGAGCAAATGTTGTTTTATGTGCAAGAAATCAAGACTTAGTAAATGAAGTTGCTAATGAGATAGAAAAAACATACAAGGTTAAAACACTTGGTGTATCATTAGATATTAACGACTTAGATGCTATTAAACAATTAACAGATCAAACTATTAAAACATTCGGAAAAATTGATATATTGATTAATAATGCAGGAATTACAGCTGATAAACTTTTAATGAGAATGTCAGAAGAGGACTGGGAGTCAGTTATATCTACTAATTTATCTTCTGTTTTTAAAATGACAAAGTCGGTTATTAGATATATGATAAAACAAAAATATGGACGAATTATCAATGTAACATCGGTTGTTGGTGTAATTGGAAATCCAGGTCAATCAAATTATGCTGCATCCAAAGCTGGAATTATCGGCTTTACCAAGTCTATTGCAAAAGAAGTTGGTATTAAAAATATTACATGCAATGCAATTGCTCCTGGATTTATTGAAACAGATATGGTTAAATCTTTACCAGAAGAATATATTAATAATATAATAAAAACAATTCCATTAGGAAGACTGGGAAAACCAGAAGAAATCTCAGAGACAGTTGGGTTTTTAGCTTCATCTGGCTCTAGTTATCTGACTGGGAAAGTAATCAGTGTTGATGGTGGAATTTCATAAAACAGGAGGAAAAAAAATGACATTAAATGAAACGGAAGTATTTTCAAAAGTAAAAAACGTAATTGTTCAACAACTAGGTGTTAGTGAAGACGAAGTAAATTTAGAAGCTTCGTATACTGATGATTTAGGAGCAGACTCATTAGATACTGTTGAACTAGTTATGGCTCTAGAAGAAGAATTTGGTACTGAAATTGCAGATGAAGAAGCTGAAAAGTTAACAACTGTTAAAAAGACTGTTGACTATATTTTAAGTAATAATTAGTTTTACTCATGAATAGAGTAGTTATAACAGGAATGGGTGCTATAACCCCTGTTGGGAATAGCGTTCAATCATATTGGGAATCATTAATTAATGGTACATGTGGTGTAGATTTAATAAGTAGGTTTGATGTTACTGACTTTACAACCAAAATTGCAGCGACAGTTGATAACTTTGACTCTCTAAAATATTTTGATAAAAAAGAAGACCGTCGAACATCATTATTTATAAAATTTGCTGTAGCAGCTGCAGAAGAAGCTATTATAAACTCTGGCATAGATATTAAACCAATAGCTCATTCAGTGGGCGTTGAAATAGGATCTGGCATAGGAGGCATTGAAATTTTAGAAAAAATGGCTATTCTTCTAAAAGAAAGAGGGCCCTCAAAAATAAGCCCTTTTACTGTACCTATGATGATTACAGATATGGCATCAGGTAGTGTTGCTATTCGTCACGGAGCGAAAGGTCCAAATTCTTGTTCTGTTTCGGCATGTGCTTCATCTGCTCACTCTGTTATTAACTCGTTTAGACTTATTCAGCAAAATCATGCTACGGCTATGATTTGCGGAGGTGCCGAATCAGCAATATCTCCTTTAGGTTTAGGTAGTTTTTGCGCTGCTAGATCTTTATCTACAAATAATGAAAATCCTAAAAATGCTTCTCGTCCATTTGATATGAATCGAGATGGGTTTGTTATGGGAGAAGGTGCTGGTATTTTAATACTAGAAGAATTAGAACATGCACTTAAAAGAAAAGCTAATATTTATGCTGAAGTTGTTGGCTGTGGAAGCACAGGAGATGCTTATCATATTACTGCGCCTGCGCCTCAAGGTGAAGGTGGAGCTAGAGCCTTACAACTGGCAATGGCCGAAGCTAACTTAAATTTAGAAGATATTGATTATATTAATGCACATGGAACCTCAACTAGTTTAAATGATAAAAATGAAACAGCAGCTATTAGAGATGTATTCAAGGATCATGCTGACTCATTAAATGTTAGCTCTACAAAAGGTATGACAGGTCATTTATTAGGAGCAGCAGGTGCTATTGAACTAATTGCTTGTTGTCAATCAATTAATACAGGAATTATTGCCCCCACAATAAACCAAGAAGTTAAAGATCCGGACTGTGATTTAAACTACACACCGAACAAGGCAATAGAACGGACAGTAAATTGTACATTATCTAGTTCGTTTGGTTTTGGTGGACACAACGCGGTTATAGCATTAAAAAAGTATTAATCAATGGAGCCATCCATCGTTGTAGGGGTTGATGAAGCAGGTAGAGGAGCCTTAGCGGGCCCTGTAGTAGCTTCTGCTGTTATTATTAACAAATCCTCCAAGTCGCTACAATTTAAAGACTCTAAGGCATTATCACCATCTGCTAGAAAGAAGCTATATGATTTAATCAATAAAACATGTTTAATTGGTATTGGAATTATTCAATCAAAAGAAATAGATAAAATAAATATTTTACAAGCATCATTAAAAGCAATGAAAAAAGCAATATTAGATTTAAACCCTCCTAAAAATGCTAAAATCCTTGTAGATGGAAATAAAATTCCAAATTTGAAACAATTTAATATTCAAAGTATTGTAAAAGGAGATCAATACATTAATCAAATCTCAGCGGCATCTATCATTGCAAAAATTACAAGAGATTCTATTATGAACTCTTATATGAGTATTTATAAAGGTTATTCATTTGACTCACATAAAGGCTATGGAACAAAAAAACACTACCAAGAAATTCATAAATTAGGGATAACTGAAAATCATCGTAGAAGTTTTAATCTAACTATTCAACAAACACTTTTTTGTGAATCATAAACAATTTGGACAATTATCGGAACAAAAAGCTATTCAATTTCTTCAAAACCTAAACTATATTATTTTAGACCATAATTTTTATTCCAAATATGGTGAAATAGATATTATTAGTCAAATAAACAATACAATAGTTTTTGTCGAAGTAAAAAGTACACGATATAATATAATGTATGCAGCTGAGTCTATAAATAAAACTAAACAAATAAAAATTAGAACTACTGCTCAGTATTATTTAGAATTAAAAGAATTAAAATATGAAGATATAAGATTTGATGTTATTTTAATCCAAAATAATTTAATAAAATATCATTTATTAAATTGCTTTTAAATATTAAACTTTAATTTTAACTTGAAAAATTGTTAAAATTTTAATAATCTTTAATTACAAATCAGTTTGATTATTTAAGGAAATATATGATTAGACGTGTTCAACCTAATATAAATAGACCTCAAAGAAGACGAAAGCAAGAAGAAAATAAAGAGGAATCTAAAAAAGAAGATAAAAAGCCAGAACCAGTTATTGAAGAAAATACTGACCCAAACGCATCCATTCCTTTTTTAGACTCACAAGCTAAATTTGATGTAACCGCATTAAATATAGATCTAGAAGACCATAAAAAAGAAGATGATTCCAATATTAAGCAAATATTAGACGCCATAAAATATAGTGAAAAAACCGAAATACAAATACAATTTATAGAAGATCTCGTAGATTCTTTTGAGAAAAATAATATTAAAAAAAAACAACAAATTATTTCGTTACTACTAAGTGCTACTAAGCAAGTTCATCCAGCTGAACTTCAAAGCTTATTACTTAAATCTTTTTTCATTATTCTAAAAGATTTAAAAAATGCTCCTAAATTATATCATTTACCCATCGATGGTATTTGTGAAGTTTGCAAGTCGATTGTTATTGTTAATCAAGTTTTAATTAATAGATCGCCAGCCCCAGAAGAGTTACCCTTATTCAAGACAGCTGTTGCTAACTCGGCTAAAATCATTAATTCAATTTTTAAATCGACTTTATTATTAAAATTACCTTCTCATACATTAAAACTGATTCTTCAAACGTTAAGTTCTCTTTCTTTTATTTTATTTAAAGATGTATATGTTTCTTTCAATAAGATAATTCCAATCATTGCAGATAATAAGAATTTGTTTACTAAATCGGCAATAATTAAACGTGAACTTGCTGTTTTCAAACAAACTTTAAGAAAGAACTTTATTAATCTGAATAACATACATTCTAATAATAATTATAGTTCTATCTATGGAACAGGTTGGAAAAAACAAAACTTTGAAATTTTTGTAACTGAATTTAATGGATATTTAAAGAGAATCCCCCCCTTAAAATAAGTTCTATTTTAAACTTACTTGCGCTTCTAGCTGCTTTATTCTTGCTAAGTACTTTACTTTTTCATCATAATTTATGGAATTATTATAACTATTGGTTACTTTTTTTAATTCTTCTGACACTTTAGTTATATCAAAATCATCTATGCTCTTAACTTCTGGTGATAATATAAGAACTTTAGTTTTAGAAATTTTAACGACACCATCTTCTATATAAAGTTTTTTAACAGAATCATTCGCTTCTTGTTTATACTCAATTGAACAAATAGTTATATTAGAAATTGTTGAAGAATGATTAGGTAATACACCAACTTCACCATTTGAATTAAAGAACTTTAAGAAACTTACTGTTTCATTTAAAACTTCAGCCTCAGGCGTTACAATAACTAAATTAAAATTAGTTTTCATTAGTAGCTTCTAACTCTTTAGCTTTTTCTAAAACATCTTCAATTCCACCAGCCCATGCAAAAGCCTGTTCCGGAATATGATCATATTCACCATCTAGTATTGCTTTAAACGATTTTACTGTATCATCTTTTTTAACATACTTTCCTTTTAAGCCAGTAAACTGTTCACCAACGAAAAATGGTTGAGAAAAGAATTTTTGAATTTTTCTTGCTCTTGCAACAATCAATTTATCATCTTCTGACAATTCATCCATACCAAGAATTTTAATGATATCTTGTAACTCTTTATATTTTTGTAAAATTGACTTAATTCTAGTTGCAATTTCAAAATGCTCCTCACCAATTATTCTAGGATCAAGAATAGTTGATGTAGATTCTAATGGATCTACCGCAGGGTAAATTCCAGCTGACGCAATTTCTCTTGATAAAACAGTCGTTGCATCTAAATGAGAAAATGTTGTGGCAGGAGCAGGATCGGTTAAATCATCAGCAGGAACATATACTGCTTGTACAGATGTTATAGAACCTTTTTTAGTTGATGTAATACGATCTTGTAACTCTCCAAGGTCTGTACCTAATGTTGGTTGATAACCTACAGCTGATGGCATTCTTCCTAAAAGAGCTGATACTTCAGCTCCAGCTTGAACATACCTAAATATATTATCTACAAATAATAAAACATCTTTATTTTCTTTATCTCTAAAATATTCAGCTTGAGTTAACCCTGTTAAAGCTACTCTAAAACGTGCTCCAGGAGGCTCGTTCATTTGTCCATAAACTAATGCGGTTTTAGATATAACTCCAGATTCTTTCATCTCTAACCAGAGGTCATTACCTTCTCTAGTACGCTCACCTACACCTGCAAACACAGAGTATCCGCCATGTTCCATTGCAATACTCCGTATTAATTCCATAATTAAAACGGTTTTACCTACACCAGCTCCTCCAAAAAGACCAATCTTTCCTCCTTTAGGATACGGAGCTAATAAATCAACTACTTTAATACCAGTTTCAAATATCTCAGTTTCAGTACTTTGTTCTTCAAAACTAGGTGCTTCTCTTAATATTGGTAATTTATCACAATCAGTTATTGGTCCATCAAAATCGATTGGATCTCCAACAACATTCATAATACGCCCTAATGTTTTAGTTCCAACTGGAACACTTATTGGAGAACCAGTATCACTAGCTTCCATACCTCTAATTAATCCATCAGTACTTGTCATTGAAATAGTTCTAACAATATCATCACCTAAATGTTGCATTGTTTCAAAAACGATTCGTTCTCCTTTAGTACCTGTTAACTCAATTGCATTTCCTTGGTTAGGTAATTGACCGGTTGGAAATTTAAAGTCTACTACTGGACCAATAATTTGGGTAATTCTTCCTTTTGGGTTACTCATAACTCTTAATTCCTTTCGTTAATTTTATTGTAATAATGCCTCACCACCAGCAACAATTTCAGATAATTCTGTTGTAATTATTGCTTGCCGTTGTCGATTATATAATAGGGTTAATGCTTGAATCATCTCACCTGCATTATTTGTAGCAGAATCCATTGCTGCCATTCTAGCACCTTGTTCAGCTGCATTACTTTCTAAAAAAGCAGAATATAATGTATTAACTAAATACTCATTTACAACTTTTTTACTAATTGCTTCCGGAGATGGTTCTAAAAAGAAATCATCCTTTTCTAAATTAACACTATCAGTATCTGAATTTTCAATTGGCAATATTTGTTTTTCCATTAATTTACTAGATAGAGCAGTTCCAAATTCATTATAATAAATTTTGATTGAATTAATTTCTCCAGCTATATATTTATCAACTAACGGTTCTAATTCTTTTTTGATATTTTCGAGTGTTAATCTACCTGTAAAACCTTCTTCTTTTTTTTGAATTGGCCATGGCTTTGTTTTAAAAAATTGAATTGCTTTTCTACCATAAATATATAAATCTGTTTTAGTGTTACCATTTAGTTTATTAAATGCAAACTTAAGAACATTAGAATTAAAGCCGCCACATAAACCTCTATCACTTGAAATTACAATAGCAATGTTAAGTGGATTTTTGCTCGAATTCTTTTTTAGTATGGGTAAATCAATATCACTCTTTTGAACCAATTTTACAAGATCTTCAAAATGACTTTGATATGATCTAAATTTTATAGCTTTTTCAGAAGCTCTTTTAAATTTAGCAGCAGCAACCATCTTCATGGCTTGCGTCATTTTACGTGTTTTTTTAACTGAATCAATTCTTACTTTAAATTCTTTTAATTTAGACATCGTAAATTAGTTCTCAATAAATAGTTTTTGACAATCTGATATCGCTTTATCTAATTTTTCAGTTATTTCTTTAGATAATTCTTTTTCTGTTTCAATTTTCGTTAAAATATCAGAATACTGTGTTGATAATATTGATTGTAACTCTTTTTCGAATTCACTTACTTTGTTAACTGGTACTTCATCAAGTAGACCGTTAACCGTTGCATAAACAATTGCAATTTGTAATGAAATTCTTAAAGGGTTGTACTGATCTTGTTTTAAAATTTCGATTAATCGCTTTCCTCTTTCAAGTTGAGCTATTGTCGCTTTATCTAAATCAGAACCAAATTGAGAAAAAGCTTCAATTTCCCAATATTGAGATAAATCTAATCTTAATCTACCAGATACTTTTTTAGTAGCCTTAATTTGTGCGCTTCCACCTACCCTTGATACAGATATCCCTGGATTTACAGCAGGTTTAATTCCAGCATTAAATAGATTAGACTCCAAATAAATTTGTCCATCTGTAATTGAAATTACGTTAGTTGGAATATATGCAGATACATCGCCTGCTTGTGTTTCAATAATCGGCAAAGCAGTTAAAGATCCACCACCTTTTTCATCAGAATATTTTAATGCTCGTTCTAATAATCTAGAATGTAAATAAAATACATCCCCAGGATAAGCTTCTCTTCCAGGTGGTCTTCTTAAAAGTAGTGATAACTGCCTGTACGCAACAGCATGCTTTGATAAATCATCGTAAATAACTAAGACATGTTTTCCATTGTCCATAAATTCTTCACCGAAAGCACAACCAGAATAGGGTGCTAAGTACTGTAATGTAGCAGAATCTGAAGCTGTTGCTGAAACTATAATTGTTTTGTCCATTACACCATGATCTTTTAATGTTTGTACTACTTTAGATACTGTAGACTTTTTTTGACCAATTGCTACATAAACACAAATTACGTCTGAATTTTTTTGATTTATAATGGTATCTATTGCAATAGCTGTTTTACCTGTTTTTCTATCTCCAATAATTAACTCTCTTTGTCCTCTACCTATTGGTATCATAGTATCAATACATTTAATACCAGTTTGAAGTGGTTCCTTAACTGGTTGTCTATCACATACACCAGCCGCAATTCGTTCAATTGGTTTTCTCTTTGTTGTTTCGATAGGCCCTGCACCGTCTAAGGGATTTCCAAGTGGATCTACGACACGTCCAAGTAATTCATCACCAACAGGAACATCCATAATTCGACCTGTTCGTTCCACAGTATCGCCTTCTTTTATTGACTCACCATTACCTAAAATAACACATCCGACGTTTTCTTCTTCTAAATTTAGAACAACTCCATAAACATTGCTACTAAATTTTATCATTTCTCCCGCCATTGCGTTTTCTAAGCCATAAATTCTGGCAATTCCATCTCCCACCTGTAATACTTGTCCAGTTTCTTGAACATCCACTTTAATTTCAAAGTTTCGAATTTCATTCTGGATAATAGATGTTATTTCTTCAGGTTTAACTTTCATCTTTATTTCCCTTCTATAATTAATTTAAAGACAACTTAAATTTTTCTAACAGATTTTCGACCGTTGAAATGTATTTTCTGTTCTCAACAGTTGCTTTAAATCCAGCTAACATGTTTGAGTCTTGAGTGTAATTAATAACCAATTCTTTTTTATATTCATTTTTTATAAACGATTCAATTTTTTCCTTTTCATTTATATCTAAGTTGGAGGATGATTCGACTGTAACTTTAATACTATTCTTTTTTTCTAATATCATTTTATCGAAATCTTGAGATATAATACTTAATAAATCTAATCTATTTTTTTTAATTAATACTAAAAAGAAATTTATCATTAATCGATTACCTTCAAATGATTTAATAATTTTACTAACCACTTCTTTTTTTGAATCAAAGTTAACGTTACTTTGTTTTAAAAAGATTAAAAAATCTTTATTTGAAGTAAACTGATTGATTATCCGCTGAGCAGTTAGAATATCTTGTTCATAACTACTTTCATCTAGACAATCAAAATAAGCTTTAGCATATCGTTTGGATAAAATTGCTTTTTTCATGATAGAGGCAACTTTTTTAATGATTCTTTGACGAACGTTTGCTTATCATTTTCACTAATCGTTCGGCTTAAAATGCGTTCAGATAACATAACTGATAGATCTCCAATTTCGGATAAAAGCTCTTTTTTAGCTCGACTTACACTTAATCCAATTTCTTTCTGAGCTTGTTCTAAAACACGTTTAGACTCTTCTTTTGCCTGTGTTAGCATTTGTACTCGATCATTTTTTGATGCATTTTCAGTTGTTTCTCTTATTTGTTTAGCTTCTAATCTAGCCTGCTTTAATAGTTCTTTATTTTCTTTTACTAAATCTTCAGATTTTCTTAAATTCTCTTCGGCTGTTTCAATATCATCCTTAATACTATTAGCCCTTTTATCTAAAAAAGTATTCATTGGTATTACTAAAAATTTATTGATTAACCATAACAGAATTGTAAAATTAATTATCTGAAAGCTAATTTCCCATAAATTTATTGAAATCACTATATTTCTCCTATAAAACGTTAATTATAAATAAATTATTAAACAACAAATATTAAAATCAAAGCAACTACTAGTGCATAGATACCTGTTGTCTCAGAAATAGCTTGTCCAATAATCATTGTTTTAGTAATTAAGTTAGCTTCATCTGGTCTTTTTCCAATTGACTCGCATGCCTTACCGCCAACAAATCCTTCACCAATACCTGGTCCTACTGCTCCAAATCCCATTGATATCCCCGCAGCTAAAAAAGCTAACCCTTTAATTAATTCAGCTCCTGTAATTCCGTCCATTTTATTTTCCTCCTAAAATTTTTTATTTTATTTATACTACAAAAATTAAGATTAATGATACCACCATTGCATAGATATCTGTAGTCTCTGTAATGGCTTGTCCAATAATCATAGTTCTTGTTAATAATCCCATATGTTTTGGATTTCTTGCTACTGCTTTATTAGCATGTTTTGCAACTAATCCATCACCAATACCAGGTCCAATGGCTCCAAATCCCATTGCAAACCCTGCCCCTAATATAGCAAACACCTTAAGATTACTCGGCTCTGGATCTAACATTATCAAAATTAATGCTACTGTTAAAGCAAAAATTGTTGATGTCTGAGTTACTGCCTGGCCAATAATCATTTGGATTGTTAAAACATCCGAATTCTCTGGCTGCTTACCAATACCTTCCATTGCAGAGCTTCCGGGCAAACCGGCACCTAATCCTGCCCCTATGGAACCAAAACCCACAGCAATCCCAGCAGCTAAGAATGTAAATCCTTTGATATATGAAAAATCTCCAGATTTAAACATTAATAATAAAGAAATAACAAGAGCAAATACAGCTGCTGTTTCAGTAACTGCTTGAGAAATAACCATTATCCTAACTATTTTTGATGAAGCTGATGGTTGACGACCTAGTGACTGAACCGCCTTCATCGCAATCATACCTTCTCCAACAGCAGACCCTATAGCCCCTAAGCCCATTGCAAAACCACTTCCTAAAACCGCACAAATCTTAACAAATTCCATGATATTCTCCTATTGTTGTTGTTGAATATAGGTTACAGCTAACATTGCAAATACAAAAGCTTGAACAAGCCCTGCAAACAATCCAAAAAATGCAAACAATCCAACTGGAACTAAAAAGTAATTTAATAAACTAGATACTATGACAATAATCATTCCGCCGCCAAAAATATTACCAAACAACCTAAATGAATGAGACACTACATTAGCTACCATTCCGATTAAATTAAGATAAAAGAAAGGATTAATAAAAAAGAAAATAATCAGTGGTCCTTTCATTGGAAATGGATCATCTACAAAATTACGAATATATTTAACTACACCTTTATTTTTAATTCCATAAGCTTGTACTGCTAGAAAAACCATAATAGCTAATGCTAAATCTGTATTAATAGATTTAGTTGGCTCCTCTATACCTGGCGCATTTATTAAAGCACTGTACCAAATAGTCTCCGGTACTGTTGCAACGATACCTGTTAAACCTTGCATC
Organism: Candidatus Marinamargulisbacteria bacterium SCGC AG-410-N11; assembly: GCA_003265895.1. Lineage (GTDB taxonomy): Bacteria > Margulisbacteria > Marinamargulisbacteria > AG-410-N11 > AG-410-N11. The sequence goes on along the minus strand of QFBS01000001.1, from coordinate 129,643 downwards.
GTTATCTGAACTGTATCACCAAAAAAACTATGAATTACGGCTATAAAAGTTCCTAATATTTTAAAAATATTAGGTATAATCCCAATCCAGTTCGATAATAAAATAAATAAAAATAATGTAAGAATAAATGGGTAATATTTCATACCATCTTTTTGCCCTAATGTGCTTACTGTTATATCCTTGAGGAAGTCAAAAATTAACTCAAATATATTTTGAATTCTACCTGGAATAAATGATAACTTTCTAGTTGCCATCCAAGCTAAAAGCAAAAACAACCCCATTACAACCCAAGTCATAACAAATGTAGTTAAGTTTACCGAAATCACCTGACCAAATAAAGTAAACTCTGTTAACGAAACTTTTCCTAATTCTTCCATTTTAATTTACGCCTTTTATATCTTTTAATATTTTTAGTTAATTCAAATACAATGTAACTGACTTGAAAACTAAATAAAAACAATACGATTACTATTAAATTTAACTTTTCCTTAAAACAAAAAAATATTATTATCGGAATTGCATAAATAGCTAATCTCGATAAATAATGGATAAAGAATAACGAATTTTTTTTATTTTGTAAAATAGAAAATTGCGAATTCATTAATTGATTAAAAATAATAAAACTCGTAATAGCCCCTAATAATGCAGACAAAATCCAAAATTTATTGATAAATAAGGCAACTACAGAAAAAAAGCACCATGCAATTAAGACACATTTAACCACATGATATTGAATTAATGTTAACGATTTTGGTAGTTTATTTTTAAACATCCGTTATTTATCTTCACTATCTAACTTCATAATTTGTTTGTATACAAAGAAAAAACCAAAACCTAGTCCTATAAATACACCTAGTATCATAAATATACCCTTTGAATGTAATTTTTTATCAAGGTATAAACCTACCATAAAAAAGAGAATAATAGAACTTACCATATACGTACTAATCTTAGCTATTAAAGACAAGTACTTTGAAACATCGCCGTATTTTGATTTATTTTTTTTGCTCATAGTTTACATTAAATTACATTAATTATTTTTTTGCAATATATCCTGAAAAATTAAACCATCTAATAAACGGATTTATCTTTTCAAATCCAGCATTTTTTAATAAATCAATATTTTGTTGCGCTGTAAAAGGAATTAAAATATTTTTCAGTGCTTTTATTTTTTGCTGAATTTCGAGGTCGGAGTATCCATGTTGCTTTTTAAAGTCATGATAAATTTCGGTAAATAACGCCGCCAAGTCATTATTTTCACATATCTCTTTCTCTACAATTATTAAATAGCTATTTTTATTTAGTGAATGATATAAATTCTTAATTAATTGTTGCCTTATTTCCGGTTGGATAAATTGTATCGTTAAATTTGCAACAACAATATCAATATTCTCCATTTTAAAATCTTGATCAATGTTTTTTGTTATAAACTGGCAATTTTTATCATTATATCGACCTAGTGCCTCTTTAATCATAAAAGGGCTGCTATCAACGCCAATATACTTCACATTTAATTGTTCAGATAATAAAACTGAAAAGAGTTTCCCATTTGAACAACCTAAATCTAATATTTTACAATTTGAAAAATAAACTTTTTTTATTATGTTTATTATTGATTTATGAATTACTTCATATAGAGGGACACTTCTGACTAACATATCATCAAATACGTTGGTTACTTCTTGATTAAATTTAAACGATGATATTTTTGTTTTCTTTTTTAAATAAACTGTATCTTTCATTTTGCAAAGTTTATCACATTTTACTTGTATCTAAAATATCTACTTTGAATATTATTTTTTTTAAGATACAAATTATTATGATATTATAATATAATTATTATAAATTTTAAGAGTGAAATCATGTATATATTTTTGCGATTTAAATTTTTTTTATTTTATTTTTTTATAGTTCTAGCAGGTGCATTAGTGATAGGATCATCCAATGTTTCAAAACTTTCTCTAAATAATGGCTTAAATGTCTTTATTTTAGAAGACCCTACAGCGTCGACCGTTAGTGTAAAGGCTTACGTTAAGACAGGATCTATTGATGAAGGTGACTTTTTAGGTTATGGGATGTCGCATTATTTAGAACATATTGTTTCTGGAGGATCAACCGAATTTCATCCTGAAAGCTATTATCAAGATTTAATTGCAACGTTAGGTGGCGCCACAAACGCATATACAACAACTGATCATACTTGTTACTATATCAATACTACTCCTGAACATATTGAATCAACACTAAAAACCATGAATGAATGGCTATTTCATTGTACATTTAATGAATCTGAATATACGCGAGAACGAAATGTTATCATAAAAGAGATAGAAAAAAACTTAGCTAATGTTGATCGAGAGTTTTATCAGCTTTGTCAACGAAACTTTTATCAATTTTTTCCTTTAAAGTTTCCTGTTATTGGGTATTTAGAAAATTTTAAATCTGTAACAAAAGAGGCTATCGAATCTTACTACAAGGAAAAATACGTTCCTAGTAATATGATATTAGTAATTGGCGGACCTCTTTCTAAATCACAAGTTAAACCGATTATAGATCAAACGTTTGCTTTACATCCATATCAAGCCGATACTAACCCTGTTGTTTATTTAGAACCTAAACCTTTTACAACTCGTCATATGGAAAAGTCAGGAAATTTAAACGTCACATACTTTAATATGAGGTTTTCCACTATAGATTTATTTTCAGCAGACTTATATCCATTAGACTTAATAGATTTTATTATAAGTAATGGCAATGATTCCATTTTTGAAAAGCACTTTGTTGAAGATAAAAAATTAGCTTACTCTGTTAGTTCTAGTTCGTTCACTCCGCCTTATACTAGAGGTTATTTTAGTATTTCATTTGAAACAGACTATGATAATATTCCTTTAATAAAAAAGGAAGTTTTTAAGTTATTAAATAAATTTAAGTCGGGTGATATCGAAGATTCTAGAATAGTTCGAGCGAAAAAGCAAAAGATATCGGATGATATTTTATCAATTACGGATATTGATTCAAAAGTTAGTCGTGTTGGATTAGGGTATCTTTATGGCCAAAGTATAGATTTTTATGACACCTATGCTAAAAACTTTAAACAAGTAACTAAAAAAGATCTTATACGAGTTAGTCAACAATATTTTGATGAGTCTAAATTAATTACAACTGTTTTAAAACCTAAAACAAAAGATAATGAAAATATCTCGTCTGTGACAAACAATATTGTTATTAAAAAACCGGAAAAAATAGAACTTTCCAATGGTGTAAGAGTTCTGCTATACCCTGACAAGTCAATTCCTAAAACGTTGGCACAAGTAATGGTTTTAGGTGGAATTAGAGGAGAAACAGACGATATAAATGGTGTTGGAAGTATTATAGCAGAAACAATGGATAAACAATCTGCGTTATATACTAATGAGGCTATTTCTAAAATTATTGACGATCATGGGGCTAATATGGGTGGTACTGTTGGTAATAATACATATTATTATGCCCTGCAATGTTTATCTGAAGATTTTATGAATTTATTTCCTATTTTTAGTGATACTTTTTTAAATCCAGTATTTAATGATAAAGATATCGAAGAGGCAAAACGTAAAACATTAAAGTGGATTGATCAACGATCAGATGATTGGTATAGCCATTCTGTTTATCATTTTAAAAAGACTTTTTTTAAACAACATCCTTATGGACTTAGCAAGTTAGGTGAAAAAGACACTATTAAAAACTTAACTCGTGAGTCTATTATGGATTATTTTAAATCATTAAAAAACCCACAAAATATGGTTATTTCAATTTTTGGTGATTTTAATCAAGATCAGGTCTTAAGTAAAATTGAAAGTACATTTGGTACATTAAAATCTTCCAAGAATGAATTACCCTCGTTACCTATTCAAACCGATATACATGCATCGGCAAATTCATATGAACTGCCCATAAAACAAGATGTAGCTGTATTATTATTAGGTTTTGATACGACAAAACTAAATCAGGTTGAAGATAACCTTAAAATTGATATTTTAGATGCTGTACTATCAGGTATGAACTACCCAGGAGGTAGATTACATACTCAGCTTAGAGGTGAGGGGTTAGTATATGTCGTTCATGCTATGAATAGAACAGGTATTGATCAAGGTTACTTCTTTATTTATGCATTAACGAGTGCTGACAAAGTAGAACGGGTTAAATCCATTATCTTAGATCATATTCAATCAGTAAAATATGAATCTATTACGGATAAAGAATTTTCTTTAGCTAAATCACAAGTAAAGTTTTATTATAAAGATCGTATTTCTAGTTTAGAAAACTTAGCTATCATTACAGCTGCCGATGAATTATATGGTAGAGGATTTGACCACTATTTATCGATTACAAAAGATATTGACTCTATTTCTAAAGACGATATTCGAAAAACCGCGCAGCAATACTTTAAAAACCCTCAAGAATTTACATTCTTACAAAAAGTTTTAAAAAATACTAAAGTTGTTAGTAAATAATAAGTTATTATTGCCTAGCTAATAGTTTATCTAAAGATATAACCGATACTATACTTACTACAAGAATTATAATAAATAAGATAGGATTATTAATTGTATCAATTTTAAACCATAAATACGGAATAGATCCAACTACTAAACCCATGATAAATGAATAAGTTTGATACTGTTTATACTTTAATAACCATTTTATAGACTTTGCAGTTGTTATTACGCCAACTAAGGCTCCTACCATAAATGGAATTAATAATTTAAAATTAAACTCTGAAATAGCTTTTAATATAAGGTTATATGTACCTATTATTAATAGAATATGTGAACCGCTAATTCCAGGAACTATCATAGCAGACATAGCAATAAACCCAGATAACGTAATTAATATTAATTCATAACTTAGTGATTTAAATTCTGGTAAATACGATAGTATAACCATACAACTAAAACTTACACAAAAGCATATTATATTTATTAACGATAAATTATGTCTTAATTTGTAACGATTTTCGATTAATGGGATACTTCCTATTATTAAACCAATAAATAAAGCATACGTATTGGCTGTATTAATACCCATACAATAATTGATTAATTTAGCAAAGATTACAACTCCGCTAATAGCACCCATTCCAATTAATAATAAAAAGACGATGGACTCTTTCTTAAATCTAAAACTAATTAGTTCTTCTAAAGAATTAATTAAGGACTGATAGACGCCTAAAATTACTGCAAATGTCCCACCACTAACCCCTGGTATAATATTAGCAATACCAATTACACATCCTTTAAGAAAGGTTTTAAACATTAAATAAAAACTCGACTATATCACCTTCTTGCATAATATAGTCCCGACCTTCTTGTCTGACTAATCCTTTTTCTTTGGCTACTTTTAAATTCTCAACTTTTATAAAATCTAAATAATTAATAATATTTGCGCGAATAAACCCTTTTTCAAAATCTGTATGGATAACACCTGCTGCTTGAGGTGCTAACGATCCTGACGGAATTGTCCATGCTCTGGTTTCTTTTTTTCCTGTTGTTAGAAAGGTTTGTAGTCCTAATAATTTGAAACAAGCTTTTGAAAGTTGGTCTAAACCTGATTGTTCTAAACCTAGTTCTGCTAAATACTCTTTTTTTTCATCCGGTTCTAATTGAGATAGCTCTTGTTCTATTTTTGCTGAAATAACGACTACTTGATCATTCATATTATTGGCATATTCTTTGACCTTTTCAACTGATTTAGGTAGTTTATTCATTAATTCATCTTCGCTAATATTGGCTACATATATCACTTTTTTGGCTGTTAGGAATTGATATTGTTTACATAACTTTTCTTCGGTTTCTGACAACTGAATCGTTCTAACTGGATTTTCTGTTGATAAATGATCATATAATTTATTTAATAACGATAAAAGGGCTACTTCTTCTTTTTTATTTGACTTAGCTTTTTTTTGTTGAGCATCTCTCATTTTTTCTACTTGCTGTAAATCGGCTAATAGTAATTCTGAATTAATAATATCAATGTCATATAAAGGATCTATATTACCATGAACATGTGTAATATTATCATCAGAAAAACAACGACAGACATGACAAATAGCAGATGTTTGTCTTATATTTGTTAAAAACTGATTACCTAACCCTTCACCATTTGCAGCACCCTTAACTAGCCCGGCTATATCTACAAATTCGATTGTTGCATTGATGATTTTATCAGTGTTTGATAAAGCACCTAGTTTTTCCAGCCTTGGATCTGGGATAGGTACAATGCCTTTATTCGGTTCTATTGTACAAAACGGATAGTTTTCTGCCTCTACGCCTGAATTTGTGACAGCATTAAACAGTGTTGATTTTCCAACGTTGGGTAACCCAACAATACCAATTGATAACGTCATTACTTTTCTTTTTTTTGCGCTACCGTTTCATTATCAACTACATTTTCGTCCTCAGCATTATCTTCTTCTCCTGCCTCTATTAGCTCAGTTAAATCTTCGTCATCAAATCGTTGTGTAATAATATCGGAAACATCTGTTACTTCTGGTAAAAACTCTTTATATGTTTTTAAATTTACAAACATTTCACCTAAATGACTAATATAGGAGTATCGTCTCCAAATACGATCGAAGAATCTTGTGATGATTACATTATCATAATTTTTTAATAAACTTAACATTTGACCAATTTTGTTAAATTGATTTTGTAAAATATTTTCTTTTAATGTTTGTTCTCTTTCTAGTAACTTATTTTGAATTTCTTCAAAGAATAAAGGAACTTTATCTCCAACAAGTAAAATATCGATCGGGTTTACTCGAATTGATGCTGGTTCAAACACGATAAATGATACAAATCTTTCTGGTACCTCAATATCGTCATACGATTTAATATCCATAGTTTCTCCTATACAATTAGTTATATTTGGTAATTATATATAAAAGATTATCATATTTCACTAAAAATTTTAATTGCTAGATAATTTATCAACTTTATTTAGTAACATTTTAAGTTCATTGTCTTGGCTATTTAATCTTGAATTAAGATCTTCTTGAATTGTTTGTTTATCTAATTCTAACTGAATTAGTTTATCTTCTAATTTTGTTAATTGATTTATATCTGATTGAATAGATGGTCGGCTAAAATTCATACCAACGGCTACATTAATCTTTTTAATATTTTTATTATCTGAGGACTCCCATGCCCGGCCAACAATTTTTTGCTTTTCGATCGCTGATAACATAGATTCTGGCTTAGCAATACCGATACCGTCATTTTTACCAGAAGGAATAATATAATCACCTTCGTTTACCGAGCCTAATACTTCGACTTCTACTTGTCCGAAAAAGGCTATTAATTCAAATCCAGTCTTATCTTCACCAGGCCAATTTCCAGCAACCGCTGGACTAGTACTTTTTACTAAATATAACTGTGCATTTGATGTATCTTTACTAATTTTTCCATTTACAACACCTACGATTTGCCCTTTAGATATTACTTCTTCTTGATTTATTTTAGGTAAATATTCTGCATAGTCAGCACCGATTGTTTGATATCTAACTGAATCCTTATTTGCCTTTATTGAACCTACTAAGGTTCCAGCAGAGTAGAATGTAGCTAGATGTCCCTGATCTGATATTGTTGATAAAGCTAATGCATTTCCATTTCCTGAGGTATTTTCAATTAATACAACTGAATTTTCAGGTTTATCGGCAGGTCCTTGGGAGTCTCCTTTAACATGTAACCAGGTTTTTGGATTCATAGCGTTATTATTTGGACCAATTCCTACTTTACCATCCATTTGGACAACAAATGCATTTTGGAATTCGCCACCTGTACCTTTCGGATATCCGATAATAAATTTATCATTTTCTTTTTTTGTAGAATCGGCAGTATCTGCATATCCTCCAACATTAACCAATAAGCTAGATTTGTTAGTGGCCTCATTATATCTAGCTATCCAAATTGGGTCATTATTATCACTATTACTAGCTGAACTTGTATGTGTACCACCTGAAAAAAACAATCTATTACCGATATTGAGAGCTGTAATTTCTGGTGTTGCAGTTCCACTAGCCGCGGTTCCTCTGATATTTATATTATTAATACCAACTCTGATATCACCATTAACAAGAAGCCTTGTTTCTGGGTTTCCATCTGACATTTGCGTTGGTGTTGTTCCAATTCCAACTCTTGTAGGTTGTAATAATATAGCTCTATTTTCGATACCAGGCTCTTTTGCGTTAATTAGATTGAAACCGATCGATCCATTATCATAATCTTTAATTAATAAGTCCGTATTTGTAGCTGAAAACTGTGCTATATTACCTCTTACATTACTTTTTACATGTAATGGAAATTTAGGTTCATTAACACCAATTCCAACGTTTCCTCCTAGAAATGCAGCAGCATATTTATTTCCATTTCTATTTTTTGGATAAATTTCAAAATCTTCAATGTTAGCTAATGAAGCATCCTCATATAATAAGCTACTGACATCAACTTTTAATCCATATGCTACATTATTATTCCAAATTGTATACTTTCTATTTGCAGCTATATTATCTGCTGCCGTTATATTTATGTCTAGTCCTGTTACATTATGTGATAACTCTTCTGCAATATTAATTGAAATTGTTTGACCTGATGTTTGTTGTGGATATTTATAATCGACGGTTGCCTCATCTACTTTTCTAGATACTACTAGCTCTCCTGTAATATTAACTGTTGATAACTCGACGTTTCCTTTTACAATTGAAATTGAATTTGTCTTAAGGTCTCCATTTATATTTAAACTAGCAGTTTGCTGATTTAAATCCTGTATTGACGGGTTACCGCCAATGGATATGATTGAATTACCTTGAGAGTTTTTGGTTACGATCATAGCCTTAACTGAGCCATCTGCTGTCATTACAACAACATTCCCTGAAACACCTAATGTTGCTAACGGATTTGATGTTGCGATACCAACTCTAGAGCCCTCTGATAAAGTCTCAGGCACTAAAGTTAAAATTGACTTTGTATCAGAAAAATTATCATTATTATCTGAATATCTAAATGTTAACTTTGTACTATTATCAGGCCCCCATACGATTGAAGGTTCAGGCGTACTTGACTCACCATTAATTCCATAGAAAAGAAAACTTTGTTGATTTTCAACAATAAACCCTCTTGATTTACTATCATTAACAAACGAGGGAAGTAACGTTGATTGACCGTCTGTTGCCTGAATTAAGCCATCGACACTTAAATTATAATTAGGACTGTCTAAACCAACACCAACATTAACACCATCTGAAGATTTATTAACAACAAAGTTCGTTTTAGAGTCATTTTTAATTTTAAAATAACTTTCAGAATTAGCTATTGCTCTTGTTATTTCTAATAAGGCTTCTGGAGTTTCGGTTCCAATTCCTATGTTACCTTGATTAGTCGCTAAAACTTTTTCATTCTTACTGTTATTAATTTTTATATCACCAGACACTGTTAAAATACTAGTTGGGTTACTGCTAGCAATCCCAACAAACCCTTTTTGATCTACAATTAAGAAATCTGCGGTTTCGTTATCGCTGGTTATTTTCAATAATGGTCTAGTTGCGTTTAATTGCTTTTGAATATGTAGTTGAGCTTGTGGATTAGATTGATTTAGACCTACTAGACCTAATCCATTGACATGTAAGGCACTATCTTGATTTGACGAATCAATTCTAAATATATCTTCGCTATCATTTGATGATTTAATGTGTAATGTTGCATTTGGTTTAAACGTAGCATCTGGACCAATTCCTACGTTACCTCCAGAAAATAGTGCGGCATACTTAGTACCTTTATATGCACTTGGGTTTTTTTGTGATGATGTATATTTTGCTGATACGTTTGTCATATCAACATGAACCCCTATAGCTACTTCTTTATCTGATAATCGACCAAAGTTAAATGGATCATTAGTCTCTAGTGGATTTGATTGGAGCTTAATATTTAATCCTTTGAATGTTTGATCTTTGTCATCAAAACCTGATCGGTCTGCGATATCAAAAAAGATTGTTTGAGCAGAAATCTCATTATCTGTAAGATCTTTATCAAATGTGGAATTGATAAATAAGCTTGTGGCTTGATTAGCTATACCCAAAGTAACTTTATTATTACTGTTATCATATGTAAAATTAGGATTTCCAGTTACAAGTCCATTGTCTCCGTAAAAAGGAATTTGACCAGGAGTTCCGGATAATGGCTTGGTAATATTTATAGTCGCTATAGTTGTATCTGGTAAAGCATAATTTAAATGACCGTCGCTATCTACAAATAATTGAGTTCTTGACCTTTCCGTTAAATCTCGGGTTATTCCTTTTGTTAAAAACATATGCTCTTTGATACTAAGAGTATTATTAACAGATACTTTTCCACTAATAAATAGTTCATTAGCATTAATTGTTATAATTTTATTATTAGCGGTGATACTATGGACCATTAATTCCTTTTGAATAATGATATTACCGCTTACTTTAACACTACCACTTACATCTAACTCAACTGTAGGATCTGCAATTCCTACACCCACCTTATTAAATGCAGCTAGTAAATTAGCAGTTATTTCTGTAAAAGATGCTGTAGATACCGTTAGCTCTTCCTTAATAGTTATCTTATTAGCTGAAACTAAATCTGCAACTAATGAGTTTATAGTTACTGTTTTAAAAGTAGCTTTATCTAATACCTTTAATGTATTAGCTGTTACAATGGCAATACTTGCATCTAAATGGTCTTCAATAATGATATTTTTAGCTTTAATGTTACCAGAAACGACTAAGTCCTGTGTTGGCGTTTTTAGTCCAATACCAACATTTCCTCCCAAAAATAGGGCGGCATACCGATTACCTTCTTCTCCTGTAACATCAACATTTAACCCTGTAGCATTACTTTTATCAGATGATAATGTAATCCCAGTTAAATCGATTACCATTCCATTTACTGTAACTCCCACTGTATTATCACCAATACTACTGCCTGTATTAGTATCTATATCAATATTAATCCCTGTTAGATCACGCTGTAATTTAAAAAAGCCTCCTTGCTCTTTTGCAGGATCACCCGCTATAACTAGCTCCATTTTTTGGGATATAAATGGACTTTCCTCTGAATTAGAAGTTAGCTCTTTTTTAAACTGAATATTTCCTTTAGGATTTAATGTTCCGATACCCACAATATTATTACTAACTACTAAGGCACCATTTGCTATATTTAAAGTAGTTCCTACTAAGGTACCTACATTTGCTATATTAGCAGATACAGTACCTGATACTTCTAATTTTTCACTTGGGCTATCCGTACCAATTCCAACGTTTCCATTTTTTAAAACTGCTAATACAGTTTTACTATTACTACTAACGATCATGGCAAACGCTTTATCTTGCGTATTTTCAATATGTAACATAGACTCTGGAGAACCTGTACCTATTCCCACTAACCCATCTTTATTAACAATCAACGTATTTAATTTATCTTTTGTATCTACTCTAAAAGCATCCTTTTGACCATCTGATACGATATGTAAAGCGGCTTGAGGAGTTTCTGTTTCGATACCGACATTTCCACCTTGAAATAGAGCTGAATATTTTGTTGCTGATGTATTTTTATTATTGATACTATAATCTGCTATTAAGTTTCTCAAATCGATATTTAGACCAATAGCAACTTCTTGATCTCCTAATCTACCAAATAATAAAGGATCCTCTCCTGGTAACGGGTCTGACCTAAAATCGATATTTAAACCTTTAAATGTACCCTTTTGTGTGGCTGCGGTTCTATCTTTAAATTGCATATTAATTGAAACAGCGGACATATTCCCTTCATTATCTTTATTAAAATTGTTGATTATTTCAAGTTGTCCTAAATTATCTTTATCTCCGATTGTTGTTTTATTTGTTTCTGTAGAGTATGTTAATGATGCTTGGCTAGATAAGTTTCCATTTTTATCAAAATATGGAATAACTGATGACTTTCCTGTAAATGCAGATGAAATATTTTTAGTATTTGTTTCACCTGGAATCTGATAAATTAAGTCTTGATTTTTATCTAAGTATATTTGACCAAATTTACTAACTGGCGGGACTGTATTATTGATTTGAAAATATAATCCTTTATTTAAGGTTACTGGTTTTTCAAATGTTGCAAATTCTTTAAATATAATTTCTTGATTTGGACTTATTACTAATGAACCATTGGATTTAATTTCTTTAACAATTAGTTGTCCATCGATAATTAGATTACCACTCACTCTTGTTGTTCCCGCTATGTCTAACTCATGTTGAGGAGTTTTTAGTCCAATACCTATTTTTCCTTCCGATGTTATTCTGATTCTTTCTTTAGGTAAACCTTCTATTGGATCTGTTATAAATACTAAATCTGAAGCATTGATATCTGGATTTCCTCGAACAGCAACGATACCTGATCCAATTGATGATGATGGAGCACTATTGTTTGGTACTAATAAAATACCAGCGGCACCTTCATTTTGATTTACATTTGATTCTACTCGAATGGCGTTCCATGAATTTGAGTTCTCTTCATCATATTCTACCGATTTATCAAAATAAACATGTAACTTATTTTTGGGGTTAATTGTTCCTAGACCAACTAAGCCAGACTTATCGACATATAAGTCTGAATTATTAACTCGAAATGTTGCATTTTTAGATATAATTAAATTGTTATTGACGACTAAATCGCCAGCTGAAATATTACCGCTTACAAGAATACCTGACGTTGGTGCTTGGACGCCACCAATACCAATACCACCTGAAAACTCGCCAAAAAGGCTTGATAAATTATTTGAAACCGTTAAATTGTTTGCTTTAATTGTATTAAAGGATGCTATTTTAGCAGTGAGTTGTGAAAATTCTCCAAAAGGTGCTTCAATTCCTTTTTGTATTGTTAGTCTATTAGCCGAAATACGATCATTAATGACTAATTCATTTAACGTAACACGATTAAAACTTGCAACACCTTGTACAACTAAACTATTAAATGTCGCAAAAGGAGTATCAATTGACTCTCCTAAAATAATTTTATTAGCTCTTAAATTTCCACTTACATGCAATGTTGCTAGTGGTTCTCTTGTTCCTATTCCCACTTTACCACCATTAAATAATGCGGCATAGCGAATTGCTCCAGGATTATCCGTTTCGGGTGACTCAACATTAATATCTAAACCTACAGCCTTACTATCTTTATCTAGTTGAATATTGGATAAATCGACTTTAATAGCCGTGGCAACTTTTTGACCACCTAATTTGTTATTTTTTTCAGAACTCATATTAACTTGTAACCCTGTTAGATCTTCTAACAACTTAAATGAATCTCCTTTTTCTTTGGCTCTTGCTATGTTTATTCCTATCTTTTCTCCAATATATGGTTTATCTAATGGTTTTGTTATTTCTTTACTTAATTCTAAAAATGCATTTGGTTTATCCGTTCCTACTCCAATATTACCAGCGTCATCAACGACAAAATTATTATTACCAATGTTCATAGTGGTTGCAACTAATCCAGACCTAACTATTAATCGGTTCGTTGATACGGTTCCGTGAACATCTAACTCAGTTTCTGGTGTTAAGGTTCCTATACCTATTCGCGTTTGATTACTCCGACTAGTTTCTGCATAAAACCCTTTATTTTCTTTGTTAATCGTTAATGTCGAAACGTCTAACCCTCCTGTTAAATTGAAAAAGTTTGCAGAAACGACACCATTTACTTCTAGCTCTGTTAATGGAGATTCTGTTCCTATCCCGACATTACCTCCCATAAATAGAGCAGCATATTTATTGGAATTTGACTCAATATTTACAGAGCTTACATCAACATTTAAACCAATTACTTTTGATCGATTTAGAACTTTTCCACCTTGTTGGCTTAAATTTAAGTCTAATCCTTTAATAATAACAGGCTCTTCGGTATCTGTTCCCCAATCTTTTTTAAAAACAATATTAATATCTTGGCCAGTATAAGATGTTACTTCTGTAATTTTACCTCGATGAGTTAACTCTGAGTCAATTCGAAATGAGCTTATAGATTGATTATAGCTTGGAATTCCAAATTCTGTATTTGATGTAATTGTTAGTCCAAGCTCTTCTTGGATATAACCGTTTACTCTAAGATTAGAGCTAGCACTTAATATACCTTTATCATTATTCCAAAAAATAGGAGCTATACCAATTGTTGATTCGTCGATCCAATATGATAATGGCCCTGAAAACAACCCATCTTCTTTTTTAATGGGAGATGAAATAATTTTATCTTCATTAGAACCAGGTTTTCGATATTTTAATTCTGTATCTTCAACAAATAGCATGCCATAAGTTGCGACTGTTTGCTTTATATCTTTTAACTTTAGGAGCTTTGTTGTTAAATCTCCATCTAATTTAATTGGCGATTTTACTTCGAATCGATTAACAGATACTGTACCATTTACATCTAATGTTGCGGTAGGAAATGCCGTTCCTATCCCTACATTTCCGGATGTATAATAAATTTCATCTGTTTTTTTATTTGTTTTCCAAGGTGTTGGTTTAGGATCCCATTTATCGTCATTAATCACAAAATTATCACCTAAGTTCATACCTCTTAAGGTACCATCAATAAATATTTCATAACCTGGCTTCACGTTGGTTGTTCCTACTAATAATGAGCCAATTATAGTTGTATTACCTGAAACATGTAGATTGCTACTTGGAGGATTTACTGTTGTTCCGATTCCTACACTTTGTGTAGCTATTAAAATTGGGGCTATTTTTTGGGATAATGATGAACCTGGTTGAATTGTAAAATATTTTATGTTGTTATTATCCGTTACAACGCCAATTGAATAAATATCATTTTTATTAAGATCAAATGTAATGACAGGTGGACTTCCTTTTGAATTTTGATTTGATAACTCTAATAGGCTGTTTGGGGTTGCAGTACCAATACCGATAAGTCCTTGAGCTCGGTATGTATTATTACCATTTTCTGACGGATCCGCCCAAGGTGATCCATTACTTGGCTGTAACACAATAACGGAACTAGGATCATTTGGGTCTACCATTAAAAACTGCGATGCATATATTTTACCGGCACCTAAATCTAATGCATATTGAGGATCCCTAACACCAACTCCCATGTTTCCTTCATGACTTATAACAACTAATGGATCTGATGATACATTTTCGTTTTTTATTTCTAATATATTTCCCTCAGTTAAATTAGATGAAATAGTTAACATTGCTTTAGGCATAGTTGTTCCTATTCCCACATTTCCGCCCATAACAGTCATTTTAGTATTATCAGGAATTTTAGAAACACCAATACCAAGCTGCCCCTCAGCATTTACAACCGTTACATTATCAGGATTGTTAACATTTCCCAATGTAATTAAACGATGAGATTTATCATTATCTCTGTATACTGTTAATACACTTTTATCCGTTTTATTTGTTCCAATACCAACCCCTCCATTAGCTCGAATTAAAAACTGATTGGGAGCTGTTGATTCAAATGGATTTGCAGTAGGTGTATAATCGGCCCATACAAAGGAACCATGATGCTTAGCATATGCATTATGACCTGCAGCAAAACTATAATGACCTTCTGCTATGTTTGTTAAACCACCGGCAACGAATGAATTTTTTCCAATTGCTTGGTTTTTATATCCACCAGCTACTACAGCATATTCTCCTGTTACTAACGGATCATACCCTAGCCCCACTGAATGTAGTCCTAAGTTAACATCATTCCAGTTAGAGCCTTCAACATGACCTACTCTAAAAGCACTTTTTCCAGGATACCAAATCATTCGTGTCCCAGCACCTGTTGCTGGTAAAAATGCGTTTGGATCACCAAAGGTTCCTTCTACTAATAGCCCTGAATTCCCACTGACATGAAGATTTGATTTTGGTTGATTTAAACCGACACCAATTCGTTCTCCATTAAATGAAAATACTGGCTGGCTTAAGTCGCTTCCTTTTGAAAAAATAAATGTATTTTCAATTAATGAATCTACACCAATTGTAAATAGATCATCTCCTAAGATATCAAATGTAATCGCAGCATTTCGAGTTGGACTTGAAATTTCTAGTAAGTTTTTCGGAGTTGATGTTCCAATCCCAACGTTTCCTAAATCATAAAAAACAGCTTCGTTATTTCCTTTCAAGAAAAATGTACCTGTGGAAAAGGCCTTATTAAGTGGTTCTCCATTTATATAATATTCTTGTGTATTTAATATTCCATTAACATCTAATTTAAATTTTGGATCATCCGTTCCAATCCCAACATTTTTATCTTTAACGTTTAAAACTGTTTTCCCATCACTATTTTTTATATTTAATAAATCTTCATTTTGATCTGGTGACCCGACAATCGTTACTGTCGCATCAGGAGTAGGCGTTCCAACACCTAGCCTCTCGTTAACAAATGTTAGTTGATCAGAGCCACTAACTCGATCTTTATTAGTATAAAATAGTATCTGATTTTTCTGAGGATCATTTTCAGGTTTTAGACCAGTTAATGAAAAACGGATACCATCTCTAACATAACCATAAAAATCTGGAAGTCCTTTACTATCTAACGAATATTCTATTGTTCCAGCCTTAGGCAATTTTTGAATACTATTTCCAATACGAATAGCGCCATCAACATCTAAACGTTCACTAATATTATCGGTACCAATACCAACTCCGCCATCACTAGTTTCAATTTTATAATAAATACTATCGGCTTTTGTTTTTCGCCAACTCAAAGAACCTGATAACCAATCGTTTAAAGGTTCTCCCTTTATAAGATACTGTGTTGCATTCACGGTTCCTACTACATCTAATGCATATTTAGGGTTCTCTGTTGCAATCCCAACATTTCCACTTACATAATACAAACTTTGATTATCTGCCGACTTACGCCAAGATAAAGCTTCTTCTAACTTTAACTGTTTGCCACTTTTATCGGTATAATAATATTCACTTGCATTTAAATTCCCATTTACGTCTAACATATAATTTGGCGTTGCGGTGTTTACCCCTACGTTTCCATTCTTTTTAACAACTAATGTATTCGAGTTAATGTTCATATCGGCTTTTACTAAAAATGGATTGGTAAATACACCATGAATATTTTCAGCTTTTACGGATAATACCTCTTCGGCTACTTTTGATTGAATTGAATATGGAACAGATGGAACTGGAAACCGAGCGGTTAAATCATCTCTATCATTTAGGGTAATTCTAAAATGGGGTTCTTGTAAATTAAGCATCTCTGCTTTAATTGGATTTTTAGGATCGGTTCCTAATACAACAGAAAACCGGCCATTACGAATCATTTCTTGTTTATATTTTTGGGACCATGTTGTAATTAGGACTGATTTCCCATCTTCTGGCCTTATTTTTTTTCCTTCTAATTCAACTTTAATATCTGCAACTTCGGCATTTAAGTTTGTTTTTTGCGTTTGCAACGTTGCTTGTAATGAAATCGTCATCGGGGTAGTATTTGCAACTACTAACGATCCTGCCATTAAACATGATACTAATATTAAAATATACTGCTTTATCCGTTGTTTCATAAATTCTACAAAACCCCTTCTTATATTACATAATAATATACTCCTGTTTAATAATGAAATCGTAAATTTTTTAATGAAACTTGTATCGAAAATCATAGTTATATCCCGTTTAATAACACTATTTGACAATATTTAATAATAAAATTGAATGATATATCAAAAATATTGAAGTACAATAATCCAAATATTATTAATATTCCAAAAGGCTCTATTCTATCTAATGTGAACTGCCACTTTGGTGATAACCACAACTTTATGATTCTAGAACCGTCTAATGGTGGTATTGGATGTAAATTAAATATGGCTAATATTAAGTTAATTAATATGAAAGAATAAAGAATCTGATAAACGGCTATGTAAGTTGATAATTTTAATTTAAATAATAGGATACCTATACAAGCCAGAATTATATTACTTAAGGGACCTGCTATTGCTACTTTGGCCATATCTTTAACTGGATTCTTAAAATATCTACAATCAACAGGTACAGGCTTTGCCCAACCCAACATTACCGGGCTATTAATAATAGCTAATGATGCTGGTAAGATAAACGATCCGATGATATCTAAATGTTTAATTGGGTTTAATGTTAATCTGCCTAAATTTTTCGCAGTTGGGTCCCCTAATTTATAGGCAGTAAACGCATGAGCTAATTCATGGATTACTATAGATATTAATAATATTGTAATTTGACTTACTATCATGGTTATTGTCATTGCTGCGCCCTCGGGTGAAATTGATCATAGATCTTTTTTATTTTTTTTCTAGATACATGGGTATATCGTTGTGTTGTTGTAATACTTTCATGTCCTAATAATGCTTGGACATCTCTTAAAGGGGCTCCGCCATCTAATAAATGTGTTGCAAAGCTATGCCGTAACTGATGTGGTGAAATAGGTTGATTACTAGCCTTATCATTAATTATTAAATAAATCATTTGTCTTGAAATTGGCTTTCCTTGCCGACTTAAAAAGCACGTATCTTTAGACCAATGCCGAACAAGATCAGGATATTCGTTATGTTGATACTGCTGAATAGCTTGTTTTGCATATTCACTAACAGGAACGAGTCGTTGTTTATTACCTTTTCCGTTTACTTTGATATGGGTTAATGTATCGTCAAATGAAGACCAAGACATCTGAATAATTTCTGATACTCTTAAACCAGACCCATAGGCCAACTCGATAATAGCTTTATTTCGATTTGGATATGGCGACTGATCCTGTTTTTTAAGTAGTTGTTCAATCGTTTTTTCGCTAGCTGATTTTGGTAACTTTCTTTTTAATTTTGGTAACTCATAGCTACTAGGTAATATTATGTTAATATCCTCTTGTAAATTTAAAAATTTTAAAAATGTTCGTACTGCTGAAACTTTTCGTTGTACTGTTGAAGATGTATATTCTCGATATCCCAATTGCTGGATATAGTGACTAACTTTTTTGGCGTTTATAATATCGTTTTCACATATATCATAAAATTCTTCAATATCCGTTTTATAAGCATTTATCGTATGCGATGCTAGCCCACGCTCTACTTTTAAATATATAATAAATTCTTTTATATATGTTCGATTAATCATATTTACAATCCTAAATATTCCTTTACAAAAAATAAGCCTGCAATTGTTTTAGTATCATTTAATGACTGCTCTTTAAGTTGATTCCATAACTCTTTAAATGATACTTTATGAACGATAATATTTTCGTCATCATCTAATTTACGGTCGCCTTGATCTAAGTCTTGAGCTATAAAAAAATGATATTTCTCGTTACAAAAACCTGGCGAAGCATATGAAGAGCCCATACTTACCCACTGATTGGCTAAAAGCCCTGTCTCTTCTTTTAATTCTCGCTTAGCTGCTGCTAATGGTGTTTCACCTGGATCAATTTTTCCAGCAGGAAACTCTAAAAGTGTTTGATTGGTTGCATAACGAAACTGATATGCTAAATAAAGTTCATAGCTTTGAGTGACAGGCATAATCACAACCGCATCACAATGTTCAACGACCTCTCTAGTACTTTCTTGACTATTCGAACACTTAACAATGTCTTTGCGAACATTTAAAATTGAACCTTGGTAAATTAATTCAGAAGTTATTCTCTTTTCACTGATCATTGTGATAGTTCCTTTATCTTTAGTTTTAATTCTTTAATCTTGTTTTGACGGTTATCTAATGTTTGGTTCATCTGATCTTTATAAGCCATCATTTCTTGCTTTGATTTAATCATTTTAATTTCTAAATTTTGCTTAATATGTTGAATGGCTTGATACTTAAATGGAAATCCAACAAAACACAATACTTTTTGGGTTGTTTGATTGTCGGAGACATCATTAATTGCCTGTCCTACTAAAAGTGGAATTTGATTTAACTGGATCTTGTCAGGGTTAATTGCATATCCAATACCATCATTATTACCCGATGCAATAATATAATCGCCTTTTTGAGCTGAACCTTTTATTTTTATCGGAACTTGGCCAATAAATGCTACCAGCGCAAATTCGTCTAATTTATCTTCAGGCTGCCAGTTTGCCACAACAATTGGCGTTGTACTAATTACCATTATAGATTCTGCATTTTCAATTGATTTTGTTACTTTGCCTTTAACGATTCCAACTATATCACCTTGATTTAATACCTCGGCTTGATTTAATTTTGGTAAATATTCTGCGTAATCTTTTTCTGGAGATGAAAAAGATACGCCAGTTGCATATCCTTCAATAGCGCCCAAAGAGTTATATCCTTCAACTGCCGTTGCTGAATTACTTTTTGTAGCATTCCATTTTAGAAATGTCATATAGTTAAAACTATCAGCTGTTGCGGCACTTGCGAAGTTTATTCCTAGTACACTTTGTTCATGTTTAGATACCTTTTTCAAATCTTCAAATCTCGCTACATGTTCCTCATCGTTTTCTTGATTAGTAAAAGCATTTGCAGCAGTGTTTGGATATACCTTTTCGTTAGTGTTAAAAATAGATCGTCCTTGTACGTGCAAATAACTTTTGATATTGTCTTGGGTTAAAGGTGAATAAAATTGATCTATATCTGATTGAGTTCCTATATTATTTTGTTTAGACAAGTTCTTAGAATCGATTGTGATCGTCTCATTTTTTCGATATTCGCCAATACCTACCATTGGCTTTGCATCTGTTAATGATTCGCCGTTAACATTTTGTTTTAATGTAAATATAAAAGCGGTTTTAAATGTTGAGTTATCAGAATTTGCATCCCCGATTAATGGACCATATTTAGTTGTTAACTGATTTTTATCTTTTAAATTATCTTTGCTATCTCCTCTTTTTAAATCTGTTTCATGACCAATCTTAAATGAAATATCTGTTTCTAAATCATATTCATCTTTTAACTGTACTACTAAATGGGTTTTATTTTCTTGGAAATTACGTCTAAACATAAAAAACTGGTCTCTATTTTCTGAATGATCTAATTTTCCATCTCCTGTATAAAAATTTGGCCCTCCTGAAAAAATTAATTTACCAGGAAAAATACCAGTTTGTGCTCCCTTTGGATTTACAATACCGATTCTCATATCTCCCGATACTGTTAATGCTTCATGGATTTGATTTAATAGTTTTTGAGATCCTTGATGTGCCGTTTTAGATCCAATGGACGTAGAATGTAATGGGTTAGTCTTGTTTCCATTTAAAAAATCACCAGGTATTATACCGATCCCAACACGACCGCCAAACGCATTTGCACCAATTAACGGCTGTGTACCTGTCATCATGATTAAAGGTATCTCGATTTTGGTATCTTTTGGATCTACGCCATATACATCAGCACCTTTGTTAACACCTTTTGTTTTTTTCCACCCATACGCTGAGATTTCTTCGTTAGCAGCAGTATAGCCTCCATACGTCTCGACCTTCTTTTTCACGCTATAATCTGTTGAATCAACACCTATTCCTTTATCGTCTAATCCTGTTGGATTTCTATACCACATAAATTCTTCATTCGGCATCATATTATACTTATTCCACATAAATTTTACGTTACGTCCTTCTACAATGGGTTGTTTAAATCGAACCATAAAGGCAAATGATTGACGTTGGTTATATTGTCTTAATACACGTTCGATAACATTAGCTTTTATTAATTTTGCACCGCCGAATAATTGTTGATCTTTCACTTTTTGATACCAATCATCCGCCAATTCTCCACCTTGTCTTTCTGTACCAATTCCAGGTTTCTTGATAATATCGGCATTATCTAGCTCCGTATTAATCATTGTCATTAAATCAGCATTTACATTGATGACCTCTTTGGTTAACTTGTCTGTAGTGTTAATTGCTCTCATAGCATAATTTTGTATGTAGAGAGGTAGCTCCCCATCTTCAAAGTCATCTATGTCGCTAGCATCATCAAATTCATTAGACTTATATACCCGAATTGGTTTGTTTCCTGTATAAGTAGTCTCTATACCTGATTCCTTATCAAATAGAGCTGTAATAAATAGTTGACTACCTCCTTTTTTTTCTGATAAACCGGAATCACTATTAGCATCAAAAGTAACAGGTGGTTCACCATCAACATATGACGTTAATTGTTGTTGAAAATTATCTCCTGTGAAATCAATATAAATATCATCGGTTTCTAATAACGCTATCGTTCCGGTAGGTCTTAAATCCTCATAAGCTTTTGATATATCAAAAGCTTTTGTATCAAAACTTTGAAATGCACCAACGTGTAAGGCAGGAAGAGATGGCTTCCAATCATAGTTTTGACTTACTACAATACCAATCCCTACCTTTGTATCGCGAACACCTTGAGAATCTAAACTGGTAAATGATGCTGGAACAATTTTACCTTCTTTTGTTCCAAATGATGGATCTTTTGCTAATAAATCCATATAGACTTTAACACCATGGACTATGGGAAGATCTGTTTGCTGACCAGTGCTTATATCTTTTGTAGCATCAACGATAGCTGTATCATCGCTCGAATCATTTTCTAAAACATGCATATCTTTTCTCTTTATAGCACCCAAATTAGTACCCGATCTAATATTAACAAATAATCCATTTAAGTCTTTTTTAATATTAGGATTACTTTCTTTTTGGAAATAACCCCATTCCATACCAACATTAGTTTTTACACTAGCGGCAGTATAGTCTATTCCGGAGTTGGTTTTGATTTTCTTTTCAATCATAAAGTTACTTGTTGATGTTGATGTAATTCTCTCTTGGACAAAGGGAGTATAGTTACTAGTAATTGTAAAATTATAATTTTGATTTGGAGCTGTAAATGTTAAGGCTGTTCCATTTTCGTTTTTTGAAACTTGGTATACTTTTGTATTTCCGTCTACAACTAATGCTGATGCGTTAGTACCTACGCCAACATTACTTGTTCCAATACCAACACTACCACCTCTTGAAATGAATAGCGATTGTACTTTTTGGTTACCACTGTATTGACTTACATCGACAATATTATCACTTTTGGAAGCTTTAACAATAAAATTAGCTGTTGTAGCTCTACCAACAACATCCGTATTGATCGCAACCCCCTTTTGACCGATATTAAGTAGGTCTGTAGACATACTACTTGGTTTAATTTTGAAGTCTAACTTATTAAAACCGACATAAAATTGATTTTCTGGTAATTGTCTAATGATATCCATCATCATATTTTGCTGGGTCGCTATAGATAAACCATTTGGATCATTTGGAACTGTTAAAATTTGCCCCACTGTTTGCTCTTGTGGCGATAACTCAATTGTTTGCGTACCTTTATTTTCAATTTTTAAATAATATACTTGATTTGTTATAAGTGTATTTGAATTAAAAGATATCGTATTGTAACTTGTATCAGTTCCATCAGAAGATAGGATTTTATCTACAGGTATTGTATCTGGTGCTGGGTTTCCATCTTTATCCAACAAAGTTGCGGTTATTTGTTGTCCATTACCATTTTTAACACCTAGTTTAATATTTTTAATTTTAATATCTCCTTGATTAATCGTATTAATAATAAATGGTTGATATCTTATTTGACCTGGAGTAATCTGAACTGGACCTGCTGCATTTGAAAGTTCATTTAATAATAATTCACCAGGGACGGCTACGTTCTGATTTTTTAAAATAATTTCTAGACCAGTTGCACTATCATTATTGATATAACTCCAATAATAGGATTGATTATCTGAAGTAAATTCTGCTATCGTTGCTGGAATATTTTTAGATCGTATAGCGGTATCAACTTTTATGTGAGTGTTGTCAGCTGTTCTATTTTCGGTATTAACCCCAGAATATAAACTTTTATTTACTTTTAATGCGTTAATAGACTCTTTTGTTGTTTTTTCTGGTTTATCTCCTTTTAAATTAACCAATACTTGGTTTTGTGTTACGATTAGCGATTGGCTACCGAGCCCTATTTGTAAATAATATTTATTTATTTTGTTACTATTTATTTCGAGTATACTCGTTGGATTTGCGGTTCTTAAACCAATTTTATTTTCGTTTGAAATATGAAAGATATTAGCCGTTGATATTGTTGAAATATTTAATATATCATTTATGCCATTTCCTTTTAAATTTAACTGACTATCAATTTCAGATGTATTAATTCCTAAACCATACTTACCATTAGCATTCTTTTTAATGCTTAACAATGTATTTGTATTATTGTCAATTTGAAATGAGGGCTTATCGGATGGGCTAATTAATGTTAAATGGGCATTACTTTTAGTTATATTATCTTTTTTACCTATAGATATATAATTTCTAGTAACAAGTTCAGTTGTTGAGAAATTTTTAGTTACTAAAAATACTGTATTTTGTGTTGTCTCGATCCATAAATCATTTTGGATCGGTCTTTTACTATCTTTGTCATGAGCTATCATATTACTGATAATATGAACATTTGCAGAAGGTAAAGGTATTTTACGAGTAGTTAATTTATAAGATAAGGTCTCGCTATTAGGACTTACAATAATACCAACGCTACCGCCTGTAAAAATACCTGCATATTTTTCGCCAGATACATTATTACTTCCTTCAGTTTGATCTGTTGTTTTGGCATTTAATTTGGACATATCTACCTCTAAGCCAATTAAGACTTTTTCTTTAGCACCGTTGCCCTTACCCTTACCATGTAACTTTTCGATATCTTGGTTTGTGTTTATGCTGCCTGATTTGATCCATAACCCTCGCAGAACTTTATTACTGCCATCCTTCGCTGTTTGCCTATTAGGAAAGAACCCATTGATATCATGTGCAAAAAAACTGTTATTTTCAAATATAGCAGTAGCTGAAATATTACTTGTTATTGTTAATTTATCTTTTTTATTAAAATATTGAGTATTAGCTACATTTGAGGTTCCTATACTAAAATTCAATTGATTTCGATTAAAATATGTAAAAATATTACTGCTTGTTATAGTATCTTTTGCAAATTTGACGACTGTATTTGGCGTTGATTTTACAACTGCTGAAATATTTTTTTCGGTCCCATCATGCATTTTAAACATTAAATGATTTGAATCGGAGTTTCTATATAACAAACCGGAATGTGATCTATGAGTGGGTGATAATGACATGTTATTAAACATTAACTTATTAGAGGCTAAACCTTGATTAATAGTTACTCCTTTTTGACCCACAGTATTACCAGTTACTATTAATGCATTAGAAAATATTGATAACAGATTATCTTTATTACTTGTTATTTTTTGGAGCTGTAAATAACCACTTGATGTAACAGTTAAGGAATTTGATATATTAAAGGTTGCAGAACCTTCTTTTCCTATTGCAATCCCATTAAACCCTGGTTTAATTTCATTTTCATTTCGATTAATTGCTACCATTATAGAATTAGTTGGATTAGGGAAAGATGTCCCAAAAAATAATCTAGATGGAATTGTTTTATCGCCTTCTGTTTTAGGTTTCACAACAATTTTCCCAGTAATATTTACTGTAATATTATTATCTTTTAATTCTTCAAATGAATAGGGTAACCTTAATATATTTACTTCTAAATTTTCGGAACTATTTAATTGGTCCATTTTTACATTTGCCATTATAGAATTAGTTACAATAACAGAGTTAACAGTAACATCTTTCAAGGTTAGCGCTACTGTATCTGTTAGTGTTAATTGCTTAGTTTTTATTGTATCGTTTATATGTAATTTCTCCGTTGGTTGCAACGTATTTATACCAACATTTCCTCCATTAAATAAAGCAGCTATATTTTTAACAGGATCAGTACCGCCAACTACACCGCCAATACCGCCACCACCTGCAGCCTTAATCTTTGTTTTTGCATTAACAACTAAACCAATAACATTACTAGATGTATTCTTTTGAATCGATCTTAAGTCTATATTTAACCCTTTTGCCGTATAATTATCATCTAAACTATTTTTTCGTCGATCTGTTTCAGTTTCTATATTTGATGAAATGATCATTGAAATCCCTGTAATACTTTCAGTTACTGGCTTTGCTCCTGAAGTATTAATATTAATAGCTTGATGAATATATCCACTTTGGTTATTTTGGATTACATTTTTATTGATCTCTCTTCGAATATGAAGCTGAGCTTCTGGCACTGCAATACCAAAACCGATATTCCCTTTATCTGTTACAGATAAAATAGAGGCTGTACCATTATTAATAGCTAATGAATTTCCTTTAATAAATTTAGCATTTAAACTTTCTGCTTTTATTTTACCTTCTATATTAAGAGACGCTGTTTTATTAATGGCTGAAGGGCCAATATTAATCGAATCTGCAACACTAAATAAGGGTTCTCCTTCTACACTTTTAACTAATAAAGTCGTTCGATTTTCACTTGTACCAATATGTAATACACCTTTGGGTACATCTGTATTAATCCCAACAAGTCCATTTGATGACACTATCATTGAATGCTTTAAGCTAGCTTTAGGTTGAACAATAAACGAATAATTTTCGGTTGTATTTAAAATATGTAAAGTACTTTTTGGTTCAAAATGAACAACATTTGTATTTTCACTTGTCGAGATCCCCACGTTACCACCTAGGAATCGAGCTGCATTTTTTACTCCTTTGGTTTCGAATACTTCCGAACCAACATTAATTATATTTTCGCTTTGTAATTGACTTAAATTAACCGATAAGCCAACGATTGAATCTTGGATTGTTTTATCTCGTGTATTCGGATTACCCGTAGCTTTAATATGAACTAAATTAAATGACGTTGTTTTAAGATTTTTAGGAAAAAAGCTTTGTGTTGTTTTTAATGATAATAAACTTATATTTTGATTTAAGTTATATGTTGGAATGGTTCCATTTTGAATAATTGCAGCTAATTTAGCTTGTGTACTATTTAATTGTAATCTTGAATTAATATTTGATGTAACAAATTTCATTGTTGATGAATGTAGGTTTCTAGTAGCTGTATAAAAAGGAATTGTATTCTTTTCTGTTACAAAAAACGGATTATCAAAACTTCCAAAGACCTTGTTAGCATCTCCATCAAAATGATTGGTATAAAATAAACTTTTATTACTACTTACAAATAGACCACCTTGATTTTTTAAAACCTCAAAATTAGATAGTGTTGGAATAGCTAAAACATCTTGGACGATAAACTTATCTGCAATAATTGATCTACTGGTAGTAACTATAGCTGGACTTAAAATAGACGGAGAACCTCCAATACCCTCTATTATTATAAAGTTTTGATCTGTTGGCTTTGTTTTGTCAATTAAAAATGATGAGGTTTTAACAGTTCCTTCTATCGAAAATAAAGCTGGTGTTTTGTTATCTATATCTAATAATTCTGTTTTTCGTCCTATAAAAATATTCCCTGTAGAAGATGCTCTGATTCGCTCTTTTCCTGTTAGAATTACTAAATGAGATCCGGTTGGTCTGCTTTCATTTAGAGCTACTACTCCAGCAGGAACATGATCTTTTTCCGCACCTGCGGCTAATAGTAGTCCTGCCGAAAGATTTGTAACGTTATTACTACTAACCTGATATCGAATCGCATTCCAAGATAAATTATCTCTTGGATCAAACTTTACTTCTAAAAAGTTTTTCTTTAATGGTTCTATATTTACATGTAATTTATTAAACGATTCTGAAGTTCCTATTCCGACGTTGTTTTTTACTGCAAATTGGTTATCTTTAATTACTTTGCTTGTTGTGGTGTTATTAACGGTAATACTATTAACCGTTAGTGTATTTTTAACAGCTAGTGCTTGACTGGAATCTGTGTCACCTTCTTTCAGGAATAAGACGTTCATAGATACTGCTTTTAATTTATTGTTAACATTAACATTAACAGCATCTGTATTTGAGGTGATATTTAAATTATTACCCGTTAATAAATTCACTATATTTAAGCTTGTCGCATCTGGTGTTGCAACACTTAAATCTTTTAAGATAATATTATCAACTTCGACATAATTCATCGTTACTATTTTTGCGTTCGGGATTTTGTAACTAAATGTCAAATTATTAGATACGACTAAACGTTGCGTTATTGTAGCTCCCTCAAGAGCATTTTCAAATTGTAAAGACTTGGTATCATTAGCGTAAATATTACCATTTACGTCTAATGTATATTCAGGAGTGCTTGTACCTATACCAACTTTTCCTCCCATAAAAACAGCAACATTCATTGATGGATATTTAGGATCCGTTGATGTCGCCGCTATGACATTTTTTGTAATAACAACATCTAAACCTACTACTTTTGCGTTGTCTTCAAAAATACCATCTTTATCTATATCTTGATATAAATTTTCTAATTGTGTTAAATCTATATCAATTCCTTTAATTTTTTCTATTGAAAACGTATTTTGAGATGTATTAGAAAGCATTGAAATATCAAGGCCTGTAATCGAATCGGTAACTGGTTTTGGGTCTGCTAAATTTAAATTTATCGATACTGTATGATACGTAAATGGTTGATTAATTTGATTCTCAAATTGCTTATCCAACTCAAGACTAACAATTTGATTTTCATTCTCTAACTTTCGGAAACCAATATAACCATCTTCTTTAATAATTAACTTATTACTAGAAAACTGAACGTTTGGAGCCTCTATATAATTACTTGAGGTAAAATTGGCAGCTGTTAGTCCGTCAATCTCTAATTTTGTTGATGGGGACCCAGTATTAACACCCACAGCGCCTTTGTCTGTTACTACTAATGAATCCGGTATTACATTTATTGTTGTAATAATTAATCTTTCAGTTATATTAAAAGATGTCGCTCTTAATGCCCCTTTGATATCTAAAAGGTATGTATCTGATAACTTTTTGATAGCGTCTGCAGGAGCTAATCTAGGATATAACTCGATCCCAGGCCTGATAGGTTCTGTACCAATACCTACATCTCCTTTAAATATTGCAGGATGCTTAAACCCTCTTGTTTGCTCCCCTCCTAATTGAACTGAAACATCTGATACATCTACATTTAAACCCGTTAAAGTTGTACCATTAACAATCGAAGGGACTCTATTATTTTTATCTTTTTCACCTTTAATTTGAATATTAATTCCTCTTGGCGTAAAGTTTAATAAATCCTCTTCAAAATCATAATTAACGTTTATTCGACCCACTGAATGGCTATATGAATCTTTAAAAAAGACTCCACTATAGGTAAATTCTGCATCTATCTTACTGTTTACATTTTTTGTTTCTGCGCCAAAAGTAAACTTATTTAATAAGTTAATATCATTATTTTCTGTAGAAACAAAGGTTCTTGATAACTTGATATGACTATTTTGCACTCGTTTTATTTCGTTAGGATATTTTTCTGGAGAATCTAAATATTTTTTAGGAATAACCGGAAACATAGTAGTTGGTTGTTTAAATGTTTTATCATATGAGTAACTTGGTTTAAACTCCCATTTTTGTTGGTTTTGATTATATTCCCAACCTGGATCTTTCTGAGAATCGCTCCAATAAATCGCAGAATCGACAAGTATACTATTCTCTGCATCTTTCCATACAATAAATTCACCTTCACTGGCTTCTCCTCTTGTAAGTACGTTTGAAATATTAAATGTTTTGGGCGGTAACTTTGACTCTAAAATTAAATAAGACCCTGTAACATAAAGTTCACTTGGGATAGGTGTTCCATTTTTAAACTTTAATTTATTTAACTTAATTTCTTCTTTTGAAAATAACTCCTGTCTAATATTTAATCCATCTTTATATTTTAAAGTACCTGCTATATCAACATAAGCACTTGGATCATCCGTTCCGAAACCGATGTTTGTTAGTAAATCACGACGATATATCCAATCAATATCTTCTAGCTCATTTCTTGTTGGTACCCATTTTGTACCACTACCAACAATATTTTCGCCATTAATAATTAATCTTTTGGTATATAAGTTATTTGCAATAAACCCATAGTCTTTCTTTTCTTTTTGATTATGGTCTAGTTTAAAATAAACACCTTTAGAATAAACATTTCCTGATACATGCAGTTGATGTTTAGGGTCTATTGTATTGATACCTATTTTATTATCAACAACTGAAAAAACAGGATCAATATTATCTAGCTTACCTTTTGGCACAATTTGGAATGCAGATGGTTTTTTCTGACTTACTCCCATTGTATAGTAATCAACCCCATTAAGATCATAAGTTATAACAGGGTCATTCGCCTCTTCATTTGATAACTCTAATAAGCTATTAGGTTCTATTGTTCCAATACCTACATTTCCAGAAGTATAGTATATATCTGAAAACTCAGGGTCTTTTATATCAACATAGCTCCATACAATAACCGGTGGCTTTTGTGATATTTCTTGACCTGATGGTAGAAGTAATCCTGCAGCACGAACACCGCCATCGCCAACTCTTACACTAATATTACCTGTAATTCGTTTGCCATTGGCCGTTGGATTAATATCGTTAAATATATTAAAACCAACTCTTCCCTTACTATTCACAACAAATGATGGTGTCGGATATACACTCTTCGTTGGAATAACCACTGGATCGACATCTTTTTTCTTTATTAGCTCTGCTGTTTGATTAAACACTGTTAGCGCAGAATCTGGGTATTCTGCAATTGTATTAACATCTTTTAGAGAATGTACTTCAAAAATATAAGGACGTCCGGCATTTTCGCCATCTTCAATAATATTATTATTAGCTTGAATTGTTAAAGGGGCAGACGTTTTAGTTGTACCGATACCTAAATTACCATTTACAGCTAATGCTGCCGACCCTTGGTCTTTATATCCTACATTTACTTTTGCATTATTATATAAAGATAAGCCTTGTACTTCTTTTAGACCACGTGAATCAAATAATTGCTGTTTATATCGCGTCATTAATACCTTATTTATTTGAGCTACGGTTACTCCAGGAACTAACTTATTATAATCTTCATTTTCAACAAATGAAGGTCTAAATTTATCAAATACTTTGTTTTTTCTTATGTAATTCTTTTGAAGTAATTGACTCCAAATTCGATAAGAAATATATTCTTTTAGTTGAGTTTCTTTATATTCCTGATATCGATCTTTATTGAATTTATCACCTAAATCAATAAACGGTTGAAAATCTATTGCTAAAACTTCTTTATTTTTTTTGCTATTTAAAAAATTAACCACTAATGAAGGATCTTTTACATAATAGGGATGTTTTGTATATTTTATGTCATTTAAATCATAGTCTTTTGTTTTAATTTTCAAGTTTTTATTAACGACCATTTTACCAAGAATATTTAATGTAACTACTTCTAAATCCTTTAAATTATTAAATACCCTAGCATAGGCAATTTCATTTATTGCCTTCCATTTATTAAATACATGTTCTGGCGTTATAAAATCATCTAAATCTTCATGAATAGTTATTAAATTAACAAACATATCAGGGCTTACTCTTTTTGCAGGATAAATTGCTTTAAGTTCTTTATAGACATTAAATGTTGAAATTTCAGCTCTAAAGGGATAAGCAATATAATTTGTAGGAATATCAAAGTTTGTCATAAACTTTTTAAAATGGCCATTGGAATCTATATAATTATCCTTGACTAATTGTTGCCAAATTTTATTTACATTTTTTAAATCCTCATCTGTTTCTTGAGTTAACCCTTTATAGTTAGGCAGAGTTTCTAAAAAATCGCTCTTCATTACGGCGCTTGCTGATAACGTTAATAACGAAGGCTCTCCATTTAGATCCGTTCGGTTTGACCCAATACCGACCCCAGAAATAGCATTAATCACAACTTGATTTGGAGAAGCTGTCTCTAGGGCTTGCTTTGCTATTCCAAATCCATAATCATTCCATGCAAACGAACCATGATGGTTAATTTTTGTCTTTTCTCCTAATGCTAACGCGAAAAAACCACGGACATTATGATCTGACCCTCCTAAAATGGTAGAGTAGGCACCTTCTAAATCATTATTGGCACCTCCAATTAATGACGTGTAAGTACCACTAGCTACATTATTAAACCCAAACAATATTGATAATTCACCAATTCTTCGTTCATCCCACTCTTTACCTTCTAATTTAGATGTGTTAGCTAGAGTGCCTATTCGTAAGGCTCCTTTTCGTGGATAAAAATTCAATCTAGTACCAGGGCCTTCTGTCGGTAAACTGGCTGAAGCTGTTGCTGTATCGATTTCACCACTTACAATTAATCCTAAGTTTCCGGATACATGCAAGTTAGCAGCGGGCGGTAAAACACCAACTCCAAAGCGATCGTCTTGTGACACAAAAAGAGGCTTTGTAGATCCTAACTTTGAAGAATTTTCAATTAAGAAAACACCATCGGGACCATCGGCATCTACCCCCATAGTATATGTAAAGGGAGTACCATCTTTTACATATTCCATAGAAATCGCAGCATCTTTTAGCGGTATATCAATATCTTCTTCCTTGTATGGCGATGCTATTTCTAGGTTACTTGTAGGATCTGGCATACCAATCCCAACGTTCCCTCTTTGATAATAAATATCCTTTTCTTTATTCTTTTTAAAATAAGTTCCTAAGGCATATACGAGTCTAATGGGAAGTCCTCCCTCTAACATATCCTCCGAATTTGTAATACCGGCTACCTGAACGAGATGGGTATTTGGAGTTGTTCCAATACCAACCAGACCGTCATTTGTTATCTCCATAACTACCTGATTTTTAGTTCCAACATTAGCCGTTGAAATCTTTAATAGTTTATCGACATATCGATTACTTGCTATATTTACTTTTGAATTTGATTTTTCAACGCCGATATTTAAACGATTTGTATCTGTATCCCAAATGAATGATGGCGATCGATTTAACTCTCTGTAGTTTTTTAGAAAGCCAATTTCATTCTTTTTACCATTCCCTACAAAGATCAAAAGATTTTCCCACTTATTATTGACAAACCCTTTAAAGTTTTTACCATCCCAAATAATTGTACCTGGCTGTGTTGGTACTTTCTGACCTAATTTTACAGAATGACGATCTCCTAGTTTAATACCGCCATTAACCTCTACTGCTTCGATCGGATAATAAACATCTATACCAACTTTCGTATTAGGCTTAGTGTAAATATTAGATTCTGGGTTGGTTCCATTACCCGTAACTATCCAACTTGTCTCTAAGTCGAATCCATTTAATTTGTATTGATGAGCATTAATGGCGCCTTTTACATGGACATCATGACGAGGCATTGATTTTTGTATCCCCAGTTTACGGCCCGTTAAATAAATAGAATTGGGGTTTAGTTTACTCTTTTTCCAAGAAAAAGTATCTAATAAAGGATTTCCATTTTTAAAATAAGCGGTTGCTTTTACAGAACCATCGATTTCAATTCCTGCAGTTTCTTCAAGATATTGTTTAAATATTTTCCTAAGATCTTCTTTATATTTTTTTAATAAAACAGGCTTCATATCAATTAAAAATAAATGGTTATCAATATTTACTGGCGGAATGACATGAGCTTGACTGGTATTATCATCTAAAATCTTTATATATCCATGAAAATCTAAATTTTTCCATACTTTTTCGATATCTGACTCTCTTATGTTAGGAATTTGGCTTAAACGACTTTTATTAAAAGTTAAGAAACCTAACGCTTTTTTTTCGGGGTTTCTACCCAGTAGTACTCTAGGGATTTCGTTTTTGATATAAACCAGATCACTTAAACTAGTATCTGCATTAACCGTTACAGTTTTACTAAAGACTGTTCTTTGGTCTTTAATATTTCCCGTTACAAGAACACTTGCATCCATATTTGTAGCCGTTTCGGACACCTTTGATCGAATAGTATAAGGAATTGCAGATAATTCAAACTCAAAAATCCGATTCTTTATTCCGCCCACTTTCAAACCAATCACAATATTATTTGTAACTGAAAACCAATTGGCACTAAAATCATTTCCTACATTATACTTTTTATTTTTAATATAAGTTACATGACCTACTTGATTAGTACCATTTCCTATAATTAAATTAAAAAAACCGTTATTAAAATAAACTTTTGAATGATCTTCTTTCCATAATTGATCTTCTGCTTTTAAAACAGTACCAGACTTTTTATAAAGACCCACTTCCACTGACGGATATACGCCCTCTAAATAACCTACTTTTTCTACAGATCCGACTCTTTCTCTAAAAGTAATTGTTGTTTTGGAATCTGAAGATGCAGCAATTAAGGATGCTTGTAACATGGTTAATACACTAACCATTATTAAAACAGCTTTGAAAAATTGAAATACTCTTGTAATCATCATTTCTCTTTTCTCATTTTCATCTTAAAAAGATAAGCCAATCGAAAAATAATGCTTATCTTTATATTCTTTATGTACTATCTTTGATTCTAACTCTTTTTGATAGGCATAATCCAGTGAAACGCCCCATAAATCACAACCGACACCTGCCGTAATGGAACGATCTATCACTAATTCTCCTTTTTCATCGCCTAAAACTCTAAATACAGGGGTTTCATTTAGGCCCATTGATACCTGAATAAATTTTAGTGGTATAAATTCTGCACCAAACGATTTACTATAGACTCGTTCCTCTCCAGACATTTTAATCTGACTATATAATTTAATAAATCGGTAATGCCAAGATAACGAACATATTCCTTGCAGTTCTAAATTTTCTTTTTGACCGGCACTACTATAAGTAACTTCCCTACCCCAATTATCAATGATAGTGTCTGGACCTGAATCTGTATATTCAACTTTTTTTGATGAAATTAAATTTTTTAATGCAAATGAAACATCAAATTGTTTCATATCAAAAAATAAACCTATATCTAAATTCTGCCCCGTCCCCTCTACTGAATCCATTTTCATTGTAAATATTGAATAAGTAGCTCCTAAATGAACTAAATCTGAATACGAATATTGATAAGAGAACTTTGATACAGCACGTCGCTGATTAAACACGCTCTGGATCGCAATTCTATCGAATTCGTTCTTATATGTTTTCTTTATATCATCAATTTCTTGCGCCATATAACCAAAACCTACTGTACCAATCGGAAGTCTAACAGATACAGATCCATTATAATACAAAATATCGTTAATAAAGCGAGTAGTAAACATTGATGCTGACAAATATTTTGTCTTATATAATGACGCAGGATTATCAAAAACGCCATTGGAAGCTACTCCAAATCCCTCTATATGTCCAATCCGAATTGTTCTTGCTGATGATCCAACTTGGGTATGATCAAAAAACTCAGCGGCATAACTATGGATACCTATTATACTTACTAGTATCAAACATATTACATTTATCATTAGTGTCTTAAATTTCATTATGGTTTCACCGCCATTTTTCCTTTAGCCAAAACTTTATCATTATGAACAATCAAATAAAAATAAACTCCCGCTGATAACATTTTACCGTCTAAAAAGTTTGCTTCCAAATTTAATGTATTATATCCACCGTGACCACCATCAGTTTGCTTACTATACGTTTTCTTGGCAATTAATTGAGCCATCATATTATATAAGTATATATCGATATCCATATCTTTAGATAGTTCGTACCCTAATGTTGTCCCTGTAGCTTGCCTAAATGGATTTGGGTAACAAAGAGCATCTCCAATTACTTTTGGTTCTACATTCTCTTCATCTTCCATCATTTGCAAATCCTGAAAGCCTAGAGCAACACTATTTTTTACCGCACTAAATCCTGCATTTACAATAATTAATTTATCTTTTCTATTTTGAAAACTTGTTTGATTATTTGATGGCTTTAATTTTGCATAAATCCCCTTTAAACCCGCCGCCCATTTATTTGTTATACCAGACTGAACATATGAATTTTGAATATCAATTTTATTTTCAGTTTTTGCAAAAATTGAAGATGAAAAGAAAATACTTATACAAAAAGTTAGGATAATTAATCCTATTATCGTTTTGTTATTCGTTTTTTTTATGTCTTTTTTACGATACGATTCTTTAACCATTGTAAAACTTTCTCCCCCTAAATAACATTGTTATTATAAGCTTCTTTTTCACCTTAATATGGATATCGAGTTATTTAAAAAAAATATTGTATAGAAATTTCTAGATATATTCCCCAAAGGGAGAATCTTAAAATAGTGCCATGCGGATATATTTTTTAATTTAACTCCACACCCTGCGCTGTTCGCTCCGGGCTCTTGGGCTTAAAAAAATATAGCCACCTGACTCTATTTTAAGACTCTCCCTCACATTTAGTTTTTTATTCTTTTTTCGCTGCGCGGTCTTTTTGGGGGTGGTTTATTTTTTGATAGTTCCATGCGGATATATTTTAAGACTCTCTCTCACATTTAGTTTTTTATTCTTTTTTCGCTGCGCGGTCTTTTTGGGGGTGGTTTATTTTTTGATAGTTCCATGCGGATATATTTTAAGACTCTCTCTCACATTTAGTTTTTTATTCTTTTTTCGCTGCGCGGTCTTTTTGGGGGTGGTTTATTTTTTGATAGTTCCATGCGGATATATTTTAAGACTCTCTCTCACATTTAGTTTTTTATTCTTTTTTCGCTGCGCGGTCTTTTTGGGGGTGGTTTATTTTTTGATAGTTCCATGTGGATATATTTTAAGACTCTCACTCACGTTTAGTTTTTTTTCTTTTTTCGCTGCGCGGTCTTTTTTGGGGTGGTTTGATTTTATGTTTGTTTTTTGGGGTTAGTGTATTATTTTGTATACAATTGATTTAAAACACTCTGTTAATATCTTTTGAGATGATTCATAGTCTTTCCACCATTGATCGTAATCGATATTATCTTCTGATCCTGTTATTTGAATCTTAATATCGCTACCTTTTAGTACCTTTTGAAATATCTTAAATGATCGCTTAGTATGAAAATTACTGGTAACTACTATTATTGAACGAATATTTAACTGTTGTAACTTTTTCAACGTAAAAGTGGCATTTTCATAGGTACTTTGAGACTGTCTCTCCAATACAATATCTTCCTTCTTAACATTTAGTTCTAATGCATATTCTGACATTAAATCAGCAGCAGCCAGCTCTCTAAATAATTGACCTCCTGATAAAATCAATTTGGAACTTAGCCCTTTCTTGTAAAGATCAATACCCAGCTTTGTCCTGTTTCCTAATCCGCCACTTAACACAACAATAGCATCTGACTTTGCTAGATCTGTTGTATACACCAACTGATTACCCAAAAACCTTAAGGATCCTGGTAACACCCACTTAATCGCTACTAAACTTACTAAAACAATAAAAAAAATAATAATCGGTATTTTCATTTAACTTTTTTAAATCTATTGTATTTTGATATAATTCACTATTATGATTCAAACTGATCGTTTACTCAATGGTTTTTTTCTTAAACGTTATA
This sequence comes from Candidatus Marinamargulisbacteria bacterium SCGC AG-410-N11, assembly GCA_003265895.1. Classification (GTDB taxonomy): domain Bacteria; phylum Margulisbacteria; class Marinamargulisbacteria; family AG-410-N11; genus AG-410-N11. The sequence goes on along the minus strand of QFBS01000001.1, from coordinate 92,319 downwards.
AACGCTTTTTTGCGGATATAAAACTCGAAAATGGACAAATCATCTGTGCTTATTGCCCAAATACAGGATCTCTTAAAAGTTGTTTAGCAGAAAATGCAAGAGTCCTTGTTGACTTTAACCCCTCCCCAAAACGTAAACTAGATTATACTCTTGAATTTATTCATAGTGGTAGTTGCTGGATTGGCATTAATCCACAACGTGCTAACAATATTGTCCATGATGCCCTTAAACAAAATATCATACCGGATCTTTCCGTGTATGAATCTATTCAACGAGAAGTTTCTTTTTTAAACAGTCGTTTCGATTTCTTACTATCAAACCAGAACATCAACCATTATATAGAAGTTAAATCCGTAACCCTTGTTAATGAATCTTTTTATGAGTTTCCAGATGCAATAACCAAACGTGGCCAAAAACATATCAGTGACCTTATCAAGGTTGTAGAACAGGGACAAAAGGCCAGTATGTTTTATCTAATTCAACGATCAGATGCTAAGATATTTAGACCCGCTCATGAAATAGATCCTGATTATGCAAATCTATTAAAAAAAGCTGTTGCCAGCGGCGTAACTGTCTATTGTTATGATACATTAATCTCACCCCCTGATATTCAAGTTGGTTCTTTAGTTAACGTTGATCTATCCTATGTCTAAACTAATCTCTTCCAACTTATATGAGTAACTTAACGCTAGCTATTTTTACAGCTTGCATTATATACTAAACAAGTGATTCAATATGGACCAAATACAAAAAAATATTCAACATATACAATCTAATATCCAATCGATTACTAAATCGAATAAAATAAACTACCCCATTCACCTAATGATTGCCACTAAATATGCAACATTAGAGCAAATTGATTCGGTTATTAAATCTGGAATTACTCTATTTGGAGAAAATAAAATTCAAGATGCTGAACAAAAAATTCATTCTTTAAATAACCCTAATATCGAATGGCATTTTATTGGACACTTACAACGTAATAAAGCAAAAAAAGCCAGCCAGCTTTTTTCGTCGATTGACTCTGTAGATAGTATTCGGTTACTGGAAAAACTAAATGAGATTTCAAATTCAAGTCATCCTACGGCTATTTTTATTCAAGTTAATATTGCAAATGAAGATCAAAAATTTGGATTTTCAATTTCTGAAGTGTTAAATCAAGAAGAAAAAATCTTTTCTTTTCCAAATTTAAAAATTAAAGGTATAATGACAATGATGCCTTATATTGATAGGTCAGAAGATTTGCGTCCTTTGTTTAGACAAGGTAAGCAGTTATTTGATGATCTTCAAACGCGTCACCCCACTCTATCCTATTTAAGTATGGGAATGAGTAATGATTATAATATTGCGATTGAAGAAGGTGCCAATCTTATTCGGTTGGGCCGTGCTATTTTTAAATAACAAAGGAGAATGAAATGGATGATTTTTTAGAGAAGGTGAAGGTTTTCTTTGGTTTTAAAGAAGAAAAAGAACTATTTAATGAGCAACCGGTGGCAAATATGCCAGAAGAGGAGCCCATAATTACTAAAAAAAGTAAGCCATTTCAAGGTTCTCTGATCCATACTAAAAATGCTAAAAAGTTCTCTATGTCTCAAATTAAAGTTGAAGAACCTAAAATTTATGAAGATTCATTATTAATCGCTACTCATCTTCGTGAAAATAATCCAGTTATTGTTAACTTAAAGTTTTTAGATGCTACATCTAGCAAACGTTTAATTGACTTTGTATGTGGTACTGCATATGCCATTAATGGTCATATGATGAAAATTGGAGAAAATATTTTCTTATTTACTCCGAATCAAGTTACTATCACTAACTCTGAAGAAAAAACGACACTTCAAGAAGGAATGGAACAAAAAGAAAAAGATATTTTCTTTAAAAAAGTTTCTAATTCATAACTTTTCATGGAATCTTTTGATCAATTTATTGATGTTGTTAAAACATTACGTGCCCCTGGTGGCTGCCCTTGGGATCAAAAGCAAACTTTTTCCAGCTTAATTCCTCATATTATTGAAGAAGCTTATGAGCTTACGGATGCTATGAAGACAGGGCCTAATGATCATTTAAAAGAAGAGCTGGGCGATGTTTTACTTCATGTTGTAATGCTATCTAATATGGCTGAAGAACAACAAGCATTTTCGATTAAAGATGTTACAGAAGGAGTTATGGCTAAAATGGTTCGGCGCCATCCGCATGTATTTGGAGATCAAAAGGTAGACTCTGTTGATGAGGTTTGGCATAACTGGGAGAAAATAAAAGAAACAGAATCACCACAATCAACGATGGCATCTGTAGCACCTAGCCTACCGGCATTAATGCAGGCTCATAAAATTCAAAAACGTGCTGCTCGCTTAGGGTTTGACTGGGAACATGTGAAAGGTGCTCAGGATAAATTACATGAAGAATTAATAGAATTTGAAGAAGCCATTAATCAAACACCAAAAAATACCGATGCGATTTTAGATGAAGCAGGCGATGTTTTATTTTCATTTGTTAATATCTTACGAAAACTTGATATTGACCCAGAAGACGCCTTAAAACAATGTAATCAAAAATTTATGTCACGCTTTAATATGATGGAGTCTTTATCCTCTGATAAATTTCAAAAACCATTTTCGAGTTTGTCATTAGATGAAATGGAAACTCTTTGGGAAGAATCTAAATTACAGCTTAATAAGGTTGATAATTAATTACTCTTTCTCCAATCAATTAAAACTTTTCCTTGCCTGCTTTCGCTATTTGAAAAGTTGATAGCATCTTTGATTTTGGAAAATGGAAATACCTTAGCAATTGGAATTGATATTGATTTGGACTTATAAATATTTAAAATCTTATTGTACATTAATTTGACCGCTTTTCGGTCTGTTGTTTCGAGCCATTTAGTACGGTTAAACCCTGTTACCGATACTGTTTTATAAATCAGTGCGGCGTTTCCTACCTGGACAGGTTCTTTTGACATGGCGCCATACGTTACCATTACCCCATTTGATCGTAATGTTCGCAATGTCTCAATGGCAATTTGGCCACCTACCCCATTTAATGCTAAGGAAACACCGCCGGTTACTTCCTTGACTTTATTGGCACATCTTGGCTCAAACTCAATTGTAAGATCGGATCCTAACTGGTTTAACTGGTTAATTTGGTCTTTATTTCGTACAATATTTGCTATTTTTAATCCTTGCTGCTTTGCCCAATAAATTACCCATCGCCCCACTGACGAATTTGCTGCATTTTGAACCACCCAATCACCTTTTTTAAATGACTTAAACTGAGTTAATAAAAGATAGGCTGTCGGAGGGTTAATGGTTAACATCGACGCTTGTTTTAAATCTATCTCTTTTGGAATAACAACACAATCTTCTGCATCCACTACAACTCGTTGAGACCATGACCCAATCCAATGATCTTTTGATTTAAATGGGATAATGACATGATCGCCTTTATGGACTGTCTGATTGTTTCCGGATACGTCTTCGACGATTCCGACTCCTTCATTTCCTAATTGGCAAGGCAGTTTCGGTTGTACATAATATTTCCCTTCACACATATTAATATCGGCTGGATTAATAGGAGAATATATCATTTTAACCAAAACTGTACCGCTATTAAAGGGCGCTAACTGGACTTCTTTAATGGCGACAACGTCATGGGCATCTCCGTACCTAGAATGAATAGCCGCTTTTGTGATCATAAAACTATTTTCTCAAAATCTCCACATCGTTGAAATAATGTATTTACTTGATGAATAAAGGCCAGTCGATTTGACTTTACTTGATCGTCATCGGCCATTACCATGATCTTGTCAAAATAATCACTCATCGGCTTGGATAAACATGTTAACTGAGAAAAAACGTCCTCTAAGTTACCATTTGATAGCTGTGTCTCTAACTCTGTTTTATGTTTTTTGTAGGCCTCTAAGGCTATTTTTTCTTGTTCTTCTTTAAAAAATGTAGTTTTAACAATTTGATCTTTAGCGTGAACTGATAATCGCTTTACCCGTACCGCCGTATCAATTAATAACTTAAATTCAGATTGATGCTTTTCTCGAAACATATCTAATTGTGATGCCATTTTATAAGATTCAATTAAATTTTCTAGGGATTTATGGATCATCGAATCGACACTATCATAGCTAATTTTTTGATCGATTAAAAAACTTTTAACTCTTGCTAAAAAGAATACTTTCAATTCGTTCTTATTTTTAGGTTCATTCGTTAAATTTTGATAAGCTTGGTCGATGAGTTCCTCTAAATTAATTTCATATTTCTTGTCTAATATAATCGCTAAAATAGCATACATTGCTCGACGAATCCCCCATGGATCTTGTGATCCCGTAGGAATTAATCCCTGTTGATAACAACATACGATCGTATCCATTCGATCAGATAAACCTAATAATGCTCCTAAATCAGTCTTTGGAGGTTTAGTTCCTGACGCTAGCGGTAAATAATGATCAAAAATAGATTCTGAAACCTGATTATCTTCACCTTGCTTTTGGGCATATAATTGCCCCATTTTTCCTTGCAGATCTGGAAATTCATAGACCATATTACTAACTAAATCTGCTTTCATGAGGTCGGCAGCTCGGTTAATAATCGACTCACTTAACGATACTTGATCGATAGTCTTATTTAACTGATTTGTTAATTTTTTAACTCGTTCCTTCTTATCAAAAATAGTGCCAGCTCCTTTTTGGAACACTACACGATTTAACTTCTCTATATTTTTATCTAAGCCATGTTTTAAATCTTCTTTCCAAAAATAGTTTGCATCTTCTAAACGTGCTCTTAATACGGCTTGATTACCCTCTAGAATAATGGTTTTATTTTGAGCTGTTAGATTATCTGCAACAACAATAAACTGATTAGATAATTTATTATTCTTATATATTGGAAAATATTTCTGATGCTTTTTCATACATTCAACCAAAACTTGGCTTGGTAATTTTAAATAGTCAGCAGCTACCTCTCCGATCATTGGTGTTGGCCACTCTACTAAATAGGTAACTTCATTTAATAAATTCAAATCTATTTTATCTGATTGTGTGTTCTGATCTAAAAAGTCTTTGATGATTTTTTTTCGGTCGTCTTTTTTGACCATAACATGACCGATCTCTTGTAATTTCTGGACGTATTCTGATGATTTTGTAATTGTTATTTCAGTTCCTGAAATAGCACCCTCTTTAGGTGACTTTGTTAGAAATCGGTGACCATATGTTTTATTCGAAGACTCGATATTAAAACTCTTAAACTTAATCACTTCAGTCCCAAACAAACATAATATCCAATGAATGGGTCGAATAAAAGGGGTTGTTTCATTGGCCCATCGCATTGCAATAGGTAACGGTATCGCTAATAAAGACTCTGCTACTATTTGAGGCAATAAATTTTTTGTAGGTTGCCCTTTTTCATGTTTTTTTATACATAATATTTCACGATTATTATCTATTTTTATCTGTAATTCACTAACATCAACCCCGACTTTTTTTGCAAAACCAATCGCTGGTGGTAAATAGGTACCGTCTTCATTTTTAGCAATTTTTAGTGGCGGCCCGTTGACTTCTTGAGTAATATCAGGTTGTTGGTCAATTAAGTTTGTTACATATAAAGTTAATCGACGATATGTCCCGATTACGTTTACCGAATCTAAAGTTAATCGCTTTTGCTGACATCGTTTTTCGAATTGATCTTTGAAATGAGCTAAGGTTTGATCAATAAATCGTGCCGGTATTTCTTCACATCCAATTTCTATAACTAAATCACTCATTTTACAAGCTCCTTTTCTAGTTCTCCGGTTCCAATTAAATAACTCTCAGCACACGATTTTGCTAATTTACGAATTCTAAGGATATAGGCCTGTCTTTCTGTTACTGAAATAGCACCTCTGGCATCTAATAAATTAAAAGTATGTGAACACTTTAAACAATATTCATAAGCTGGATATGTTAGGTTTTTTGCTAATATTTTATTACACTCTTGTTCATAGCTATTAAATAAACTAAATAATGTGTCTATATCTGCAACTTCTAAGTTATAGTGACAATGATCTATTTCAAACTGTTTGTAGATATCTGAATACAATATTTCTTTATCACCCTGTGTTTGCCACACGATATCAAACACGTGGCTTTTCTTTTGTATAAACATCGCTAATCGCTCTAAACCATAAGTTATTTCAACACAAACTGGCTGACAGTCAAACCCGCCACACTGTTGAAAATAAGTAAATTGAGTGATTTCCATTCCATCTAGCCACACTTCCCAACCTAATCCCCAAGCGCCTAATGTTGGAGACTCCCAATTATCTTCGATAAACCTAATATCATGATCTTTGGCATAAATACCAATCGCTTCTAAACTTTGAATATACATGTCTTGAACATCTGAAGGAGATGGCTTTAAAATGACTTGAAATTGAAAATAATGTTGTAAACGGTTTGGATTTTCTCCAAACCTACCATCCGTAGGGCGACGAGACGGCTCTATATAAGCGACGTTCCAAGGTTCTTTTCCTAACGCTTTTAAAAACGTATACGGGCTCATTGTACCAGCACCTTTTTCGGTATCAAAAGGTTGTAAAACTAAACACCCTTTAGAGCTCCAAAATTGCTGTAATGTAAATATGATTTCCTGAAAACTTTTAGTTTCTGACATTATAATCCTTTTTAATTTGATTTTATCGGATATTATAACGTAATTTTGTTATAGACTCCATTTATGGACTCTCTCCAGGTATTGTAGATAATATAACTCTTTTTTTGGATTCCTGTTCCTGGATATGCCTCGCACATCATATCTTGGCTTGGTATAGTTGGGTAAACTTCTACATTTTTAACTTTAAAAAAATGATGAATTGCCATTCTGGCTTCTGCAGAAAAATTATCTTTGGGGTTATAATGTAGCAACAACTTACAGTTATGTTTATATGCAAATGCATAAATGTCTGGCAATTGCGAAACCGTATCTACTTTAATTGGGTGATTTAAAATTACATTTACTTTTTCTCCCCGCAAATAATCTAACGTTTGTTCAAAATCAGCCATACTACCATAACCTGTAATCATCGCAAAATCTTCAGCGTTAAATGCTGGAAAGTATAAATATAATTCTGAAATAGAGGTTAGTGATGAGGTCATTAAATCTATTGGAAAATATCCGTTTGTCCAACATCTTACTTTGCACTTTTGTTGTGCTAAATAAGTGATTATGTAACCAACACTATCCAGACAAAATGGATCGCCACCAACAATATTAAAGACCTTTTTTTTAGGAAACATACTAAAAAAATCTCCAGATTTAATTACCTCTACTAATTGATTAGCGGCTATGGCTGGCTTTTTCCATAAATTACAAAAACTACAACGATAGGTACATTCCGTTGTTAATCGTAATGTAAATTGTGAAAATAATGATAAAAATGAAATTTTAGATGCTTTAATTACCAATAATTTTTACCAATACTCGTTTTTTTCGCTTGCCATCAAATTCTCCATAAAATATTTGTTCCCATGGCCCAAAATCTAATTGACCTTCTGTTATAGCAACGGTTACATCACGGCCCATAATTGTTCGTTTTAAATGGGCATCTGCATTATCTTCATAACCATTATGATGATATTGATCGTAGGGTTTTTCTGGGGCTAACTTTTCTAACCAGGTTTCAAAATCTTGATGAAGACCGGATTCATCATCATTAATAAAGACACTGGCAGATATATGCATAGCATTACACAATAATAAACCTTCTGTAACACCACTCTCTTGCAAACATTCTTCTACAGATGGCGTAATATTTATTAGTTCTCTTCTATTTGGGGTTTGAAACCAAAGTTCTTTACGATAACTTTTCATTTTTACGACTCCTTGTTAATTACTTATTTAGTATAACTTGATTATAAAAGTGATTTGTTTATTTTGGAACTATATTTTAAGAAGATCTAAATAAATTATATTATAAATTGTCTAATTTGCTTAATTTGGTACCATTTTAGTTCTGTATGATTGGCCATGGTCACCCAAATTTAATTATAATGTTTATTATTTGGCAGCTCTTTTCAAATTACTTATATTACTCTTATATTTGATTTGATGAATTACATATGCTTTAATTGATGATATTTTCAACATATATCAAGGAGTCTAAATATGCATATTTCTCGATTAGCTCATCGATTACAACCATTATCGATATTATCTTTCGGTGGTCATACATTATCTAGACAATCCGCGCAGCGATTAGGCCATACAAAGGTTCCTTCTAAGAAAACTTCCTCGATTCATTCTCAAGATTATTATTCAAAGCCACTAATCCGAAAAACATTTCAAATGCAAAAAACATCGTCGCTTATTAAAGAACTGATTATTTTTAAAGCTATTAACATGCCACTTTCAGTGCCCGTTGCTACTACTATTTCAACATTTACTAATCATACAATTAAACCTTTTGCTTGGTTATCAAAAAAACTTTTAAACCCCTTTTTCAATCAATTTTGTGTTTCTGGATCATTAAAAGATGCTATCTTTCACACGTCTATTCATAATATTCCTTATCCCATTTTTGATTACATTAAAGAAGGTTCTGATAAGCGAATTGATTGCGAAGAAACTATGCACCATTATCTATCGATGGTTCAACATCAACAGGTCTCCCAAATGGCTATCAAAATTAGTGGTATTTGCCCTAGCTCCGTTCTAGTGGAACAAGACCATCAACACCCTGACTTTTTGTGGGCTCAAGACCAACTTAATCTTTTAGGTAAGTATGCTAAAAAATCAAATACGACTATTTATATTGATGCAGAAAGCGTTTCTGAACAGCCATTAATTGATCGTCTTAGTCATGACTTATCGTTAAAATATAATCAAGTATTTATACCAACTTATCAGTGTACTCGTAATGATACACTTTCTAGAATTAAACATCAGGTTGAGAAACTTGCCATTATTAATTCTAAAATTGATCTCAATCTAATGTTTAAATGCAAACTAGTTAAAGGTGCTTATGATTTAGACCGTGACCGTTTTCCTGATATTACTAACCAAACATTTGAAGAGACGCATCAAAATATGGAAGCTATTATCGATTACTTTTCTTCATTAACTACCATTAACCACCATATATTGGTAGCATCTCATAACCCCCAAATTATCCAAAAAGCTCATGAACTACCTTCTTTTGAGATTGGAAATTTAAAAGGAATGGTTATAGGATCTGCTATTACTGATCGTCCCGTTGGCGTTTATGTTCCTTTTGGTTTTGATCCGGAACCTTATACTTTGCGGCGATTTTCTGAAAATCAATCTGCTCTAGGAATGACGGCTCGACGAGACGCTTTGTGTCGCAAAGAACTTACTTATCGACTTTCTGATACATGTAATAAGCTCTTTTCTTTTTTTAAATAATGTTTTTATACTAATGCATTAGATCTCTTTTGGGTTGTATACCCAACTTATAGTAAACTTATGTGTATGGGTCTAAAAAAAATGTCATTAGCGTATATATTTCCTACTAATCTTGAACATGCTGGTCTTAAAATTAAATTTTTAGGTCAATTAAAAGCTTTAAGTAAAAAATATTACGTTCGTTCTCATTATTTTAATTATCTTACTTCCGACAATTTGATTAAAAAACTATGTCTATATTTATGGTTTGAAATTAAATCTTGTTTATTTATCATGGTTTCAAGTCGGGTCTATATTCGTTATAATCCAAAAAGTATTTTTACTAATTGTTTTAGCATTCTTTTCTCTATATTTAAACCTATCTATTTAGAACATAACTCTATTCTTTCTAATGAACTTCCATTTATTAATCGAACTATTGAAAATCAAATTCATGCTTTATTTTACTGGCTGTTTAAATATTTCCCTTTTTCTCATGTTAGTGTTACTAAAGAAATTAAAAACCATTTAATGTCACTTGGATTTAAATCCGACCAAATTATGTATATACAAAATGGATACTTGCCTCCTGATAAAAACGAACAGTTTGTAAATCAATCCCTAATTGAGAGGGTTAAATCATTTCAACATTCATATCAAAAACTTGCTATTTTTGTAGGTAATGGCTATTCATGGCATGGTATTCAGTCGCTAATTTCCATTACTGAACAATTTCCAGACTTAGGTTTTATTATTGTTGGTCCTTATAACATTAATGAAAATCATAAAAATTTAATGTACACAGGAAAACAATCGCCCGAAACAATTTCTCAACTTTATAAAATGTGTTTTATTGGTATTGGTTCTTTAAATTTTAAATCCATTCAACTAACAGAGGCCTGCCCCCTTAAAACCAGAGAATATCTTGCTAATGGACTTCCTATTTTAGTTAACTATAAAGATTGTGCCTCTGATATTCCTGAATTATCGCCATATATTTTTCATTTAGACTTAGAAAGTCCACAGACAACTATGTCAATAATTATGAATCAGTCCTTTGATCATCATAATATTCAATCACTGGCCCTTAGTAAACTTAGCTGGGAAACTCTTTTAGCAGATATCTAATACGTTATGTTTTAAACTCTTTTAAAAGGACGTCACAAATAAATTTAGCTGATGTTCCATTTCCGTATGGGTTTATACTGGGGCCATCAAAACAGGACACATTGTCATTTAATAATTGTAAAAAATAGCGTTGATCGATTTTATTTGCATCCTTTAATGCTAATTGATTGACTCCGATATTTACTGTTTCGACCCATTCGGTTGTATCCCGTAGCGTGATACAAGGAACACCTAAAAAACAGGCCTCTTTTTGCAGACCACCACTATCAGTTATAACTTTTTTTGATTTCTTTACTGCTGTTAATAATGCTTGATAACTTAACGGTTCTACTAGTGTTACCGTTTTAGGAATATTAATTGAAAATTGAATTAAATTTTTTTTAGTTCTTGGATGAACTGGGAATAAAATGGGCTTGGAACTATCTTTTAAACTGTTTATAATACCACTTAACATCTCTGGGTTATCTACGTTAGATGGACGATGCAGTGTTAAGAAAAAGAAATCGTCTGTAAAATTAAAGTTAGGTATTTCTTTTTTAAGTTTTTTTAATGATTGTTCTAATTTATTAGAATCTGTATATTGTCGAATAGTATCCATCATTAAATCTCCAGAAATATAAACGCCTTCACGAATACCTTCTTTTTGTAAATTAGTTACTGCTTGTTCTGTTGGGCACATTAATATTTGAGATACTCTATCGGTTAAAACTCTATTTTGTTCTTCAGGCATTTTCCAATCATAAGATCTTAATCCTGCTTCAACATGTATTATTGGAATATTTAGTTTTGATGCGGCTAATGCACCGGCTAAAGTTGAGTTTGTATCGCCATATACGATAACTATATGAGGGGGGTGTTGTTTTAAAATAGGCTCTAGAGCCATTAACATACGACCAGTTTGATGAGCATGCCCGCCTCCCGAAACCTCAAGATTAAAATCTGGTTTAGGTAAATTTAGTTCATCAAAAAACTGGCCTGACATTTTTGGATCATAATGCTGTCCAGTATGTAAAATAAATTGTTTAAAATTATTGTGTAATACTTTATGAAGAGGTGCTAATTTAATAAATTGAGGCCTAGCTCCTAATATATGGAGTATTTTTTGTTTTTTAATCATTTTGTTTTATATTACCCTACTTAATCTTAAAAATCATCAAAAAAGTTCACGCTATCAAAGTATTAGTAAATTGCGAAGGAATTACAAAAGACCAAACGCTCTTAATGATGACTGCTAAAGTTTGGAACGATGTCATTAATATTTCTTCAATAATAGGTCAACCTTGAAACTTTCAACCATTCAATTATTCAGTATCAAAAGAACTACTAAAGTTTAATATTAATGTATTATGCATTTCTCTAGGAGACATTGAAAGAGATATGACGATAAAAAACAAACTTTAAAATCAAAGAATCTATTCAAAAAAATCGATATGCTACTCCATAGTAAATATATTTGTGGATATAGCTTCTGTTATCATCAGACTGAAGTTATGTTGCAAAAAAATATACTCTATTAATAGGGGCGGTATTTTTAAAAGCTGTCAAATTTGTACTATCTAAATTAAAATAAAAAAACATTTTTTATAGACTACTTACGAATATTTAACATTAAAAATCTGTGCCCATCTCTGAAAACATAATAATTTCCATAACCTATTGTCATGTATGGACACAGAATCCAAATGCAAAGAAAGCCATTTTTCAAGTTTCATTTTATCTATAAATGGAGGAACATTTGTTAATATAATATCTCTAAACTCTTTTTGGTGAGTTCTAATCCATTTATCTTCTGGAGTAATAAACCCCATTTTATCAACACGGTTCTGTATAATTTCTGGTATAAAATCAGACATAGACTGGCGTAATATTTGTTTGGTCATACCATTTTGAATTTTAAATTCTTGATTTAAACTAAAACATAATTCGACTAACCGATAATCTAAAAAAGGAACCCGAGATTCAATCGAATAGGACATACTATTCCGATCTAAAATATGTAATATATTTGGTATAGATGTCGCAAAAAACATATTAAATAAAAAATCTTCTAAATTATTATAAAAAACTAAAGAAAGAGAGTTCTCCCGAAAAAATTTCTTAGAATATTTAGGGTTTATCCAAGGATACCCTAATTTTAAAGATCGATTTTTTATTACTGATTTCATAAAAACAGGTAATATCTTAGTTGCGAGACTAATAAAACCTAAATTCAAAGCCGAAATATTATGTATTTTATTTATTGAGAATAATTCAGAAAAAAACGATTTCATAGTAAAAATACTGCATAACCCACTTAAAAAAGGATAAAAAGATGTCAAATATCCAGCTAATTGTTCATCAGGCCCCTGTCCATCTAACATCACTGTCAACTTTTTTTCAGCAGCTTTTTTATAGACGTTCCAACTCGCATACGTACTAAGAGATTTAAATGGTTCGTCTTGTTGATAAATCATAGAATCAACATCTGAAAACAAATCATCAATTTGTGGAAAAACATCATATCTATTAATCATCTTATTATCAACAACAGCATCTATAAATCGCCGTTCATCATATTTCGACTCTTCATAACAAGCACTAATAATAGATTGCGAATGACGTTTACCCCCATCCTTCAATAGTAACCGATCAATAATACCTACAATACTAGAACTATCTATACCACCAGACAAACTTGATCCAATACTAACATCAGATCGCAAACGTAGAGCTACGGAGTCTATTAATAAACGTTTGAATTCATAAATAGCATCTTTATCATCACCCTCAAAAGGACTTATTTTATCTTTAATATGATACCATTGAAACACAGTCTTCTTGTGTTGGTCTAGCTGATAAGTTAACGCTTCACCGCCTCTTAACTGATAAACACTTTTAAACATTGTCTCCGAAGTATGATCTATTACACCATAATAAAAATAATCCAATGCACGCAGATCATTTAAACTAGCCGTCCAGCCTGGCAGAACAGTAAATTGCTTAATTTCAGAAGTAATCACAAAATAATCCCCTATAGTTGCAAAATATAACGGTTTGATGCCATATCGGTCACGGCTTGCAAATAATTCCTTTTTCTTGGGATCATAAATTACAAACGCCCACATTCCATTAAATTTATTTAAACAATCTTTTCCCCAACAATGATAACTCGCTAATAATACTTCAGTATCTGATTTTGTTTTAAATGTATATCCTAACAACTCTAACTCTTCTCGCAGTTCCAAGTAGTTATAGATTTCACCGTTATATGTCATAACCAATCCGTCTAAACCTTTAAAGGGCTGATTAGATGCTTTATCTAAGTCAATTATTGATAATCGTCTATGTCCTAGACCAATATTTCTGTCAAAAAAAACACCTTCTGCATCTGGTCCACGATGCGCGATTAATTGTAGTGATTTCTCAACAATATCTGACTCAACTGGATTATTTTTAATGTTTAATATAGAAAAGATTCCACACATTAATTTATTATATCATTATAAATTCTAGCCAACTTACCTAATTGTGCTTTAGAATCAAATATTTCTTTACAATATTTCATATTTTTCTCAACTATTTCACTTTTTTCTTTAGAAAGATTATAAACCCATTTAAATGCAGCTAATAAGGAGGTTTCCTCTTCTAAATCTACCAAATAACCTGAATTACTATGGGTAATATGCTCTGAATATTGATCTAAATTACCCATAATTGGAAAACACCCACAAGCCATTGCCTCAATAATAGTCTGTGGAAATCCATCTGAATTAGGAATAGATACCACACAATCTGATACTTTATAATAACCAATCATATCGTTCCAAGGTATAGAGCCTAAAAACAATACTTTCTTGCCCAAACCAGAAGACGCTACTTTTTTCTTTAATACACGAAGATAGTCAGCATCTGCCATAAATTCAGAAATTAATAATAGAGAATTTGGATACTGTTTTTCAAACACAATATACGATTCAACAATCTTATCTATATTATATAATGGCTGACATAGACGCGGAGAAAAAAGGATAAACTGATCTTTGAATCGTGAAGACTGTGTAATGTGGTTTACTGAAATGTTATCAATTAGATCAAAATCTATGCCCCAGTTTATTACGTGAATATTTTCTTTTAAAACACCGTATTTTTCAACTTCTTTTGCTAGAAACTCCGATTTGACAGTAACAGCCTTAGCTTTATTTAATAATCGCTTTAAACACCATTTTCGAAAAAACGTTAATTGCCCTTGGTCCTCTAAAACATCTCCGCCCATTACCGTCACAACTAAAGGTGCTAAATACATCAATAAAAAACTCTGTAAACCTATAGCTGCCCAATGAATATGAATAAATTTTGGCTTGATTCTTATAAAATAAAAGATAAAAAAAATAATAAATATACATTCACGAAATATAGGTGGATATTGCTTAACATTTAAAGAATGAATGGTAAGGTTCGGAATATCTTTTTCTGGCTTCGGTGAAATACAAAATACGTTATAACCTAATGACTGAATTGCTAAAGCTCTTTTTTGAGATAAAACTGAACTTATATCTGAATAGAAAATAATATTTTTGATTTTAGTCATATAGTTGCGTAATTCTTAATACGAATTTTATTTAAACCAAATACATATTTAGAAAACTTATCTACTCTAAAGGGAAAAGAGTTCATAATTTCAGAAGCTTTTTGATCATTCTCTGCTAAATACTTTATTTCTAAAACCATTAAATTACTTGGCAATAGAAGTTTAGATACATTATATTTTTCTAATGGATCTTGAAATGTCAGTTGAGTATCTAACGTTATACGAAATAATTTATCTTTTGAAATATAGTATTGCCTTTTATAGGAGTTAAATAAAGTAGGTTGTAGGAACATACTCATTTCTTTAACCCAATTTGGAAGAGAATCTGCTTCCAATAGTTTCCTATTTGTATTAACCAAGTTTTTTGATGAGATTAACATATTAAAATCTGGGAGATGAAATACTTGTTTAGAACCAACCATCCCTTTTTTAGATTTAATTTCTAATTTTGAATTATGAATTTTTTGATTGTTATTATACCATCTAAGCCTTATTTTTTTTCTATTTGAAAGACCTTCTTGATTTTCATGAAAATATTGAAAATTATTAGAATCATAATAAATATTGTAAATATATCTATCCGGATAGTGAGGAACAAAAGAATAAAAGTTTCTACGAATTAAAAATTCTAACTGTTTCTTATCATAATTAATAATTGGTATTTTTCGTTCATATCTCCAAACCTGTTTTCCGTCAAGTTTATTTTTATTTAATGGTTTGTTTTCCATATTTTTTTCCGTACATATCTTTCTTTACATTATTTGAAAATTCCATAACTTCAATTCCATCAATAAAAACCCGACATCCATTTTCAATCAAAATATTTTTTTTAACATTTTCAACTTTAAAGTTGTCCACTGAAACTGTAGCATATGAAAACTCAGATTTTTTCTGATAAGTCGTAATCCCTAAATCAACATTATACATATTTACTTTTTCCAATTTAACATTTGATGAGTCCTTACTTGCTATACCAATACCAGAATCTTTAATAAATATTGAATCACCTGAAACTACCGTATTTTCACCCGCACTTATAGCTTTATCGCCAGCATTAACAATTTCTACTTTTTTCATATTAATCTGAGAGCCTGAAAAATCAACAGCATCATTTCCATTATTTACAAACACACAATCTGATACTTCTGCTTGTACAAAATCACCATCAAATGCATCTGACCGTGAATCTTTAAATCCAGAATTATTTAATTTAACTTTAGACCTAACAACATTTAACGCATCTTCTGCATTTGAGTTAATAAATTGACAATTGGAAATAATAACATCTGACTCATAAAATGTAACAACACCAGTTAAATTCCAATCATCTTGATTAACAGACTTTAACCCCTCAAAAATAACATAATTCAGAATTGATCTTTTTTCGGCATTTAAAACAATAAGCCCCTGCCCTGATTGATCAGTTGAAGTAATTCTAACTGGCTTATTGGTACTCCCAATAAATTTTAAAGGTGAATAGGATAAAATAAAAGCGTTATTTAATAAATTGATCTTTGTATCACTAAAAACTTTAAAAGTATATCCCTTTGGAATGATAAGGTTATTTTTGAGATTCCACGAACCTTTTTTAAAATTAATTTCTTTTAACTTTTCATTAATTTGTAAAAAAGGCAAATTTTTAATTGGAGATATTTTAGTCGTTATGTCTTTATCATCTACAGTTTTTTTAAATGGCCAAGTATCAATTGAACTTTCAAAAAGTTTACTCCCTCCCATAATAGAAAACTGTAATTTCAAATTATTTTTTATATTATCATCTAATATAATATTTTTCTCTAATTGAATATCTATTTTCTTATAGTTAAAAGGAGACTCTAACGAATTCGACAATAAGACTTCCGTTAACTCTGATTTAATAGGCAACCCAGTTAATCTTTTTATTTTTATAGGAAACCTAAACGTATTTAGTACATTTAAAGTAAGAATATTTTTTTGAGAGTTATATGATGAAAAATAAACTTGTATCATTTTTTTATCTTTCATTAAGACATCACGTATATACCTTTGATTTTGAAATAAAATATTTTTAAAGTTTACTGATCCCACTTCTGATATCTGCATACTATTCAATAACAAAATCATTTCTTTTTGAACAAGTTCAAATTCAATATCTTCAAAAAACTGCTCTAAATATTCTTTTTTAGATATAGTTTCTAATGCATTTATATATAATGCGAAAAACTCACGATCTTTTAATAAATCTAACCGCCATTTAGATTTACCATTATTTATAGTATATTTACTACTTCCCCATAAATTTTGAACAGATAAAGATAAAATCGCTTGATTATCATAACCAATTGGCTCTAGTTTTGATGTTATAGGATTATAATAAAACTTCAAATTATCTATGCTATTAGCATGATGATGACCAAACAAATCTATAATAGCCATAAATCTACTTAATGAATAAATATCAAAAATATCTGAAGCACTTAGCTTACCTTGCCGAAATAATTCTAAATTATTTCTTGCTTGTAAAAACTGTGATGAAAGCAAAGAGGACTTTTTTATTTTATTTTTTTTGTATGCAACAATATCAGTATTAGTATAATCTATATCTATAATACCAAAGCCTCCCCAAAACCAATGATGATCCCCATTTAACTTTAATATGGGCCCCTCCTTAAGTTGATTATTTTCTAATAATCTTTTCCCCATTCCTTCCTCTAACGCATAAAGCTGCTTTTCTTTACCGTTTATACTTAAGTTTACAAAGTCATATCTTAAATAAATTAAGTTGTTATACCTTAAAAATTTATGTAATAACCACTCATTTAAATAACCTCTGGTTTTTGGATGTTGCAAACTAAAGTACTTCATCCCTAAAAAAGTCTCATCACCTTTTAATTTTACATTAAAAGACCAATGATTTTCACCATGCCAATGATCAGAAGCCCTTCCTTTTAAGCGTAAGTTTATTTTATAATCATTATTTTGATAATTAAGCTTCGCTGGAACCCAATCTGAATCTTTTTTAATCAAACGTGGATAATTCCTATTATAATACATCGATGAATTTAAAGCTTCGTAACGCTTAAAACGAAGTTTTTGAAAATTTTTATGTTTAATATCAAAACTTAATTGAGGAACAGATATAGGTTTTAAAAAATATCGAAATTTCAAATAAGTTCCATGAATATAATAATTAGTTTTAATAAGAATATTTTCAAATTTAGTAGGATATTTTACATAAATAATAATAGAAAACGCTACAAGCAAAAAAATATTATATGTTATAAAGATTAGTAAAAAGAAAGTAGCTTTTTTTTTAAAAATTTCTTTAAAATAATTATACCAACTATTTTTTTTTTTTTTTAATTTCATATTACGCTTATAAATGCTGTAAACTTAATAATTGAATTTGAGCAGATTTATCTTTCTTTAAAAGAACCTCCTTAATTTTTGTTATTTTACTTGTATCAGGAGATTCAAATATAAAAGAGGCATCAATAATATTATTATTATACTCAAATCGCCTTAATTCTAATTGACTACAAAAAGGTTCAATCAAATTAACTAACTTTTCTAAACTAATATCAATTTTAGGGCTAAAACTAATATTTAATATCAAACTTTCTTCTTTAACGACTCTCTTTTTCCAATTTCTTATAAAAATATATGAACAAACTAAAACAAACCCAATAATTGTCACTAATTTTTGATTTGCACCAAAACCTAAACCTAACGCAATATTAAAAAACAGATATGATAGTTCTTCAGGTTCTTTGATAGCTGTACGAAATCGTACTATAGATAATGCACCTACTAATCCCAGAGATAATGCTAAAGATGATTTAACAATAGAAATAATGATCATTGTAGACATACTAATAAGTACAAAATGATATGAAAAAGATCGTCTATTAGAAATACTTTGGCCATAATGAATATATATAACACTTAAGATATATGAAAGAAGAGCAACTAAAATTAAATTAATTGCAAATATAAAAGGTGAGGTAAATCCACCTTGTATTGCCAAAAAATTCTCAAATGTATCAACTTTATTCATTATTTCTCCTTAACAAGATTTTACTATAAATATTTAAATACTCCTATAAATTCTTAAGAAATAACAAAACATTCAACCCTATTAAACTCTTTTTATTCAAAATGAATTTCTTAACTAAAGATCTACTGATAAATACATAGAAAGACTTAAATATTTAGTATTAATAAATCAAAAAATCGTTTTAGATTCAGGATGTGGAAAGGGCCAATGGTCTTCAACAATTTCTCAACTAAATGAAAATATTCACACAGTAGATATATCGATTCACAGAATCTTTATTGCTAAAAAACTAGCACAAAATAATCATGCAAAAAACATAGATTTCTTGTATTCATCAATAGAAAATCTACCTTTTCCAAATAATTATTTTATTGATATTAAAATTACTAATACCTACTATTTTTCACACAATATTTCATATCCAGATTCAATACCAAAGTGTTCTTTCGGAAAAAAAGATCTTACATTTTTCATATTTGTTAAATTAATAAAACCTTCACCATCACACATTATATTCTGAAATCCAATCTCTGAGCATAACTTTTTCATAATTATAGATGGCACTATAGTTTGTTTATTGTTACTATTATCGAAGGGAAGGTCATTCATAAAGTTAATAGTATTTTTCAAACAAGATACAGCCATATCAAAACTATTAAAATCCTTCGTATTATGATGATCATTTATTAAATTATCTATATACCAACCCAATCCCGCTCCACTAAAATATAATTTGCCATTAGGTTTTAAAACTCTATAAAACTCTTTTAACGCTGACTTATAATCACATAAAAAAATTACGCCATA
Organism: Candidatus Marinamargulisbacteria bacterium SCGC AG-410-N11; assembly: GCA_003265895.1. Classification (GTDB taxonomy): domain Bacteria; phylum Margulisbacteria; class Marinamargulisbacteria; family AG-410-N11; genus AG-410-N11. Next base: position 72,398 of record QFBS01000001.1, on the reverse strand, counting down.
ACAAAATATCACATCAAATGTATTATTTTTAAATTTCAACTTTTCTATAGAAGACTGCATTAAATCAATATTTTTTAAATTTAAATAATCAAATAGCTTTTTACAAACATTAGTGCGTTCTGAATCAATTTCAATAGATACTAATTTTTTATTGAGTTCAGAAAGACAAACACTCCATTGTCCAAAACCACATCCTGCATCTAAAACATAATCCTTATCAAAAAAACCAATTGCCTTTAATCTATTTATATACACATCTAATTTAGTGTTCCAAACTCGATGAAAAAACTCTTTATCTCTTTGAAAAGAAAGAGAAGAAGAAAATTCCATTAATTTTTTTTTTTCAAAAGATATCATATTATTTAAAACTCCTACTTTATTAATTTTTTAATCAAAACCCCTATTTATTTTTTATTTAAAATATTTACTAAATCTTCATACTTTTTTTTGGGATTACTTAACAAAACCTCAAATAAGTCCATGTATCTATCAATATTTTTAAATCCTACATTATTTTGAAACCAATCAAATGATTTTTTTCCAATTTCCTTATATTTTTCTTCGTTTTTTGAATAATCAAGTAAGATTTGATATACATCTTTTACATTTCTTGCATGAATTATAGAATATTCAGATTCTTTTGATTTTCCTTTGACAATCGCATTTCCTATGATAGGTTTTTGACAAATAAAGGCTTCCCATGGACATCCACCAAAAGAAATCATTTCTGTATTAAAGCTATCTATAATCAAATTAGATTTTATTATGCCTTGGTATATATGCTTTCGATGCATCTTTTTTTTCCAAACAACAAAATCTTGGATATTTAATTCTTTAATTAATTTTTTAGAATATTCAATATCTAAACCATATTCAAATAAAACTAAACAAGGTTTATGATATCTTTTTTGATTTTTTAAAAACTTAGCAAATCCTTTAATTGCTATATCATTGCCTTTATAAGCCTGGCCTAATTTTTTTTTATTTTTCCAATTTTGTCTTGTATGACTAAACAAAATAAAATCTTTGTTTGACAAACTATCCCATATTGGATTAAACCTTTCTATTTTATTTTTGTATTTCTTATCCATAAATAATATTGGGAATTTTAAATTTAATGATTTTCTATTTAATACATTTAATGCTTTTTTGAGTATCAAGAAGATTTCAGCATCTAAAACAATTACCCTTGATTGTTTTATAGCTTTTTTTTGTAATTCTAAATATTTTTTTTGACCTTTCAATCTAAAATAATCTAAAAATGGAACTTTATATTTAAACTTTGGAGGATCTAATATTCGATAAAAGTCATTTCCGTAAGGAACATAAATATCTACTTGAATGCCAGCTGCAGTTAAGAAAAATATATTTCCGCACGCGATAATAAGATCATAATGACATAAAGTTTCATGAATCATATTCAATGCTTTTTTATTAAATAATGGAAAGAAAGGATTATAAATAATATTACGTAATTCTAATTTCCCTCTAAGATCAATAAAGTTATTGAATTCATCTTCAAAAAACGAATCTGCTTTAGGCATAAAATGATCATCCAAATCATCGATTTGTATAAGGTCTACGCATAATCCCTTGTCTAATAAGTATCTTTGAAAAGAAAAAAAATTATTATTCATGTTATTTACTAATGCAATTTTAATATTTTTTTTCATTTATCTAATTAAATCAACTAAAAAGTCTTTAGTTCCATATTTACTTTTATTAATAAACTCTTTTAATTTTTCTTTGTTGTTTAAATAAGGTTTTGCAGCTATATAACGATCAATATTTTCAGTATTCAAAAAAATATGTATAGGATGAAAATTAAAAACCCTAAAAATATTAGAATTTATAATATCCTCTGGTTTAGACAACCAATTAGGATCATACATAAATTGCACATCATCTTCCCAAAAATAAGGAACTCTTATTAGCTTTTTATCCCAATGTAACCAAGGATTTAGTTTTATTGTTGAATAATAAGGAATAAAAATATTACAATCGTATACTATATTTTTTTTTGTAAAAATATCTAGCATATGCGAATTATTAGCCAAAGAATGAGATCTAACTGATTTAGAATTAGGAACAAATTCTAAATAATACTCTATCACCTTTTCTATAGTATCCCCATATCTAAAATCACCATTTAATAAAAAATTAAAATTTGGATGAATTCCTAACTCGAAATTATTATTATTTACTAGTGAATTCAAAATTTTGGACTTATGAGTAACAAAAAGTGTTAATTTGATATTCTCAAAAAAAGACAATGTATCTTCAATAACAAAATCTGGAGCCCAATCAATATCCATAGTAATAAATACTTGATCACTCCAATTATCAGAATTATTTAAATTTATTTCAGATATTAATTTTGAATTCAATTTATCGGTTTTCATATGCCTTTAAATCCTTAATACTATCAATTTCAATCCATCCATTATTTATATAACAGGGCTTTACTTCAACCCCCTCATCAATACTATACTGAATAAAGTCTGTCATATATAAATTATGAAATGTATCTTGATGTTTACTTTTATTTAATTTTTGATGACCATTATTACAATGTCTTTCAAATAGCCATCGTCTTCCTTCTTTTTCTACGTGATCAGACTCATAACTATCTCTTTGCGCCCACTTGTAACCAAATTCTAGTTTTCTATTACGCATTTAATATCTTCCTTTATTTTTTGCAAATCCCTAAATATTTAGTTTGTTTCTTCAAAAATATTCAAGCTCCACCATAAATAACACTAAAATTCTTCTATTCTAATTTTTTCAACAACAATTCTCTTATTATCACTTGATTTTATAAAAGCCCCAGGGTATGGATCTCCTTGCGCTCTAACAAAATCATAAATTTCTTCTGCAGACATACTAAAATCAATTTCTCCATCATCTGGAGATCGTTGAGGATAAACTTTTATTTTTGATTGATCTTGATGCGTATATTTTATTTTATCAAGATTCTGTCTAAAAATATTAGTTAATATTTTTTTTGAAGCGACAACAGATTTATCTATTACGTTCTTGATTGTATCTAATTTATCAATTTGAAACTTTTCCTGCGCAATAATTGGTCCGTTATCAATACCATCTTCTAATTTAAATAAACTAATACCGGTAGTTTTTTCTCCATTTATCATTGCCCAAACTAATGGAGCTCCTCCTGCATAATTAGGTAAAAGGGAAGCATGCATCCCCCAAACACCATATTTCGCAAGCCTTCTTATTTGTTTTGGAATCATATAATACCAACCAAATGCGAGAATTAAATCAGGTTCAATATCTGAAAGAATAGATTTATAATCAATAATATCATTTTCTTTAGAATTCACTTCATAGAAAGGAATATTTAATTCTTTTGCATCTTGATAAAATGAATAATAATTATAATTTTTTACCTTTGTCTTACTATAAGAAATATTAAACTGTTCTGGTATTGAAAATATAGCTTTAATATTAATATTTTTGATCATTTGTAAATGATCAAATAACTCCTTACTAAAGTTTGTGCATCCAAAAAAAACAATCTTAATCATAATTTGCTACCATTTTTTTTTCATTTAACAATATAAATGTATTATTTAAAATTTCATTCACATTTAACAACCCCCAAATCAACAACCGCCGATTTTCCTCACCTGCTAGATGAGAATCCACTAAGCTTTTTATACTCTCATAATCAAAAACATCATATATCTTTGAGTTTTTATCTAATAATAATTTCTCAATAAATTTATAACTATCCTTTTTAAACCAACTCTGGTCTGGCGCAGAAAACCCCTGTTTTTCTATTTTTGTCACTGATTCAGGAATATAAGCCTGCATTGCTTTTCGCAAAATCAACTTCCCATCCTTAGTTTTGTTAAAATACTTTTTAGTCTTAGAGCCCGGCTCATTCTCATTAATTCTAACAACCTTAGACAAATTCCCCAATTTCAGCTTAACAGGTAACTTCATCGCAAAGTCCACCAAATCATTATCCAAAAACGGTACCCGTGTTTCCAAACTATGTGCCATACTCATTTTATCTTCTACAATCAACAATCCTTGCAAAAAAGTCTTCGCTTCAAAATACAACGAATGATTTACATAATCTTCAGGCCTTGTAAATTGTTCGGCATGTGTTTTAAATACGTCTCTAAAAATATCGCGAGTCCAAACATGACCTACCTTATCCCAAACCGGAGAAAATACCTTTTTGATATCTTTATTTGATATTAATCGCTGCCAAAAAATATAATACTTATCAATATAATGTTCAAAATCATCATTCACAACCGCACGATAATAACGCCATGGGTATCCTCCAAATAATTCGTCACCACCTGCCCCAGACAACACAACCTTCACAAATTTAGACGCCAACTTAGATGCATAAAAATTAGGATAACATTGACCTACTCGAGGCTCTTCTAAATGATAAGCTAATTGAGATAAACATCGTTCCATATCCCCTGCTTTTAACACAATTTCATAATGTTCTGTCTGAAATAAATAAGACATATACTCTGCTTTTTCACGTTCATCAAACCCTAATTCCAATCCTTGAGCAGAATTCAAATCAAACCCACACGTAAATGTTTTAATATAAGGATTTTGCTTTGCAGCTAACGCTGTAATAGCCCCTGAATCCATCCCGCCACTCAAATAAGAGCCTATTTCAACATCACTAACCATTTGACGTTCTACTGCTTGCTTGAATAGGCGGTCCAATTCCTCAATATACTCAGCTTCTGATGCGGGGTCACTTGGCTCTTCAAAATGAAAATCCCAATACTGTGTTAATTGTAATGAACTTTGCTTGTTTATAGTCGAAATAACACCATAATGCCCTGGAGGAAACAATTTTATACGTGTATTAAATGTTTTATTTGTAAAAATATTTTGAAACGTAAAATATTCTAATAATGCTTCATAGTCCAACTCTGATTTAAACTTAGGATGTTTGGCAAATGCCTTTTGCTCAGAAGCTACCATAAATACATTATCAAATGTTGCATAATATAACGGCTTAATCCCATATCGATCTCTCGCTATAAAAAACTGATTATTTTGCTTATCCCAAATTATAAATGCAAACATACCGTTAAATTTAGTTAAACAGCGAATCCCCCATTCTTCATATGATTGCAAAACAACTTCAGCATCAGAATTAGATATAAATCGTCTCCCTAACCGCTGTAATTCGGATCGTATTTGTTTAAAATTATAGACCTCTCCATTATAAGAAATTATAAATCGTTTATTCTGGCTTACCATGGGTTGATTTGCCAAATCTGATAAATCAATAATCGAAAGCCGACAATGTGCTATTCCAATATTTTTATCAATAATAACTTCTTGATTATCGGGGCCTCTATGTCTGATGTTATTAATCATTGCTTCAATGACAGCGGGTTTAACTTGATTTCCTTTTTGATCAACAACCCCAACAACGCCACACATTATAAGCCCTTAATGATATCGACAATGTATTTAAAATCTTCTTCTGTCATTTTATTATGCAGTGGGATTGCAAGCGTTTGTTGATCAGCTAAGTTTGCCGCAGGAAAGTCATTATCTTTAAACTGGTATTTTGATTGATAATATCCCAATAAATGAACAGCATGGGTGCCTGGCCTTGTACTAATACCTTTCTCTTGTAATTGAAGCATGATCTCATTACGCGTTCTAAAGTGTTTACTTTTATTAAATACACAAACAAATGATTGCCAGTTCATTCCATACCCCTTTGGTATCTCAGGGAGCTTTAACCACTTTATATCCGACAATTGTTCTTGATAAAAGGCTGCCCAGTATTGGCGAAAATCAATAAATTCTTTTAATTTTTCTAACTGAATAATACCTACTGATGCCTGGATATCTGTCATTCGATAATTAAACCCACACACATTAAAATCTGGAAGAATAAATGGCTGACTACTATGGTGTCGCTTTTCCTCTGATAAACTAGCTCCATGATTTCGTAAAACATCTATTTTATCCGCAAGTTCTTGTTTATTCGTCGTTATTATGCCGCCTTCCCCTGTTGAAATAATTTTTCGAGGATGAAACGAAAATGCCCCTGCAATTCCTAAAGACCCTGCCATTCCCTCTGGAGAAAAACTACCTGCCGCACATGCCGCATCTTCAATAATGGGAATATTGTTTGCAATTTTTTTAATTGCTTTAATATCCGCACATAGTCCAAATAAATGTACCGCTATAATTGCTTTTGTTTTAGATGATATTTTTTCTTTTAATTGTTTTGGATCAATATTAAACGTGTTAATATCAATATCTACAAAAATAGGTACTGCCAAACAATGTTCAACAACATTAGCTGTTGAAACCCAGGTAAACGCAGGGACAATAACTTCATCACCTTCTTTAATGTTTAATGCCTTTAAAATTAAATGTAACGCTGTTGTACAACTTGTTGATGCAATCGCTGATTTTGACTGATGAATATTAGCAAAGTTTCTTTCAAATTCTCTTACTTTAGGCCCTTGAGTTGTCCAACCAGATTTTAATGTTTCTTGAACAGCTAAGCATTCTTGCTCTCCAATAACCGGTTCTGAAATTTGAATCATTTTTTTAATAGAAGAAGTAGACATATGCTTAAATAGTTGCTAGCGTTTGATTACCGACTTCTAATTTATGTTTATCACGCCACTCAATTAATTTAGTAAGACCTTCTTCTAGATTTATACTATGTTTAAATCCCATTTCCTTTTCTGCAAGATTAGGATCACCAACACGATGAGTAACAAAAGTTTGCCCTTGTGGTTCATAAACAATTTGAATATCACTTTTCTTTAATTTTAAAATCATTTCTACTAATTCTTTTATCGATGTTTTTATGCCACTTCCTACATTATAATTTGCATCAGTAGCATCCGAATTCAGGGCGCAAATATTAGCTTTTGCAACATCTGAAACGTAAATAAAATCATAACACTGAGACCCATCTCCATATATAACGGGAGGAAGCCCTTGATCCAGTCGATCTAAAATTTTCATAATAACAGCAATATATGTACCCTTATAATCCTGTCTAGAACCATAGACATTCATGTACCTTAAGCCAACGTAGTCGAGTCCATATCGATGATGATATGCTCTACACATATGCTCTCCTGCAATTTTTGTTGCACCATAAAATGTTTTATTGTTATAGGGATGATCCTCCGTCATAGGCGTCTCAATAGCATCACCATATACAGAAGCCGATGATGAATAAATTAATTTTTTAATATTATGTTTAACACATGCCTCCAGAACATTAAACGTACCTTCTATGTTGACATGAAACGCACTTCTTGGAAAATCATGACAATGTAATAGCCATAGTGCTGACAAATGAAATACATAATCAATATCCTTAAATGCTTCATTTAAAATATCCACATGCAAAATATCTCCACCCAAATCAAAAACCGATACTCTAGAATCTAATAAAGCTGCTTTAAGATTTGTATAGGTTCCTCTTGTAAAATTATCAAATATAACTATTTTTTTAACATCAGTTAATAGTAATTCATCTACTAAGTGTGAGCCAATTAAGCCAGCGCCTCCAATAACAAGTACATTTGAATGGTTTATTTTAGAATTTTGCATTCTAATATCATATCAAAAAATAACCTAAATTAGAAAAATTATCGTTTTATAATATTTAAATCTAATCTAACGCGCCCAAAGTTACCATCTTATTATATGTTGAGCAAGACTTGATTAACTCTTGGTGTGTACCGGCATTAACAATCTGACCATTTTCTAACACAAATATTTTATCAAATCCCTTAATCGTACTTAAACGATGAGCTACCGCAATAACTGTCATCTTTCCTCTTAAATTAAGAATACTATTCGTAATAACTTTTTCCGACTTAGCATCTAATGCCGATGTCGCTTCATCAAATAATAAAATTTCCGGTTGAACATATAATGCACGAGCAATAGCCACCCGTTGTCGCTGCCCTCCCGACAACTGAATACCTCGATCACCTAAAATTGTATCTACCCCTTGATCTAGTTCATTGATCAACTCATCTAAATGGGCTAATTTTATGGCCTGATTTAATCGATTTTGATCAATAGAATCACACCCTAATGCAATATTATTCTTAAATGAATCATCTAAAATTAACATTTGTTGCGGAACGTAACCCATTTTATGACGTATCGAAGACAATGACTCTTTTTTTTGACCATTAACTAAAAACTCCCCTGAACTCGGCTTTAAGAATGATCCAATAACATCCACCAATGTTGTTTTCCCCGACCCTGATGTTCCTACAAACGCAATGAGTTCATCTTTTTTAATATCAAGCGAAATATTTTTTAATATAGGTAACTTTGGTTTATAGCTAAATGAAATATTTTGTAATGACATGGAATTAAAATCTTTTTCTGCTATATTTTCTGTTATTTCAAACTTTTCTGATTCAATATATTGAAGCTCTGACTTATACGTTTCATATGATGCTTTACAAAAATTAATTGTATTCTTGGCCGATATCACCTGCCCTAAACAGCTTAATAAACGTCTCCCAACTACCGCATAAAAAATAAATAAGGTTCCATACGACTTTATATCAATCCCTTTTAATATAAATATTAAACTAAATAAAACCAAAAATATGATTACTAAATATTCTAGTAAAACTCCTGGCAAACCCGATAAGAATGCGTTAACCTTATAGGCACCACAGACATTTTTAACAACAGCTGCTACCTTATCAATAAAATACTCTGTTTTTTTATATAATCGAATATCTTTAATTAACGTTAACGAGTCTGATGTTATTTTATAAACTGTATTATAAGATTTATCTAGATCAACACCGGCTTTTTTTTGACGATTTTTAATAGATAAATGAACAACGGAACCAGATAAAACAAAAAAGATCATAATAATCACGGTGGTTATTAACGACTTATTTATAAGAATCAAGACTAAACCTATACATGTAATGAGATATGATATAAAAAATAACGACGATTGTATTAAAACTCCGACTTGATAAACGTTTTGAGTTAATACCTTTACCATCTCTTTTGTATTTTTTTCTAAATACGATCTGTAGTTCATCTTTAAGTATTTAGAATACATAAACGCCATTCTATGTTGCGAAATTGTTTGGGGAAATTTAGCAATAAAATAATTAGTTATTAATTGTAATCCTGACTTAATGGAATACATACCTAAAAAAATGATTGAAATAAGGATTACTAACTGCTTAGACTCAGTTAAATTTAGCCATTTTAAAATGGGTTGTAATTTAGCAATCGAATAAATACGGTCTGGATCTATAATAACATTAATGTAAGGTACTATTAGTGTATAAGTGAACGCCTCTACCAATGAAAAAACACTCATTAGTATTATGATTAACCAAAACACTTTTTTTTCGTTTCGATCTAAAATTTCTAAAAAATCAAAATTAAAAAATTGCTTTACCCATTGCATTATCTTATATGTCTCGTTTCTTTCATCAAATAATAAGGTTCAAATCTTTATTATACTATCATTATATATTTAATTTATGAAAACCTTCCAATTAACGCTATCCCTTAAATCAAAACTGCATCACGACTATCAATTATTAATAGTTCATAAAAAGAAAGAATTTACATTAAATTATTTTTATTGACGTAATACTTTTTAATTTATAAAATATTATTTACATGAGATCAAAAAATATCACATTTACAATATCATCTATAAACACCCATCAACTACTGGATCTATCGTTATTTACACTTTTAAACGATACTTCATCGCATGCTATTTTCTTTAACTCGCTTCAATCGCAATACAGCTACTCCATTACCATTGATTCTTCATTAGCGAATCAATTTTCTAAAGTTGAGCTTCAATCCATTACTCAAACATTACGAGATTTATTCAAACAATACGGATATCATTTACGTCATATATATACTCAATCTTTAATAGAAAGAATTAAATATCATTTATCTCAATTTTCAATTCACTATGCTATCACAATACTATTCCTGTTAGTCTTTTCATTTCAATCTGGATATTTTTTGTATTATTACTCAAATCAACGTCAAGTAAATCAAAATCAACGTGTGGAACAAACTATAAAAACATTTCATATAAAACTTGCTAATACGATTGATATTTCAAAAACAGCTAATACAGAGTTATTATCTTTTTACGAGTTTTTAAAAACACAACCTGTTATTATTCAGTCACTTTCTCTTTCTAAAACCAATATTATGTTTCAAGGTTTTTGCTTAGTTGAAAACTTGACTTTATTTAAACAAAGTATTTTAGAATGGTTAGAACTTAACCCTTATACATTAACAGTTAACACCGTCAAACCAACAGGGGGATACATTTTTTATGACTTTAATTTGCAAACCTAAACTTAACAAGCGATTATTCACGTTATTCTTTTGTTTTTGCTTATTATTTTTGGGCTATATGTTTTATTGCCTAAACCAACAAAATACCCATCAACAACGTCTTGCAGATACTTTCCATAAGACAATGAGGCTATCTCCTAAATTAAAGTCTATATCCTCTAATAAGACTTTCTTAATTAAAGTTAAAGATCTCACGTTCCAAACCGTATCTCCTTTACATTATCAGTTTACAATCCCACATCAAGATACTGCCGTCTTTTTCGACATTTTGATGGATGCCTTACATTCCGCTGAATTAGCTATTAAATCTGTGGAACTGGATATAACTAATTTAAATTGTCATGTAGTATTTCAAAGAACTCCTTATTTATTATGAATCACCTAATTATTATAATATTAATTACCTTCTTATTTTCTACTCTCAATGCCAATACTATTATGCAGTATAGTAATGCATTTGATGCTGATTTTTTTAATCATAAAATTTCTACTGTTAACAATGCTAAATCACAATCTGAATCCGTGTTTTTTTTAACCATTCTTTATGCTGACATTGAGCATATCCAAACGATCTTAACATCGCTTTATACCAATATATTAGTTAAAAAACATGCAAATTATAATCAGCTTTGTATTAAATCACCGTCTCAATTAAAGCGTGATATTTTAAAAACAGTCAGCATGTTAGATAAACCTATCAAGACGATTCAATTAGAGTTCAAAATAATTGAAGTCACTTTTGATTACTCAAGGAATCAACCGTCCGTAATCGATCAATTCAAAACAAGCTCGAAACTTTTAAGACAATCTTTTACAAGTTTTTCTCAAGACGAATTTGAAAGATTATTAGGTCCACTATGTACAATGGCAACCGTTAAAATAGTAGCTACTCCGATGATTTTAGCTCAACACAATCAGCCGGCATCACTTTCTATTGGCAATCAATTCCCTTATATTACATCCCATACTAACCAAACCGTTACATCAACCTCGTTCAAACAAATTCAAACTGGAATTTCGATTGATATCACACCCACTATTAGTACTCAAAACTATATTGCTATCCAATTAAAGTCATCGATTGATAATGTAAATATGTGGAAAGATATTGGATCATCTCAATATCCAGTGGTTGCTAACCGATCATTAAATACATCGTTTAATGTAGCTAACAACGAATCTATTTTAATTGGTAGCTTTCAACAACATAAACAGCGTGATCATCACTGGATGATTGAAACATTCTCTAAAGTTCCCTTTATTGGACAATATTTTAAACGACGTTTACGAAAGACTTTAATGAGCTATATCTATCTATATTTGAAACCAACAATTGCAAAGGGTAATATTATGTAAAAAATACATTCTTAAATTTTTCAACTATATTTCAAGGAAAAGCCCTCGAATAGGGGGGGGGGTCTCCGAGAGCTTTTCATAAGTTATTATATGAAATTGAATAATTGATTGTAAAGAAATTTTTTTTCTTTATTTTCTTTTATGCTTTCTTGGTATTATTTTTTCTTTATTTAACAAAAATCTAATAGAATTTTTTTCTGATATGTTTCACCTAATATGTCATTAATTAGAGCACCCTCTTATAACTCTCTCATATTTATTAAAGACTACTAAGATTCATCGAATTTTAAAAATGGGAATAAATTATTTGAAAATATTTTAATTTTGATAATAATTTTGGTGTTAAATGATAAATTTTTGTACTTAGAAACTAGTATTATTTAGTAATTCAGTCTAAAATTTAAGTTAGTTTTATTTTTTATTTTGAAAGGAATGGGTCCATGTATCGTATTTTTTTATTATTTATAGTTCATTTATTTGTTATTTATTCTACTTGTTTCGCTAATATTCCAGCTAACTTAACCCCTCAACAGCAATCAAAGGCACAAGCGATTATTCAAAGTAACCCAAATATATTAAATTCTATTTCGCCAGGAGACGCGCAACAACTTTTATCTAAAACAACCACAAAAAAAGAAACAAACAAAAAAAAAGAAATTAATCAAAAAGATATAGATACAAAGGATCCTTCGGATACATCTCAAATTGAGACCATTTTTTCAACCACCGAATCCTTAGATACCAAAACAAATCTTTTTCAGATTTATTATGATGAACCGTTTACAACAAAAAAATCTGATTCGTTTGTTTCACCTCTTATCCAAAAGGCTAAACAGTTTGGCTATGACTTTTTTAGTTCCAGTCAAGATGAATCTACTGATTTTAATATCCCTGTCGCAGACGACTATATAATTGGACCTGGCGACTCTTTAGTCATTAATATTTGGGGTAAACTTACCGAGACGTTTATGGTTACTGTAGACAAACGAGGACGAATCTTTATCCCTCAACTGGGTCATATCCCGCTCAATGGTGTTCGGTTTGGCCAAGTTAATAATATTATCCGAAAACATTTAGATAAAAAGTTCGTTAACATAGAAACTAGTGTTTCCATTAGCCAACTACGATCGATTAAAGTATTTATTTTAGGGGATGTTAACCAACCAGGATCTTATAATGTATCATCGTTATCAACATTATTTACGGCTATCCATGAAGCTGGCGGGCCTTCTAAAACTGGTTCTTTACGAAATATTCAACTTAAGCGTAAAGGAAAAACGTTTAAAACTGTCGATTTATACGATTATTTATTAAAAGGTGACCAATCGCAAGATATCCAGCTTCGTGCTTATGACACTATTTTTGTTCCTGCTATTGGCCCTGTTTGTCAGATTAAGGGTCTTGTTAAGCGGCCTGCCATTTATGAACTTAAACATAAAGTATCATTATTATCAGCTATTCAGCTTTCAGGAGGCTTTCACGCGTCTAGTTATCCTTCCCTAATCCAAGTTGAGCGACTTTCTAATGGTAAAAAAGTAGAAGTTATTAATGTATCTAGTAAACAAGCTGAATTCAAAAAAATAGCGAAACGGTTTTTGATTAAAGATGGCGATCGAATTCATGTTCTTCCTATATTAAATGAAAAAGACAATGTGGTTACTGTTAAAGGATCTGTCAATCGGCCAGGCTCCTATCAATTTAAGAAAGGAATGACATTAGATCAGCTTCTTTCAAAAGCACAAGATTTAAAAGAAATTTCATTAAACAGGGATATCCAAGTCTATCGTTATCTTACCCATACCCAACGAGAATTGTTATTAGTTAGTCAAGATCGTGCGAAATCGTTTACATTAAAAAAATGGGATATTGTTAATGTCGAAGAGAATCAATATGGCTTTGTTACTGTTAAAGGAAGTGTTATCAAGCCAGGAAAATATAAATTATTAGCGAATATGAAAGTCTCAGATGTCATTGAATTATCTCAGCTAGATGCTACGGCCGAATTATCGGCCTGTGAAGTTTACCGACAATCTAGTTTAGGAGAGTCGATTATTACGGTTTCTTTATCTGAAATCATAGCAAACCCTGACTCTGACGAAAATTTATATTTACATCCGAATGATCTTATTATGGTCCAAGAAAACAAATTCTTAGTTGAGAAACGGCAGATTCAATTATCTGGCGCATTCAAACAGCCAGGCACCTACTTTTTTCGAGAAAATGAAACATTAAATTCGGTTATTAAGCGAGCGGGTGGTTTATCAGATAATGCCTTTATTACTGGTGCTGTATTTACAAGACAAAGTGTCAAAGTAGCCGAAGAACAAGGAAACAAACGAATTGTAGATGAAGAGCAAAAACGTTTAATTTATGATCAGAGACGTTTAGAAAATTTAAATGAAGGTAACAAACAAGCCTATCAACAAGCGATTTCATTCCTTCAAACAAAAATAGAATCTAGTGATGGCCGAGTGGTTATTGATTTAAATGAGATTCTTAATGATACTATTGAATTTAATTTAGAGGATGGCGATACACTTACAGTACCAACGGTTCCAGACTCTATTCAAATCGTCGGGGGCGTTAGCTACCCCACATCCCTTCGCTATGTTAACGGTAAAGGGCTTAACTACTATATTAAAAAAGCAGGTGGTTTGTCAGAATTTAGTATCAAAGATACGTTTTATGTGTTTAAATCGAATGGCCAAATTGCTAAGAATAACGTTAATATTCAAAAAGGGGATACAATATATATTCCAGAAGAAGTTAAAGTTAAACTTAATGTTTGGAAAGAAACCAAAGATGTTATCAAAGTTATCTTTGAAGTTGTTTCTATTATGAATGTGTTTAATCTTATTAGATAGATAATGAAAACGTTTCAGTTTTGTTTTAAATTATGAAATCGATTACAGTTATTGGGACCGGATATGTTGGCTTAGTAACGGGAGTATGTTTAGCCGATTTAGGTAACCAAGTTAAATTTGTTGATAAAAACCAATCTAAAATAGACCAATTAAAACAAGGGTATTCTCCTTTTTTTGAGCCAGGCCTTCAAGAAAAACTACAAGATTTAACACAACTTAATCGTATTTCTTTTTTTTCAGAACTTTCGGATTGTTTACATTCTGAATTTATTTTTGTTGCTGTTGGGACACCGACACTTGAAAATGGGGATACTTATGTTAATGATGCCATAGCTGTTGTAACCGATATTCTTAATTGGTATAAACAGTCTCAATGTAGTCAAAAATCAATCATTGTTATTAAAAGCACTGTACCTATTGGTTTTAATCAACAACTGGTAGACCTTATTAAGGATTATGGTCTTAAAGATGTTCTTAATGTGATATCCAATCCTGAGTTTTTACGTGAAGGATCTGCTTTACATGACTTTTTTAATGCTGACCGTATTGTTATCGGTGGAAATAATGATGATTCAAAAGACAGTCTTAAACAACTGTATATGTCGATGAAAGATATTCCGCCTATTTTTTTAACATCATTTGAAACGGCCGAATTAGCTAAATATGCGGCCAATACTTTTCTATCTATCAAAGTATCTTTTATCAATGAAATATCCAACTTATGCGAGCATGTAGGGGGTAATATAAAAGATGTATCTAAAATATTAGGATCGGATAAACGTATTGGTCCACACTTTTTAATGCCAGGGCCAGGGTTTGGGGGATCTTGTTTTCCTAAAGATACATTATCATTACGCAATCAGTCACTTAAACATCATTATCAATTTGATACGTTAGATTCTGTTTTATCTGTTAATAAAAAACAAAAAGAAAAATTAATCAAATACTTAGATGCTTTTTTTCCAAACGGTTATCAAGGCTTAACCATTAGTATTTTAGGCCTAACGTTTAAAGCTAATACAGATGACGTTCGTGAATCGTCGTCTTTGTTTTTAATTCAACAGCTATTAGATCGTCAATGCAAAATAAAAGTTTTTGACCCTAAGGGTATGCCAAATACGACATTGATTTTGGGAGATACTATTGAATATGCAGATAACTCTTATGACGCGGTTCAAAACAGTGATGCTGTGGTTATTTTAACAGAATGGAATTTATTTAAGAATTTAGACCTCAAAAAAGTAAAAACTTTAATGAAACAGGCTTACTTTTTTGACTTTAGAGGTCTTTATTCAAAAGAGAATTTAGATTGTTTAGGTTTTAAATCTTATGTTATTGGTAATCAATATTAATACTTTTAATTTTGTTATATCTTAAATGGTTTGATATTATTATAAAACTTAAAAGGGGTTAAAACTTCTCCAACTCTTACAATAAGGATGTTATTATGAATACAGAATCAACAACAATTAATTTTAAAGGGCAAGATGAAAATCAAATGAATATAACATTGTTTAAAGAAAAAATTGAAACAAAAACATTACATATTGGGATTATTGGTTTAGGTTATGTCGGTTTACCATTAGGTATCGAATTTTCAAAAAATGGATTTAATGTTACGGGCTTTGAAAAAAATGCCCAAAAAGCTAGTTTAATTAATCAACAAAAATCGTATATTCCTGATATATCCGATCAAGAAGTGGCCGACTGTGTAGACCAAAAACTGTTTCGTGCTACGACTGATTTTTCTAATATAAGAACGATGGATGTCCTTATTATTTGTGTACCAACGCCACTCAGTAAAACAAAAGATCCCGACCTTTCTTATGTTGTTAATTCTATTCAAACCATTAAACAATATGCCAAAAAAGGACAACTTATTGTATTAGAAAGTACAACCTACCCAGGTACTACAGAAGAAATTATTGTTCCTGAGCTATCTGAGTTTACTATTGGAACGGATATATTTCTTGCATTCTCTCCTGAACGAGTCGATCCAGGTAATGAAACCTATAAAATAAAAAATACACCTAAAGTTATTGGCGGCGTTACTGAAGCATGTACTCAAGTTTCTGAACTATTATATTCTCAAGCTATTGATCAAGTTATCCCTGTTTCTTCTACAAAAGCAGCTGAAATGGTGAAGTTATTAGAAAATACGTTTCGATCTATCAATATTGGTCTTGCGAATGAACTTGCTTTAATGTGTGATAAATTAGATGTCGATGTGTGGGAAGTTATTGAAGCGGCAGCGACCAAACCCTTTGGCTTTATGCCTTTTTATCCAGGACCAGGATTAGGCGGACATTGTATTCCAATTGATCCATTTTATTTATCTTGGAAATTAAAAACATTAAATTATGATGCTAGATTTATTAATTTAGCCAGTGATATTAATAGTTCGATGCCTCATCATGTTGTTAATAAAGTTATTCATGGACTAAATCAACATGAAAAAAGTGTTAACGGTTCTAAGATTTTAATTATTGGGATTGCTTATAAACCTAATATCGATGATATGAGAGAGTCTCCTGCATTGGATATTATTCAGGAGTTATTAAGCTTAGGTGCTAATATTGATTATCATGATAAGTTTAATGATTCTTTAGAGTTAGCTAAACAATCATTTAAAAGTGTGTCTTTAGATCAATCAAGTTTAAGTCGTTATGACTGTTGTGTGATTGTTACGAATCATGATTATCTTGATAAGGATTTAATAATTAATCATTCTAAGTTAATTATTGATACTCGTAATATGACTAAAGGCATATCTAAAGATCATATAATAAAAATATAAAATAAAATCAATTAGGAGATATTTTGTATCGTTTTTTAGTAACTGGAGCTTCGGGGTTTATTGGATCTCATTTAGTTAATGCTCTATTAAATAAAGGATATCTTGTTACAGGTTTAGATAACTTTTCGTCTAGTACAAACGAAAATTTATCGTTTATCAGTGACCATAAATATAAATATAACTTCACTTTCATTGAAGGGGATATTAGAGATCAAAAGCTTTGTCATCGGGCATGCTCTAATATTGATTATGTATCTCATCAAGCCGCCTTGGGATCTGTTCCTCGATCTCTCAAAGAACCATCGTTATATAATGATAATAATATTACAGGAACTTTAAATTTACTTATAGCTGCTCGAGACCAACAAGTTAAGAGGTTTATTTATGCATCTTCCTCATCAGTATATGGAGATACGCCTACGCTTCCTAAAAAGGAAGAAATGATGCCAAACCCAAAATCACCCTATGCGCTTACAAAATATACTAATGAATGTTATGCAAAGTTATTTAATGATGTTTATGGATTACCAACTATAGGTCTCAGATATTTTAATGTTTTTGGTCCCAGACAAAACCCTCATTCACAATATGCAGCTGTCATTCCTAAATTTATTTCTTTGTTACTTCAAAAAAAATCGCCAATTATATTTGGTGATGGCAATCAAACTCGTGATTTCACTTATATTGATAATGTTGTTCAAGCAAATATTAGTAGCTTCTTAAATGCTTCTAATAAAGCTTTTGGTCGCTCATTTAATATTGGAAATGGTCAAACTATTAGTATAAATTTACTAGTTAAATATTTGAATGATTTACTAAAATTAAATATCAAACCTGATTATAAGTCTGTACGCCCTGGTGATGTTAAAGATAGTTTAGCTGATATTAGTCTTTCAAAACAAATTTTAAGATATGAAAATAAGATTTCCGTTGAAGAAGGATTAATTTTAACCCTTAAATACTTTTCTTAGCTTAAATTTTAAATTTATACCATTATTATTTAGGTTTAAAAAATAGAATCTAAGTTTATTCAAATTCATGTTAATAGCTTATGTTATTCTTGATTGCATACAGATTTAGAATTTAATATTACTTAATTTGGAAAAATACAGTTAAAACTACCTCTACTAATGAATCAATCATATCTACCAAACTTTGTTGTTTCATATTCTTTTTCAAAATTTAGTTAAACTTATAATTAACTTATCTAGTATTAGGTACTTGGACTTTTTAAGAGTTTTCTTTCCTAGCCAATCTTGTTTTAATTAAAATAAAGCATAAACCGTTCTTAATATTTTAAAATAAATAAAAAGCGATTAAGCTGATTACTACTCCGTTTTCTACTAAATTTGCTAATGCAGTTAAATTATTAGAAAATATGTTTTGTTATTTAAATATAAAAGTAGGTAATAAGAATGCTTTCATGTTCAAAAAAATTAATATTTATGTTTACTAATTTATATAACCCCCAGAGATACAACTATTCTAGTTTTACACAATGATAAAAAACTGCAGTCATTTGACGTAGTAACCAAATTCCTTTTCAAAAAATAAAAACTTTGTATTAATTAGATTCAGTATTATTAGCTTATGTTTATCTGAATTTAGTTGAGTAAAATTCTTAATATGAAAGGATGGGTACTAAAACTATACGACTCACATGATATCCACTCTAAACGCATATTTTTAATATCATTAAGGCTGGTATAAACTTAAAGTTAACGTGTCAAAATAAACGGCATGCATATTAATTATTTGGCCATAATTGACTTTAATAAAATAGAAAATGTCACCATTTCAATTTTGAATCATTATTAAATATGTTAACAAAACAATAGGTTTTATTATATAATATTCCAAATGAATACACATTCCTCAAATGATGAATTGGACCTTATTAAATTATTCAAAATAATTTGGGATAGTAAACTTTTAATATTATCTATAACTTTATTTTGTATTTCAATGTCTATCGTTTATTTTTATGTATCTCCAAAACAATATAAATCTACATCTAGTTTTTTTATTTCATCACCAAACCAGAATAAAAACCCACTCGCTTCTTATACCTCTTTAATCGGAATTCAATCTAACTCAAATATTGAGTCTTTGATTAAAAATGTACTGAAAAGTAACTTAATCCAAATAGAAGTTAGCAAAAATTATTTAACCTTTTTTAAAAATAAAATTGATAAGGCCATCTTAGAAAATAAAATTACAGATGATGAAATATTAATTTCAAATTATCTAATTAATACTTTGAAATTACATCGAAATTTTTCTTTTGTTTATACTAAAGATGGGCTTTTCAAATTGTCTTACTTTAATTCAAACAAACATTTAGCTCAATCCGTTTTGCAAGACTACATTGATCAAATTACTAAATTTAATGAAAATTTGGAATTCAGTGTTTCAAAAAATATACTGACGTTAATAGACCCCCCTAACAAACCATTAGGGTTTTTCAAGCCAAATTTAAAATTAAATATTGTATTCAGCTTTCTTGTTGGGCTATTCTTTTCCTTTACTTTTGTACTTTTCAAATATCATTTCTCTTCAAAAGAATAATGCTTTTTGATATCAAATTAATCAATCGTTCAAAAGAATTATTTTCAGAAGATATTTCGAATTATGAATATTTATTAAAAGACATTATATCTAGTTCTTCTTTTCTTGTTATTGGAGGCGCTGGCTCAATAGGGCAATCTGTTACAAAAGAAATTTTCAAACGAAATCCTAAAACACTTCATGTTGTAGATATTTCTGAAAATAATATGGTTGAATTAGTTCGTGATATTAGAAGTAGCTATGGGTACATTGATGGAGTTTTTAAAACGTTTTCTTTAGATATTGGATCATTAGAATATGATGCTTTCATTTCCAACTTTGGAAAATATGATTACGTCCTCAATTTATCTGCATTAAAACATGTTAGAAGTGAAAAAGATCCTTTTACCTTAATGAGATTAATTAACACTAATATTTTTAATACAAACAAAACGATTCAACAATCCATTGAAAATAAAACAAAAAAATATTTTTGTGTATCTACAGATAAAGCTGCAAACCCAGTAAATATGATGGGTGCAAGCAAACGCATTATGGAAATGTTTGCCATGCAACAATCTAATCGTATTTCTATATCGATGGCTCGATTTGCAAATGTAGCCTTCAGCGATGGTTCATTACTTCATGGGTTTAACCAACGGATCCAAAAACGACAACCGATTGTTGCTCCAAACGATATTAAACGCTATTTTGTTACACCACAAGAAAGTGGAGAACTATGCTTGATGTCTTGTGTTTTTGGCGAAAACAGAGACATCTTCTTTCCTAAACTTAGTGAAGAACTTCATCTTATTTCATTCGCTGATATTGCTGTTAAATATCTAAGAAACTTAGGGTATGAGCCGTTTTTATGTGAATCAGAAAATGAAGCTCGTGAACTTATTCACTCTTTGCCTCAACAAAAAAAATGGCCATGTTTATTTACTAAAAGTGATACCACAGGTGAAAAAGATTTTGAAGAATTTTTCACTGACCAAGAACTATTAGATATGGAGAGATTTACAAATTTAGGAATTATTAAAAATAAACTTGAATTTGATTCTGAGAAATTAAACCACTTTGAAAAAACAATTCAATCTCTCAAAAAAAGCACTTCATGGTCGAAACAAGATATTTTAAATGAATTCTTTACATTAATCCCAGATTTTCAACATAAAGAAACAGGAAAATATTTAGATGCAAAAATGTGAATTTGAAAATATTATTAAAATAATTAAAGACCAATATAAAACAGAGGAATTTATTCCGCTACATGAACCACGTTTTAATGGAAATGAGAAAAAATATGTTCTTGATTGTATTGATTCAACTTTTGTATCTTCTGTAGGCAAGTATGTTGATCAATTTGAAAAAATGGTCGCTGATTACACAGGGGCAAAATACGCTATTGCAACAGTTAACGGCACCGCAGCAATACACATCTCGTTATTACTATCTGGTGTTTCTGACAATACAGAAGTAATTACGCAACCTCTAACGTTTGTAGCCACAAGTAATGCTGTTTCTTATTGTAACGCATTCCCAACGTTTGTAGATATAAATAAAGAAACACTTGGGCTCTGCCCAGAAAAATTAGAATATTTCTTAAAACATTCCACAAAAAAAACAACCAAAGGCTTAATCAATATTCATACAAAACGAATTATCTCTGCGTGCTTGCCGATGCATACGTTTGGTCATCCTACAAAAATTGACCAAATAATTTCATTATGCGATAAGTTTGACATCCCCGTAATTGAAGATGCCGCTGAATCTTTAGGAAGTACTTACAAAAACCAGCATACGGGTACATTTGGTTTATTTGGCACATTTAGTTTTAATGGCAATAAAACCATTACGTCTGGTGGGGGGGGAATGATTGTCACCAACGATAAAGAATTAGCTAAAAAAGCTAAGCATATTACAACAACGGCTAAAACTCCTCATAAGTGGGACTATGTTCATGATGAAATAGGCTATAATTATCGATTGCCGAATCTTAATGCTGCTTTAGGTTGTGCTCAAATGGAAACTTTAGATGGCTTTATAAAATCTAAAAGAATGTTAGCTCAAACATATAAAAACAAGTTAATAAGTAACAGTTTTTTATTTTTTGATGAGCCTGAATCTTGTAAATCAAATTATTGGTTGAATACTCTGACATTTAAAAATAAAAGTAACCGTGATACATTTTTAAATATGTCCAATAACCTTAATGTAATGACTAGGCCATGTTGGTGTTTAATGAATACACTATCAATGTACAAAAAAGCTTATTGTGATGATTTATCAAATTCAACTATTGCTTCAGATACTCTAGTGAATATTCCTAGTTCGGTGATAATATGAAATTAAGCATAGGCTATTTTGCAGATGGGCCGTGGAGTCATAATGCTTTTCAAAAAATTATTAAAGATAAAGACTTAACAATTAAATTTATCTGTGTAAGGTATGATACAAATGATCAAATTTTAAAGCAATTTTCTGAAGAATATAATATACCTTACTTAAAACATAAAGATATTAATTCTGATGAATTTATTAATAAAATAAAAATATTTAATTGTGATTTGTTTGTTTCAATGTCCTTTAATCAAATTTTCAAAAAAAGAATAATAAACCTCCCTCCATTGAAATGTATAAATTGTCATGCAGGTAAACTGCCATTTTATCGAGGAAGAAACATATTAAACTGGGTCTTAATAAATGATGAAAAGGATTTTGGAATTACAGTTCATTTTATTGATGAAGGAATAGACACAGGCGATATAATTCTTCAAAAATGTTTTAGTATATCTAATAATGATACTTATGCATCATTACTTAAAATTGCGCATGTTGAATGTGCAAATATCCTTTTTGAATCTTTAACTTTATTAAAACAAGGAAAAGTTACAATAAAAAAGCAAAATGAAATTGACCCTATTGGTTCTTATTGCTCAACCAGAGTTATTGGCGATGAAAATATTAACTGGAATCAAACTAGTCGACAACTATATAATTTTGTAAGGGCTATTTGCTCACCTGGGCCACAATCAAGAGCTTTTTTAAATAATAAAGAAATGAAAATCAATAAAGTACTAGAAATAAATAATTCCACTGTGTACAAAGGAATTATTGGAGCAATTTTATTTAAAGATGAGTCTGGATTTTTAGTTAAAACAGCCGATACTTTTGTCAAAGTTGTTGAATATGAATATGTAGGAAAATTTAAAGTAGGTGATAGATTTGAAATTGGATAAAACATTTATTATTGCTGAAGCAGGAGTAAACCACAATGGAGAATTGTCTTTAGCCAAACAATTAGTAGATGTTGCAAAAAGCGCAGGTGCTGAAGCTGTGAAATTTCAAACTTTTAAATCAGAAACATTAGCCACAAAAAATGCTAAAAAAGCAACTTATCAAAAAGAAACTACCAATTCAGATGAATCTCAATTTGACATGCTAAAAAAATTAGAATTAACTCATGAAATGCATATGGAATTAATAAATTACTGCAAACAAAAAGAGATTTTGTTTTTATCATCTCCTTTTGATTGTGATAGTGTAACTTATTTAGAGCGTTTAAATTTACCTATTTTAAAAATTCCATCTGGTGAAATCTTACATGTTCCTTATTTAAGAAAAATTGCGGCTATCAATAAACCGACTATACTTTCTACGGGAATGTGTACAATGGATGATATCGAATTTGGAGTTACAACTTTGCTTAATTCGGGTCTAGATAAATCAAACTTGTCATTACTACATTGCACAACAGAGTACCCATGTCCTTTTGAAGATGTAAATTTAAACGCTATGGCAACAATACAAAATAAATTTGAAGTTCCTGTTGGTTATTCCGATCATACACCTGGGATAACGATTCCAATTGCAGCTGTTGCTATGGGAGCAACTATCATAGAGAAGCATTTCACTCTTGATAAATCATTGCTTGGCCCGGATCATAAAGCGTCGTTAGATCCACAAGAATTAAAAGCTATGGTCGATCAAATCAGAATTGTGGAAAAGGCTAAAGGAAATGGTGTAAAAGAACCATCTTTTAGTGAACAAAAAAATATTGAAATTGTAAGAAAAAGTATTTTAGCTAAAGAAAATATTCAAAAAGGAGAAACTTTCACTATCCATAATTTAATTTGTAAAAGACCAGCAAATGGGATATCTCCTAAAGAATGGGATAATATCCTTGGAAAAAAAGCCGAAAAAAACTATGAAGAAGGTAATTTAATTTGAACAAAAAGATTTGTGTTGTAACAGGAACTAGAGCTGAATTTGGTATTTTATCTCGATTAATTAGTAAAATTAACTCTGATAAATCTTTAGATCTTCAATTAATTGCTACGGGTATGCATTTATCTACCGAATTTGGCTTAACCTACAAAGAAATTGAGTCTCATGATTTAAAAATTGATAAAAAAATTGAAATTTTACTTTCTTCAGATACATCTGTTGGCATTTCAAAGTCAATGGGATTAGCTCAAATTTCATTTGCAGAAGCATTTGAAGAATTAAAACCAGATATAATCGTTTTATTAGGAGATCGTTTTGAAATTTTTTCTGCGGCATCTGCTGCAATGATTTCAAGAATTCCAATTATTCATCTTCATGGGGGAGAAGCTACTGAAGGATTAATAGACGAACCCATTAGACATTCTATAACAAAAATGAGTCATTATCATTTTACATCAACCGAAAATTATAAAAAAAGAGTTGTACAACTTGGTGAAAATCCTCAACGCGTTTTTAATGTTGGTAGTTTAGGTGTAGACAATATAAAACATTTAAGTTTGTTGTCAAAGCAACAAATAGAAAAAGAGCTAGGCTTTTTATTTAATAAAAACAACATTCTTATAACATTTCATCCTGTCACTTTAGAAAATAATACTGCAAAAAATCAATTTAAAAATTTACTAAACTCTTTATCTAAATTAAAATCAACGCAATTAATTTTTACAAAAAGCAACGCTGATACTAATGGAAGAGTTATAAACGAAATGATAGACTCATTCACAAGTAAAAATAAAAATTCTTATGCGTCATTTTCTCTTGGACAAGTAAACTATTTTAGTTGTTTGCAGTTTATTGATGGGGTAATAGGTAATAGTTCTAGCGGTATAATAGAAGTTCCCTCATTTAAAATAGGTACTATTAACATAGGAGATAGACAAAAAGGACGAATTCAAGCAAAAAGTGTTATACAATGTATCCCCACAGAAAAAGATATCGACACTGCGATTCAAAAACTTTACTCGAAAGAATTTCAAAAAAATTTACAATCCGTATCGAATCCATATGAAAAACCAAATACATGTGACGAAATTATAAACTTGATTTCAAAAATAAATATTAATTCAAAAAATATAATAAAAAAGAAATTTTATAATTTGAAATGAAAATAATTTTTATTGGCACAGTGAAATCTTCTTACAAAAAGCTAGCATTATTATGTAAGCTAAATGCAAACATTGTTGGTGTAATTACAAAAAAAGAATCGCTGTTTAACGCAGACTTTCAGGATCTAACGCCTTTATGTAAAAAAAATAATATCCCGTTTATTTTTTCAAATACATCAGTCAATGACTCTTATATTTTAAATTGGGTTAAAGAAAAATCTCCAGATATTATTTTTTGTTTTGGATGGTCTGAAATAATCAAAAAAGATCTTTTAGATATTCCGAAAATAGGTATCATAGGATATCACCCTGCCGCTTTACCACAAAATAGAGGCAGGCATCCACTAATATGGGCGTTAGTTCTAGGTTTAAAAGAAACTGCATCTACTTTCTTTTTTATGGACCAAGGGGCTGATTCTGGCGATATTTTATCTCAGGAAAAAATTCACATTATATATAGTGACAATGCAGATTCATTATATGAGAAAGTGACCCAAACAGCATTAAATCAAATAACATATTTTTTACCAAAATTAAAAAATAAAACTTTTGATAGAATTCCTCAAAACCATTCAAAATCAAATTATTGGCGAAAACGTGGAATGAGAGATGGCCAAATAGACTTTCGGATGCATTCAGATATTATATATAATTTAGTTAGAGGCCTAACTACACCATATGTCGGTGCTCATATAGTTCTTTTAAATAAAGAAATCAAAATTTGGAAAGTTAAAGAGGTTAAAAATAACAAAAAAAATATTGAGCCAGGAAAAGTTTTAGATGTAAATTCAAAAAATAATACATTTATTGTAAAATCAGGTACACATTCTATAGAAATTTTAAAACATGAATTTGAAACGCTTCCCAAAATAGGAGATTATTTATGAAAAATATTTTAGTATTCGCTATCCACCCCGATGATGAAACATTAGGTTGCGGAGGTACTTTATTAAAACATAAAAATGATGGAGATAAAATTCACTGGTTAATTGCAACGCACCTTTTTAAAGATCAAGGATACTCAGATGAAGTCATAGAAAAAAGAAATAAAGAAATTATAACTATCTCTAATTTATATTCATTTGACTCTGTTCATCAACTTAATTTAAAGACGACAGAATGTGACCAATACTCGATGAACAAATTAATTTCAAGAATTTCAGCTATAATCAACAAAGTAAAACCAACTGTTATTTATTTGCCATTTAAGAGTGATGTACATTCAGATCATAGAATTTGCTTTGATGCAATTTATGCTTGTACAAAAGTATTTCGCTATCCATTTATAAAGAAAATATTAATGATGGAAACATTAAGTGAAACAGATTTTGCTTTAGCTACAAAAGAAAACGCTTTTGTACCGAATGTATTTGTTGATATTAGTAACTATATAGAGCAAAAATGTAACGCGATGGCTATTTATGAAAGTGAAGTTTCGCCACATCCTTTTCCTAGAAGTATTGAAACAATCAAAGCATTAGCAAAAGTTAGAGGTGCTTGTGCCGGAGTAAATTATGCAGAAAGCTTTATGTTATTAAAGGAAATAAATTCATGAAAAACAATATCCAAAACCTTATTAAAAACAATACAACTATTAAACAAGCGTTAAAAACTCTGGACTCTACTGCTGAGAAAATAATTTTAGTTGTCAATGAAAATACTGACTTTTTAGGTACATTAACAGATGGAGATATAAGAAGAGCTTTACTAAAAGATGCTTCTTTAGAAACATCTATAGAAGGCATTTTTAATAAAAGCTTTATCTATTTAAATGAAGATGAGTTTACAAAAGAAAAAGCAATTGAAATGTGTAAAGAAAATAAAATCATAGGCTTACCTATTTTAAATAATAAAAAAATTGTTTCATATTACAGCTATTATAATGAACACAATATCTCACAGAAAACAAAAAAAAATCTATCTTTACCAGTAGTAATCATGGGCGGCGGAAAAGGAACCCGGATGAAACCTATTTCCGATGTATTTCCTAAACCACTAATTCCATTAAACGGAAAGCCAATGATTAATCATGTTATTGATTATTTTACGGAATATGGGATAGATAACTATTTTCTAACATTAAATTACAAATCTAACTTAATGATCTCTTATTTTGATAGTTTAGATAAAAGCTATTCTATTAATTTTGCAATCGAGCCTTTTTTTATGGGAACAGCTGGAAGTATTAAGCTTTTAGAAGATAAATTACCTAATGAATTTATAATTTCAAATTGTGATTGCATTGCTAAAACAAACTTATCTGATATTATTCATCAACATCAAGAAAAAAAGACATTACTTACAGTCGTTTGTTCAATTCAACATCACCAAATTCCATATGGAAAAATAAACTATAAAAATGGTGGCGCTATAACGTCTATCGAAGAAAAGCCAGAATTAAGTATGCCTATTAATACAGGGGTTTATATAGCAAATAAAAAAGTTCTCGATTATATAGAAACGGATAAAGTATTTCATATGACTCATTTAATCGAGAAACTGATTGAAAATAATTTGCCTGTCCATTGTTTTTTTATTAATGAAAAAGAATTTATCGATTTTGGGCAATGGAAAGAATATGAAAGGGCATTAGATTTAATTAAATAAATGAGTATTAAAAAAATTGCGATCATAGGGTTTGGAAGTATAGGGCAACGACATTTTACAGTTATAAAAAATAAATTCCCTAATATAGAACCAATCATTGTTAGATCTAATAAAAAAAAAGAAGATAAAAATATTAATTGTAAAATTGTATATTCTCTTGAAGATGTAATCAAACTTAATATTCAAGCTGCAATAATTGCATCACCTGCAACATTTCATATTGAACAAGCCATTTTTTTAGCATCACACAATATACATTTATTAATTGAAAAACCACTATCTCATAATCTAGAAAACATAGATAAGTTAAAGAAAATAATAAAAAAAAATAATTTAATATGTAAGGTAGGATATGTTCTGAGAAATGACCCCAATTTAATAAAATTTAAACAGTATTTAGATACATATGATATTGGAACAATTTTAGATGTTTCTATTACAGCAAGTTCATATTTACCTAATTGGAGACCCGATCAAAATTATAAAAATACTGTAAGTGCAAAAAAATCGTTAGGCGGTGGTGTAATACTTGAACTTAGTCATGAAATTGACTACATACAATGGCTTTTTGGCATACCAAAAAACATGGCAAGTATTATTTATAATTCAAATACTCTAGATATTGACACTGAAGACTCGGTAAGAGTACTAATGACTAGCAATAAAAATTATCCAATTTCATTATTCATGAATTTTTGTTCACGCAAAAATTCAAGAATCTGTGAAGTTTTAACCTGCAAAGGTGTTTTAATGTTAGATTTAATCAACCAGCAAGTTGTTTGGTATGAAAACAAAAAAAAGCCTATAACATCTAGAAATAAATTTGATAGAAACATTATATTTGAAAAACAATTAGAAAATTTTTTTGAAGCAATAAATAATAATTTAGTAAAAGAAAACACCCTATCATCAGCAATAGATGTGCTTAAAATGATAAATAAAATTTACAAAAACCAAATTAATTCTTAAAATATACTTTATGAAAACATTTGCATTTATTTTTGCTAGAAGTGGTTCTAAAGGGTTAAAGAAAAAAAATATCAAGCTACTCAATAACAAACCACTAATTTGCTATTCAATAGATAGTGCTTTAGAAAACTCTTTAATTTCTAAAATATTTATATCAACTGATGATAAAGAAATTATGACACTTGCAGAAACATATAAAAATGATCAGATTCATATTATAAGTCGCCCTCCAGAATTAGCCACTGATACTTCTGCAGAATATTTATCTTGGAAACATGCTATAGAATATTTAGAAAAACAAAAAATAAAATTTGATAGATTTATTTCACTACCAGCAACTTCACCATTTAGAAATGACATAGACATAACAAATGTATTAAATAAATTAACACTTAGTACAGATTTTGTAGTTACCATGACTGAAGCAAATCGAAGTCCTTACTTTAATATGGTAAAGTCTACAAACGATTATTTATCTACAGTAATAAAAAGTGATTTGACAAGACGACAAGATTGTCCAAAAGTATATGACTTAACTACAGTGGCATATGCTTCTCGTCCGCAAGCAATTTTAAAATTTAACTCAGTATTTGAAGGCCGAGTCAAAGGAGTTTTAATTCCAAAATTAAGATCTCTTGATATCGACGATGAAATAGATTTTAGTTTTGCTGAATTTATATTAAAGGAAAAATTAAATGCTTCAAAATAAAACAATTATTATAACAGGTGGATGTGGCTTATTGGGAAAAGCTTTGGCTCAAGAAATAATTAAACAAAATGGAACTGTTATTATTGGTGATATTAATGAAAAAATTGGAATTGAAATTGAAAAAGAAAACCCTTCGAAAGCTTATTATTTCAAACTAGACACATCATCTTTAGACTCAATAAAATCATTTTTTAAGTTAGTATCAAAGAAATTCAAATTTATTGATGCATCTATTCATTCTGCTTACCCCAGATCAAAGCAATGGGGAACTAAATTTGAAAATCTATCTGAAAAATACTTAAAAGAAGACTTATCTAATCAATTAGGTGGTGCTATATTATTTTCACAACAAATACTTGAATTATTTAAAACGCAAAAAAAAGGAAATCTTATACACATAGCATCTATTCAAGGTTTACAGGCACCTAAATTTAACCATTACGAAAATACAGACATGACATCTCCTATTGAATATAGTGCAATAAAAGCTGGAATAATTAACATGGTCCGTTATCTATCAAAATATTATAAAGGAAATAATATTAGAGTAAACGCAGTAAGTTTAGGTGGGCTATTAGATAAACAACCAGAGTTATTTTTAAAAAATTATAGACAAGATTGTAACAATAAAGGTATGCTCAATACTAAAGATATTACAGGTACAGTTATTTACTTGCTTTCTGAATTAAGTGAATTTGTAAATGGCCAGAATATTATTGTTGATGATGGGTGGAGTTTATAGATTATTATTTTTTTTTTAAGGCACGTTAAACGATTAGCTTCGCTTATTAAGTTTATTTTCAAATGTTATTCATATTGTAGGAAACTAGATGTTATTTATGAACATACTCCTCAAGATCTGAATAATGAACCGGTGTTTTGTGTATTTAATTTAGTACGTGGGCATTCTTTGGATATCATGTTTACAGAGTCTATGATGTGTCTTAATTTAAGGAAACAGGGTAAACATGCGATTGTGCTTGTTGATGATAATGTATTGTTGCATCATGATACCGTTCAAGTTGATGGTATCATTACTTGTTTTGATGAAGCAATAAGGAAGCGAGTATCGACTTTTTTTTTAAGAAGGTTATCATATATAAGATTTTATAGTGAGTTTGTTGATGTAGAAGATTTTAAGAGGATCCTGAATATCTCAAAAAATATGATAGAATCTGATTTATATAAAATGGATTCTATTGATCTTTATCCTTATATAAACTCTTCTATTAATAGGTATTATAGATCCATAGATAAGTTTGCTCTAGAACATAGAGACTACTCAGATGTTTTAAAGATGTTTGTTCAAAATTCATTGGTTTCTATTTTTATAGCAAAATCTTTATTTCAAAAAGAAAATCCTGCTCGGATATGTACTTCGCATGGTATATATTCTACTTGGGGACCTTTTTATCAGTTTTTTTTGAATCAAAAAAAAATGTCGATAACTTATTCTTTTGGTGGCTTTAAGACTAATGGGGTTGTTTTTTGTAAAAATAATATTGTTGCATCAGGGATTTATGATAATAATTTTTTTAATCAATTTAATCATCAAATAGATTTAGATGAAAGCTACTCTTTTTGTAGGACATATTTAAAGTCTAGATTTGAAGGTAAATCTATGGATTTAAAAAACATATTAAAAGGGGTAAGTAAAAATAATAGAAACGAGGAATTTATTATTCAATTGAATAATAAAATAGATGCTTATCGTCATAATGTGTTTGCAATTTTTCCTAATGTTTTTTGGGATAATAGTTATATTGGTTGTGATATATTGTTTCAGTCTAATTATGACTGGTTTGTTCAAACTATTGATTATTTTGTTAATAATACGAACAAGTTACTTATTATTCGTGTTCATCCTGCTGAATATAGATGGATGAAATCCAATGTTGGGGCGATGGATATTTTTAATAAACTATTTAAAAAACAGGACAACATCTTATTTGTTGATTCATCGAACCCTTTTTCAAGTTATGAGTTGTTTCCTTATTTAAATGGTGCATTTGTTTATAATGGGACTATTGGGACGGAATTATTATATAATGATATCCCTCTATTTTCAGGGGGATTATCTCCGTATCATAATAAGAAAATCTGTTATGAATTTAAAGATAAGCAAGAGTATTTTGATTTGATTGAAAATACACAGGTTATTAAAGAGTTTCAGAAAGAAAATAAAGATAATTTGTATAAATTTGTTAATTATTTACTTAATTACAAAATTGTTCCAATTTCATTTTTGTCAGAACACGAGCGATGTAAGGTGAGGTTACATTTGTCTAACAAAACTATACTAAATGATCAAAATCTTGATTACATTTCTTATTGTCTTATCAATGATGGGAATTCTTATTTTCAACATTGGAAAACATATATTCATGAGAAGTAATCTTATATATGCGGGGTCTCATTTTTGGAACTTTTTCTTTTCCTTTTCTATTGGAATTTATTTAAAACGAATTGTTCCTCCAGAGGTTATAGGGGTGTTTGTCTTTGTGTCCGCAGTGTATATTATTGTTGAAATTCCTTTAGCTTTTTTAAGAACTTCTTTAGAACGGCTAGGGCCTACTTATACAGTGGGTCAAGATACTAAACAAAATGAAAGTTTTTTTATTACGATTTTTTGGCTAACGGTGCTATTTACCTTTATTATTTCTATTTTTTTTTTCATGATGGGTTATTTTTTTTCAGATACAATGTTTCAATCGTTTGCTTTCTATTGTTTTATCCCTTTTTTTATTATGTCGTCTTTTGTTCAATTAATAACGTTTATTTTTAAAGGTCAAAATATTCTTCAATATAGTGGTGTCTTTAATGTGATTCGTTCTTTGTTATTCTTTAGTCTATTAGCTATTTTTTGTTTGATTTCATCAATAAAAGGATATTACATTGGATATTCATTAGGTAGCTTGATTATATTAATTATTTGTATAGGTTTGTTTTATTTGTTACGAAAAAAGCTATATGTTAATTTTTCTTTAACTAAATTTTCTGTAGATTCTCTTATTATTAAACGTATACTTTCTGTTGGATTTGTTTTATTGTTTTGCAACTATCTGTTTAAGTTTATATTTAGTTTAGATCGATTTTTTATTCAACATTATTTTAGTTCTGAATATCTAGCTTATTATTCGACGGCGTTGCAGTTTGTTACAGTTGTGATTACATTAGGAATGGCATTTATTGGGTCCTATACTCCTAAACTATTTATGAATTTTGATCGTAAGCAGTCAAACCATGCCTTGATTAATACATTGCTACTTTTGAGCCAATGGGGGGGGGCTTTTAGCCGGTATTAGTATTTATTGGTCTATTGATTTGATTATTCATACTCTTATACCTCTGTATACGTTAAGTGTTCCCCTTGCAAAATATTTAATTATTATGGTGTTTCCACTGTTTCATTACCATATTAGTTTTTCTATTGCATCTGGTCTACATCAAGTAAAAAAGCTTAATATTTGTTTTGTTGTATTGATTCCGGTTAGTGTGGCTTTGAATTTTATTTTTTACAAATATTTTAATATTTATGGGATAGTTTATGCGACTATTATTACAACATATTTATTTTATTTTACAGGATTATTTTTTACTTATAGGTATCATTGTTTTCTAAGATATTCTATTTTATTATTTATATGTTTTGGAGGGTTTATATTTTTGAATTCGATTTTTTTATTATTTCTTTCCTTTGTGATTTTATTGATTCATACCTATCATCATCATTCTAAATTTCATTGGAAAAGTATCACTACATCTTCTGATAATTAAAAAATGCAGCAATTATTTTATTTTTATCTACTGTTACTTTATTAAAGGGTGTATATTTTTCATTTAATTGATAATACCTACCTTTATATGTAGTATAACAGGTATAAGAATTTAATAGAATATTTCATAGCTATGGCTCTTAAATTATCAATTTTTTTTTTATAACAGAATGGAAACTGAGTTAACATTTAGTATTTCTAAATAATGGTAAAAATTTCCGCTTTGCAATATTGTTAAACTCAAACTCCTTTGTATAAATATCCCTTCCATTTAATCCTTTTTCTTTTAAGTTTGATTTATCATCTAGAAGCTCTATAATGGAATCCCACGATTTATTATATGAGTAATCAACTACTATTCCAATATTATTATCTACTACATAGTCGGCCATCTTTATCCCTCTATTGGTAATTAGAGGGATTCCTAACATCATTGCATCATATAATTTGTTAGATGCTGCCTTTCTATTTATTTCGATTGAAGGGTCGTACAAGGCAAATATTGCACTAACGTCATTAATTAATTCAAATACGCTATTTTGTGGTAGATAAGGGTGTAATGTAATATTAGTATATTGTTTAATAATATTCTGAAGGTGATATTGTATCTGTTTTGGACTCTCCCCTATGAATATGAAGTGAATATGTGGGTTATTTTTTATGAATTTAGTTATTGAATAAACACCACGACGTTCAACTAACCAACCTGTAATAGCTATTTTTTTTTTAGGTGTTTTATATGTATAGTTTTTATTATAGAAATCTACAGGAGTATTTTGAATAATAATATAGTTTTTTTCATTTTTAGATAATCGATTTTGATCCACATGAATTACAGTAGTCGCATTATTTTTTACCCGTTTATCTATTTTTTTTATCAATAATTTTATTTTTTCCGGGAACTTGTAACTTATTGCAAACTCATCAAAAATATCATAGTAATATTGTTTTTTTGTTATTTTGTAGGCGAGAAATGTTGGAAATGCGCATTCGAAATTAATACTGTATATATAATCAAACTTTTTATGGTTTCTTAATAAGAAAAAAAATAACTTTATCATCCAGATCAAATAATAGCCGACTAGGAATGGTTTTTGTGAAGGTGCATGTTTTAACAACCAAAAGTAGGAAAATATGTTTGAGTTTTCAATTATATTTTCACGTTTCCATCCTGCAAAATATAGTTGATATTCATTCCCTTTTAATGAATTAATAAATTTTTGAGTTCGCACATCTATATTAGAGGCTTTTATAAATAATATTTTTTTTTTCATCTTCTATTAAATGTATTTTGATATTAATTTTGGATATTCGGTCACTTTGTCCGAATATACTTCGTATATTTCTACATTTTTTATAAGGGTTGTTATTAATTGTGCTTCTTTTTTTAAATAATATTCAATTGGGTCTAGCTTATTAAAAAATAAATAGGTTAAAATCAAATCGTTTTTCCAATAATTAAACTCTAAATTATTCAGTTTAATTATTAGCTCTGTTATTTTTTTTTTATCTTTTAAACAAATAATTTCTTGTTTTTCTCCTCTTTTTAATAGAAATATTTTTTTTATTTTTGTTTTATTTGCGACACGGTTTTTAAAGTTTCTATTAACGCTAAAAATATCTTTTTTAATAAAATTCTTTTGATACATAAGCCCATATAATTTCTCATGTACTTTTTCTATAAAGTTTCTTTTTTTTCTTTTTTCTATAGTTTGAGTACAAGGAACAGAGTATACGTTAAACTTTTTATCAATTAAAACAATATCTTCACTAAGAAATGAAAGATTATTATAAGCATTCATTAGTTCTATGGTTGTGTATGTTTTTCCAACATCTGGTAGACCTGTGATTATAAAGCCGTCATCTTCATTATGACATAATGCACCTCCGTGAAAACTTAATATATCACAATCTAATAATTTTATTGTTGTTATATCTTCTGCAATAGCGCCTAATGGATCTATTTTTGAGATCCTTAAAATAGACCATTTTCTAAATGCCTTATTAAAATATAATGTTGGTTTTTCTGAAAATAGTCCTGATAATTCGATAAATCCATACTTATTTTTTGACCATTCTCTGGTTAAGTTTATTGTGTTACAACCAAATTCACCTACAATATTATAAAATGATAATGTTTTTTTTGATGTTTTGTAATTAGGTTTTTCTCCTTCAATTAGTTTTAGACTAAATAAAGGATTTTGAATCCTATCATATAGCTCATACTTATGACTATTAAATAAATTTCCATATTTATAATTCCCCACATCCAAACTTGATGTATAAATATCATAGAAATCAGAGACTGGTTTAATATTATATTGTTCCATTAGTTTTCCTTTTTATAGTTATTTATAGTATCTTTTTTTTATTTTCATATGAATATAATAGCTTATTTTTTCTTTATTGTTTATATAAGTTTACTTCCTTTAATATAAATTTATAGATTATTGATTGTTTTGAATAGATTTATCCAATTTCCTTTATAAATTTATTGTAATTATAATTATAACTCTCTTGGATTATTCTTTTTTCAATTTTTTCAAAGTTAAACTTAGGCTTTTTAATATAAAGTTTTAGAATCAAGTCACAAAGTTCATCTAATGTTTGATAAATAAATCCCATGCCTAGGTTTTTATAATGATTAAAAATGGGGATATCGGTACCAAGAAAGGGAGTATTGTGTTTTAGCAAATCGTATAGAATTCCGCTCCCTCTAAAAGTATAGCTATTTTTATCATACGGTAAACAAACAAAACTGGAGTTTTTGATTTCTTCGTTTAATTCTTTTTCAGATAAAAATTTGTTTGAAAAGTTTAGATTAGGTTGAACTTGTTGAGTTTTAGTTAATATTTTGTCAAACTCATTTATTTTATGGGAATATTTTCCTATTAAATTAAAATAAATATCTTTATTTTTTACTTTCTGGGCCAATTGCAAAAAATCTAATACTCCTTTTTCTTCACGAATAGCTCCTAAAGAACTAATGGTAAAGGGTTTATTAGTAGGCTTTATTATAATGGTGTTATTTGGTATAAAAAAATTATAACAACTTATTTTTTTTGTTGTCATTGTTTGTAATTTATGTTTGATTATCGTTTCAGTAGTGAACAAATTATCTGCTGTTTTTATTTTTATTAAAAAGAGAACATTCGCTAATCCTTTTTTATTAGGTACCCTATGGATATGAATGAGTGTTTTTATTCTGAGTAGTTTAAATAATACTAGTGATAAAATTGTAGTATAAGGGTATGAGTTTGTAAAAAAAATAAGCCATTTTTTTCTATTTCTGTTAATGGAAATAGGAATTAATAGACTTATCTTTAGCGTAAAATACAATTGATTTAGAAACAAACCAATTTTTTTGCTGTTTTTTTTTTTAATTTTTAAATACTTGGTTTTGAGTCCGTGGTTATTGGCTAAATTTATGTGTCGTATTAAATCATCTTGATCTGCTCCGTTACATTCATTTATTGAATCTATAAAAAATAGGGATATTTTTTTATTAATTTTTTTGTTTTTGTTCAAAAGATTTCTTCCCTACAGTTTCTATAATTAATACGATCACTTTGATAAATTATAACTTTTCAATTTCTTTAAATGAAAAAAATGGACTTTTCATTTAATAATCTTACAACTAAAGTATAAAGATCTTCAAATGAATTATAAATTAAATCAACACCCAATTTTTTGTACTAATTGAAAATGGGGTTTGATTTCTTAGTAGCTCATATAAGAAACCACTTCCATGACAATAGTAAGCATCATGATTATAATGTAACAAAACATAGCTTGATGCAACACTATCAAAATTTAATTCAAATTCAGGTAACAATTATCTTTTAAACTGGAAATTCTTTTGTAACTGAGTAGTTTTTTTTAATGATTATTTAATTCAGCCCACTCATTAGATACCCGCCCAATCAATTTAAAATGAATAGGGATTTCTGAATAGCTTGAGCTAATTTCAAAAAAGTAAGTAATTCTTTTTCTTCTCGGACTACCCAAATAAAACTAATCGTTAAGGGGACCTCTCGAAAATTTCTTAGTGAGGGTATCATAGTGGATATAAAAATTATATGCAGTTAGTTGTTTGTTTTTTTGTAACTTTTCTTTGATAATTAGTTCTGTTACAACTATCGAATTCATTGCTTTTAGGTTCATTTTTTATTGATTTTCTAGATTGATACGTCATTGTATATCATCTTGGTTTGCTCCATAAAAAGACTATTTCATTGAATTGCTAGTTTAATTAATAAAAACTAAACATACTACCTTTTCCTTTTTTAAGAAATATATTTTAAGTTGATAAATATCGAAGATTTTCCATTCAGATGTAATGTTATAGGCTACGTTTTAAATGAAATGTTAACCCATACAAAATTCCAAAAGAAATTGACGCTCCTATACTAACGGGCATAACCCAGCATAGAGACATTAAACAGATTAAACTTGTTAAAAAAATTAAAAACTCTATAGACTCTTGTTCAACCCTTAGATGTTTGTATCGATTCACGATAATGAAAAAAAATCTGACAAAAAAAAGTAAATATATTAAAAGCCCCACTAGTCCTAATTTCATAAAAATAATATTAAAGAAGGAATGAGGGATAAATTGATTATTATCATGTTCTATTTGTGTATGAGCACTTGTAGTAATTTCATTTTTTGATTCATAGTAATCATAATTCATTAAATTACAAACACCTCCTCCGAACAATAATGTCGCAGGGTGTTCGTTGAGTTCAAAAAAAATATTTTTAAACTGGATAGATCTCAATGACTCTCTACTAGTCGATATAATTTCTGGTACAATTCTATTTAAAGTAGTTTTATGAAAATCATTTAAATTTATAAAAATCATCGTTAATAAAGTAATCGTCATAACTGACATAATTAAAAAAACTTTTACTATTTTTTTTCTAAATGATGTAAACTTAACACTTAAAAAAACACACACTAGCGCACCCCACAATAACATGACAATAGTTCCTCTTTGAAAATAAATAATATTTTGGAATAAGAAAAAGATAAAAATAATTGAAGATGCTATATATTTTTTATTTATGATCAAATAAATAATCAAGCTGTATAGAATAACAAGTATTGGGAACATAGGTGATATGGTTCTAATAATTCCTGAGAAATTCATCAAGTCTCCATGAAACCCAGCCCGTCCTAGTAATAAAATTAATGGGGAAGTCAAAATTTTACCAATACTTCCATTAATTAACAAACTCATAACTTTAAAAATATCTTGCTTATTTAAATTAATGTTTAGGTTATATAAAAAACTCAAACAAAACGCTAACATAGTAATAAGATACCTCAGGGAACTCAGAGAAAAAATACTGGTATCTATAATTTGAAAAATTAAAGACATTAAACATGAACTTCCAATGAAAAACAATACCATTGGTAAAACTAATGGTGGTAATTTTAATTTTTTAATGGAAATGAGTCGGAAACAAAATGTTACAAAAAATATAATAATTATCCAAAATGTAATTGGAAGTGGGCCTAAGTAGGAACTCATCCCCAAAAATGTCTCTTTTTGAAATTCATATAAATGCTTCGGGCTTGAATCAATACAAATAAAAGCCCCAATAACAATATAGATTAATTTTATGTAATTCTTAGTTAAAGAAAATAATAATAATAGTACAAATAGTGTGATAAAAATTCCGATCATCAACATGCTATTTGAATATGAGTACTCAAAAAACATTGATAAAATGAAAGTGGTTAGGATTAATTTAAAATTAAATTTAAAATTCATAAAAATATTTGTAAATAATGACTTAAATAATATTTGTAAATCGTCATTAATTAAGTATATAATTATAGTATTAATTATTCAATTTTCATATTAAATTATGATATAAACCCCTAAGGAAATTTAATGTTAACAAAAAATAAAATTCAAACTAACCATGATCGTTCACTTTTTAATTCTGTAAGTTTAATTAGAAGTAAAGCTCCATTACGATTAGGATTTTCTGGTGGTGGAACTGATGTTTCTCCATACTGTGATATCCATGGAGGAAGCGTATTAAATATTACTATTAATTTATTTGCACATGCTTCTATAAAGCCCTTAAATCAAAATTTAATTATATTCAAAAGTATTTGTCACAATTTAAATGAAGAAATAGAATTATGTAACGAAATCCCCTTAAATGGGAATTTTAAATTAGCAAAAGCTACGTATAACAGAATTATTAAAGATTTTAATATTAACCCACCTTCGTTTGAGTTAACAACAAAAGTTGATGCTCCTCCTGGTTCAGGCTTAGGATCTTCATCAACCTTAGTAGTTGCAATGGTCAGCGCTTTTTCTCATTGGCTAAATTTGCCATTGAGCGATTACGATATTGCAAGTTTGGCTTTTAAAATTGAACGCGAAGATTGTCAAATGCAAGGAGGAAAACAAGACCAATATGCGGCTACTTTTGGAGGAGTAAATTTTATGGAGTTTTCACGAGATAAAGTCATTGTGAATCCTCTGCGTCTTAAAGACACAATATTACAAGAATTAAATCATAATATTGTTTTATTCAACCTTGGTCAAAATAGAAATTCTTCTACTATTATACAAAAACAAGCTAATAATTCTAAATCAAATATTCATACTATCAATGCTCTACATTGCTTAAAGAAAGATTCAATTAAAATGAAGAATGCTTTAATTACGGGAGATTTAAATCAAGTAGGAAATGGGCTTGCTCAGAGTTGGGAGTTTAAAAAGAAACTAACATCATCAATTACATCACCATATATTGATGATGTTTATAATACTGCAGTTCAGAACGGTGCAATTGGCGGAAAAGTATCTGGAGCGGGGGGTGGAGGACACATTATGTTTTATTGTCCTGAAAATTCAAAGTATAAAGTTATAGAAAGTTTAAAAAAGTTTAAAGGTTCTCATCAGCCAATGCATTTTTACTCTAAAGGAGCTCAATCATGGTCAATCAAAAATTAGACATATTAAAAACGTCTTCTTTATATGATATTAAAAAGTCTATTCAAGGCTCGATAGATTTAAAAAAGTTATTACTAGATGATGAAATTATTCTGAATACTATTTTAGAAATTGTTACAAAGCTTACTCATTGTTTTAGAAATAAAAATAAAGTTTTCTTTTGTGGTAATGGTGGAAGTGCAGCTGATGCGCAACACTTAGCTGCTGAATTTTCTGGCAGATTTTATTTTGATAGAGACCCTTTGTTTGCTGAAGCATTACATGTTAATACTTCCTACCTTACAGCGGTAGCTAATGACTACTCGTATGAACAAGTTTATTCTCGTATGGTTAAAGCAAAATTAACTATAAATGATATATTAATATGCTTATCCACTTCAGGGAATTCTAGTAATATTATTCAAGCTTTAAATCAAGCTAAAAAACAAAATGTTTATACTATTGGTCTTTCTGGTCAATCGGGTGGAAAAATGTCAAATTTATGTAGTTTATGTATTAAAGTTCCTTCTAATGATACCCCACGAATTCAAGAAGTTCATATGTTAATTGGGCATATTATTTGCGAATTGACTGAAGCAAATTTATTTCCAAATTAATGATAAATAAACCAGTATTAATTCTTGCTGGAGGACTAGGCACACGACTTAATGGACACCTTCCTGAAAATTTACCAAAACCGTTAGCTCCTATAGAAGATAGGCCTTTTTTATCTTTTATTTTTGATCGTTTAATTGATCAGGGAATATCTAATGTTGTTTTATCTGTAGGCTATCATAAAGAAAAAATCATGAACTTTTATAACAATAGATATAAGTCTTTAAAAATCACTTATTCTAAAGAAGATTTTCCATTAGGAACAGGTGGCGCTATTCTTAATTCATTGGATTATTTAAAAAATGATGATTTTATTTTAATGAATGGGGACACTTTTTTTGATATTTGTTTAGATAATTTATATCAATTTCATAAGAATAAAAACTCATTGATCACAGTTGCCTTAAAAAAGCTTTCAAAAAAAAACATTCGATTTGGATCGGTCACGACAGATTCCAACTTTAAAATAATAAAATTTAATAGTAAATCTAAAGATACTTCTACTTTAATTAATGGAGGTATTTATTTTATAAATAAAAACTTATTTTCAAACCTACAATACTCATCTCCTTTTTCATTTGAGAAAATTGTATTGGAAAAAAACTCTCAAAACTTTTCTTTTTATGGAAAAGTTTATGATAATTTTTTTATTGATATTGGAATACCTGAAGACTTAATACGTGCACAATACTTATTAAATAATATAAAAAGAAAATAACATTCATAGGAGTAATAATGAAGAAAATTTTATTTATTTTTGGAACCAGACCTGAAGCTATTAAACTTGCCCCTGTTATAAAAGAGTGCTCTAATCAAAAAACTTTAAAAGTATTTGTTTGTATTACAGCGCAACACCGAGAGCTACTTGATGATGTTTTAACCTTTTTTCAAATTATACCAGATTATGACTTAGATTTAATGAAACCTAATCAATCGTTAAGTCAATTAACTTCCGAGGGTATTCGTACATTAGATAAAGTTTTTTCAAGTTGTAACCCAGATATTACTATTACTCAAGGAGATACAACAACAGCCTTTATTGGTTCTTTGGTTAGCTTCTATCATCGTTGTCCAGTAGCTCATGTAGAAGCAGGTCTACGAAGTAATAATATTTTATCACCTTACCCTGAAGAAGCTAATAGAAAGTTTATTAGCTCTATCACTAATTTACATTTTACTCCTACAGAACTTTCAAAAAACAATCTAATTTCTGAATCTATAACCAAAAATATATATGTTGTTGGAAATACTGTTATAGATGCTCTTCATCTTGGTTTAGAAACAATAAAAAACAAAAGTTCATATTTTTATGAAGATTTTTTCAAAAGAAAAGGTGTTGACTTTAATAAAAGAATCTTACTTTTAACACTTCATCGTAGAGAGAGTTATGGTGAAGCTATTGAAAGTATTTCTGAAGCAATAAAAACGATAGCAAAACTATATGACGATGTTCAAATTATTTGCCCACTACATCCTAATCCTAATATAAAATTAAAAATTAAAGAATTTTTAAATGGCTTTCCTAATATTTTATTAACCTCCCCTCTTAACTACCCCTCCTTTATATACTTATTAAACAAATCATTTATTGTGCTTTCAGACTCTGGAGGTGTCCAAGAAGAAGCTCCTTCATTGGGTAAACCTGTGCTAGTTTTAAGAAATACTACTGAACGTCCAGAAGCTATAAAGGCAGGGTCTTCAATTAAAGTAGGTACCTGTAAAGACGTTATTTTAAAAAACACACAAAATTTGTTAGATAATCAGGAAAAATATCAAACAATGGCAACTATTTCAAACCCTTATGGAAAGGGTGATAGCTCAATAAAGATTACAAACCATTTATTAAAATATTTTATTACAAATTAACTTTCATTGAAAAAATAAACCTAACAATTATGATATTACGTGGAATAGTAACGCCTATCTTTTCTATTTCTACTATATCTAGCGCTTCTTTAAATTAAATGTATTTCTGATAAAACTGAATTAACAGCAATATACAATGAACAAGTTGATGGGAAGCCACTAAATATACGCAATAACCTTAATATAATACTTTTAAATAACCATAACGAGTCTTTTTTAAAAAAATATATAGCATAATACAAAGTTATATTATGATTTCACATATCCTTTTTACCTTTCAAAAATAATAACTTAATCATTAGTTAATGCTATAAAAATAGAAATTTTTGTAATATTGAAAGTTGTCTTATGAGTTTAAAAGTTATGAAAATGCCTTTTTTTGAATAGTTATCATACAGGTAATTTTAGTACTTTATAGATACTTTTAACCATAAACAAAAAGTTTACTAAGTCAATATAATTTTAATCTAAAAATTTTCGACACCATATTTCAATACACATCAAAGAAAAAATTGAGTATGCGCTATCGACTTTCCCTTCTTGGTTATTCTTTATTAAATTTTGAACATTATTTGGATTAAAAATGCCTCTTCTATTAAGACTACTTTTATTTAAATATTCAGCCATCATATCTTGAAAAGGTTTTGTTTTCATCCATTTTCGAAGAGGTGCTCCAAAACCTGATTTAGTTCGATGTATTATTGAATAAGGCAAATATTTCTCAGCTACTTTTTTTAAAATATATTTGCTTACTTTCCCTTTTTGTTTAAATTGATCAGGAATTGTTGTACTAAAGTTTACAAGATCAATATCTAAAAAAGGCACCCTAACTTCAAGACTATGTGCCATTGCAACTTTATCTGTATAGTTTAAATTATGATCTGTTAAAAAATGTTTATTATCAATATAAAGCATTTGATTTAGTGTTGATTTTTCTAAAGGTACTCTTTGAAGTGTTTCTACTAGTTTATTTATTGCCATACCTTCAAATAGCTTGTGATTAATTTCATCATTAAATAATGATAATAAATCTTTTTCCTGACTCCATAAAAAATAACTAGCAATTCTCTCTTGGCCATTTAAATTTATGTTCGAAAAAAGCTTTTTTATTCGTCTTTTAATTGGGGTATTTGGACTAATTAATGTTGAAA
This sequence comes from Candidatus Marinamargulisbacteria bacterium SCGC AG-410-N11, assembly GCA_003265895.1. GTDB lineage: Bacteria > Margulisbacteria > Marinamargulisbacteria > AG-410-N11 > AG-410-N11. The sequence goes on along the minus strand of QFBS01000001.1, from coordinate 28,398 downwards.
AATTAGATAAACCTTGTCTCAAAATATTAGGTAAGCGCATAATATTTTTATCTAGTTGACATGCATAATGACGTCTATAACCACTAAAAATATCGTCCCCTCCAGCTCCAGAGAGTAATACTTTATAACCACTTTGTTTCGCTAAAGAGCAAATAAGTCCAGCATTTATAGGAGCAGGGTCTGCTTGTGGTTCATCTAAGTTATAAATAAGATCCTCAATATGAGTATACATTGTCATTGGATCTACATTTATTGTATGTAAATTTACATCCAATATTTCTGCAACTTTTTTCGCATAAGGATAATCGTCCTCAAAACCTTCATTTAAATTATTCCCTTTTAAATCAATGGTAAAACAATCAATCGGCTTTTGTAGTTTTTTTCTCGCAATTGCTACAATTGTACTTGAGTCAACCCCTCCTGATAAAAATGCGCCAATAGGAACATCACTTACTAATTGACGCTCAACAGCTTGCTCTAATAACTCTTGTGATTTATTAATGTATTCAATTTCGTTGAATTCACTTAGTTTATTATTAAATGGTATATCATAGTAAGACCACTGTTTTTTAATTTTGCCATTTTTAATTACTTGAGCATAGCCTGGCTCTAATTTATTAATATTTTTTAACATTGTAGATGGTGCTGGGGACCATAAAAATGATAAGTAATAATAAATTGACTCAATATCTAATTCCTTTGATACTCTATTATCTAATAATAATGCTTTCAATTCAGAAGAAAATATATATCCATTTGATGACTGAGAATAATAAAGTGGTTTTACTCCAAATTGATCTCTAGCAACAAACAACTCTTTATTTTTATCATCCCAAATTGAAAAAGCAAAAATGCCATTTAATTTGTTTAATAATTCGTGGCCGTAACAATCATAAAGTTTTAATAGTACTTCCGTATCAGAGTTACTTAAAAACTTATACCCTTTGGTTATTAAATCTTTTTTAAGTTCTCGGAAATTATATATTTCTCCATTATAAGAAATAACGTTTTTTGTATTTGTGTCTATCATTGGCTGATGACCTAACTTTGATAAATCTAATATCGATAATCGAGTATGTGCTAAGCCTATTTTATTTTCTTTAGAAAACCAAACACCATTGCTATCAGGGCCCCTATGACTTAATATTTTATTAGCTTTACTTAATAAATTAGTCTCAAAATTTCCATAAAACCCAAAAATGCTACACACAACAAAAACTCCTGCTATATTGCTGTCTTTACCTTAAATATATTTATAAAATTATAAACACAAATTAATTTATATAATAGTAATTTATAAATTATATATCCATTTCTTTTAACAGATCTTAAGTTTAAAAGACTATATCCTATATTTCAATTAATAATATTTATAGACTAATATGTGACTACTCTATTACCTAATAAAATTATAAATATTCCTATATTTATTTTATGTTAATTTCTTTTAGTGTCTTTAAAAAGAAAAAAATTATAATAAATTAATCTAATTCTTACAATAGTCCAAAATTAATAATTATTTGCAATGTAGTATATTTGCCATATTATGAGTGGTTGATTTAAAATGTAATAATTAACTTAGATAGGAACTAATTTATGAAGATAATGCTACAAGATTTAAAAAATGGTGAAACATTTATTGAAGATACTCCTGTACCAAACTGTGGTCTTAATGAAATTTTAATTAAAATTAATAGATCTGTAATCTCGCTTGGCACAGAAAAAAGCATCGTTCAATTTGGAAAATCATCATATTTACAAAAAGCCAAGCAACAACCAGACAAAGTTAAAATGGTTCAAAATAAAATTAAAACAGACGGACTAATTCCCACTTTTAATGCAGTTTTGACAAAGTTGAACGACCCTATGCCTCTTGGATATAGTAACGCTGGTGTTGTCATTGAGACTGGGTCTAATGTAAACGAATTCAAAGTTGGAGATAGAGTTATTTCCAATGGACATCACGCTGAAATTGTTTGTATCAATAAAAATCTTGTTGCAAAAATCCCTGAAAATGTATCAGACGATCAAGCTTCTTTTTCAGTTGTTAGTTCAATTTCACTTCAGGGTATACGTGTATTTAAACCGACTTTGGGCGAGTATGTTGTTGTTATAGGTCTTGGTTTATTAGGACAAATAACAATGGACCTATTAAAAATTAATGGATGTATTCCAATTGGAATTGATTTAGATCAATATAAAGTAGATATTGCTAAAAAAAGACACCATCATGTATTTAACTCATCAAAAGAAAATATTAATGCAATTATTCACGAAATAACAAATTCAAAAGGTGTTGATGGTGTAATAATTACAGCTGCTACAAAGAGTAATGGGCCTATCGAAAACTCTGTTGAATATTGCAGAAAAAAAGGACGTATTGTTGCAGTTGGCGCAATAAATATGGATATTCCTAGGCCTTTATTTTATGAAAAAGAATTAGAGTTTTATATTTCAACATCTTATGGTCCTGGAAGATATGATTCTAATTATGAAGTTAAAGGAGTTGACTATCCTTTAGGCTATGTAAGATGGACTGAAAATAGAAACTTTCAAGCAATATTACAGCTTTTAAATTCAAAGACTTTGAATTTAGAATATCTAATATCAAAAAAAATTAAATTTAAAAATATTGATACTGCTTATAAAGAGATGCTATCAGATACCAAAGCCTTTAGTTATTTAATAGAATATAATGAATCAAAACAAACCATTAAATCTAATAAAATTGAATTTTACAATACAAAGGAAACTAATAACTCACAGAAAAAATCATCAACTATTATTGCTGGTTTAATTGGCGCAGGAAATTTCTCAAAAGTCACTTTAGGCCCGATCTTGCTTAAATCAAATTCAAAAATTAAAACTATTGTTACATCAAAAGGTCTTTCTGGAACGTTATTAGCTCGTAAATTAAAAGCTGAAATGTCATCCACATCTTCAGAAGATATTTTTAGTGATAATGCTATTAATACCGTCATTATAACCACTAGGCATAATTCTCATTCAGATTTAGTTATAAAGGCCTTAAAAGCTGGAAAACATGTCTTTGTAGAAAAACCATTGGCCTTACAACTTTCTGAATTAAAAAATATAGTAGATGTTTATAGTAAATTAGAAAAAAAACCTAACTTACTTGTTGGGTTTAATAGACGTTTCTCGCCTCTAACAAAAAAAGTAAAAAAGATTTTTAAAGGGTCTGAATCTCGTATGGTCATAAATATTATTATGAATGCCGGTTTTATCCCTGCAGATGTTTGGGTGCATGACCCTAAAAGTGGAGGGGGCCGAATAATTGGTGAAGGATGCCATCTAATAGATTTAGTTTCCGCATTCACAAATTCTGAGGTTGAGTCAATTTACTCTACAGCCTTGAAATCTGATGTTTCACATTTAACTAATGATAATGTTTCTATCAATTTAAAAATGAAAAATGGAGCCATTGCTTCGATACAATATTTTAGTAATGGAAGTAAAATGAGTCCAAAGGAAAAAGTATTTATATCTGCAGATGGAAAATCTGTAGAAATTGATAATTGGCGAAAAATTAAAGGGTATGGATGTTCAAGTAAATCACTTTGGGTACAAGATAAAGGTCACAATAACGAAGTTAACGAGTTTATTGATTCAATAAAAAATAATGCTCCTAGTTCTATATCATTTGAATCATTAATTAATACTACGCTAACTACATTTGCTCATGTACAATCATTAGATGAAAAAAGAATGATCAATATTGAAGAGCTAATTAGAAAACTAATTATATAGATTGATAATATGTTAAGTTTACTTTTTAGGTATTTCAATACAATTAAATACCTAAAACTATCTCAAATTTTTTTTCGAATATATAAAAAAATTAACTTTTTATATTCTGCACCTAACTTTTCAGCATTAGCTATATCAACTAATCCTATTAAAAACACATTAAGAACTAACTATTTTCATTTCAAATTTTTTGAGAAGGACTATACTTTTACTTTTTTAAACACACCTTTAAGTGTAAAGTATAATGATACGAATCAATTAAATTGGTTTCCTAGTCAAGCCTCTCAACTATGGATTTACAACTTACATTATTTTGATTATTTATTTGAATTTAATTCTTATGACACAAAGATTAATTTTATTACAGACTGGATAAACAACGTACCATATAAAGCAAAAGATGCCTGGCACCCTTATACAGTCTCTCTTCGTATTTGTAATTGGATATGGTCTCTCTCGGAAAACCAAAAGACAGTTCCTAAAAATATTATAACTTCAATTTATCAGCAATCGCACTTTTTGTCTTATCATTTAGAGTTTGATGTACTAGGAAATCATCTTATTGAAAATTGCAAGGCACTTATTATAGGGGGGCTATTTCTTGAAGAAAATAAATTTTTAAATAAGGGCCTAAAGTTATTAAATAAGCAATTAAAAGAACAAATTCTTGAAGATGGGGGGCATTATGAGAGAACACCAATGTATCATATTATTATTTTAGCAGATTTAATTTCAATCTATGATGCTCTTTCTCAATTCAAAAAAAATCCTCCTTGGTTACTAAATGTTATTAACAAAATGGGTAATTGGCTTCAACAAATTAGTGATGCTGATTACTTTCCGCTGTTTAATGATTCTAGTTTTGATATTACTTATTCTCCACAAAAGATTTTACTATACCTAAAAGAACACTATGGATTTAATTTCAAAAATAATGTCTCTGGTCTTTTAAAGCAATCTGGTATATTTTATTTTAATAATGAATTCACAAAACTATGGTTTGATTGTGGTGATTTAGGTCCCGACTTCTTACTTGCACACGCACATAATGATTCTTTAAATTTTGAATTAAGTCTTAATAATGAAATGATTATTACAGATTCTGGAACCTATGATTATGAATCTGGTCAATCTTTGAATTGGAGACCTTTTTTTCGATCTTCCAAATCACATAATGTTGTAACTATTGATAATGAAGAACCAAATGATATATGGGGCAGCTTTAGAGTTGCAAATCGTGGCAGAACATCTATACTTTCGTATAATAAAAACTCTTGTCTAGCTTCTCATAATAGTTATAAATCAAAACATATTATTTTAAATCGAAAGATTGATCTAAATTGTTCACAATCAGATTTGTTAATTGACGATAATATTCATTTTTTAAAAAAAACAAAAGTACATTTTGAATCAAATTTTCATTTTCATCCTAATGTCAAATTTAAATATATACAAAAACTGAAAACCCATCAAATAGTAGTCTTGGAAACAAATAAACAAACTATAGAATTAATTTATCATGAAATAAATGATATTATTAATATAAATGAATCATATTATTCAACGAAATTTATGAAAAAAGTTAAAAGAGTCAACTTAACAATTTCAGGAGTAAGAAATAATAGTTGTAATAATATTACAGAGTTTAAAGGTATTTTAAAATGAAAAATATTTTGTTAATTGGTGGTACTGGGTTTACTGGTAAACATATATTAAAAAAATTAATTACGTCATATTCTAGTGTTTTTAATATTTCATTATTTGTTAGATCTAAAGAAAAAATACACCAATTAAATCTTGATACAAAAGCATTTAATATTTTTCAAGGGAATTTAGATGATCTAAATTCTTTAGAAAAAGCGCTTCACAATCAACATATTGTGATTTATGTTGCATCTTTAGGTTTTGGTCATGCAAGAGCCCTTGTAAAAAAGTTAGAAATGGTAGCTCCAGAAAAAGTTATATTTACAAGTACAACAGGAATCTTTACTAATCTAAATCCAAAGTCAAAAAGTATCCGAATTGACGCTGAAAAAATAATTAGAGAGTCTAAGCTTAATTACACAATAATTCGACCTACAATGATATATGGAAAAAAAGATGACAGAAATATAAGTCGTCTAATAAACTTCATAAGAAAATCTCCTATTATACCTGTATTTGGTAATGGATTATTTTTACAACAACCTATTTATGTAGAAGATCTTGCTGATGCAATATTGAGTGCAGCTACCACAAATAAAAGTAATAAAAAAGAATATAATGTTAGTGGAAAATCACCTGTAACATATCGTGAATTAATTAACATAATAAATAAAACCATAAAAACAAGTACTATAAGCATTTACATACCAAAAAAACTATCATTATTTATTGTGTCTACATTTAGAAAAATTCTACCAAATTTTCCAATTAAAGAAGAACAAATTTTACGTTTAAATGAAAATAAAAACTTCAACCATTCTGCTGCAATAAATGACTTAAACTTTACACCATTATCTGTTGAAGAAGGAATAAAAAAACAATTACAAGATATGAGATTAACTTCATGAAAATTACGATTATTACTCATTATTTCCCTCCTGAAGTTGGAGCACCTCAAGCTAGACTGTCTGAAATGGCTTTAGAATGGTCAAAATTAGGACATGACGTTACAATTTTAACATGCTTCCCTAATCACCCAAATGGAGTTATACATAAAGACTATAGAGGTAAACGCTTTTTAATTGAAAAAAATGATCATTATAAAGTCGTTCGTACATGGGTATATGCAACCCCTAACAAAGGTTTCATAAAAAAAATACTCGGACATTTATCTTTTATGTTTTCTTGTGTATTACAGGGTAGAAAACATGTTAAAGGTTCTGATATTATTATTGCTAGCTCTCCAACATTTTTTTGTGTAATTTCTGCTTATTTCTTATCAAAGTGTTATAAAATACCATATATTTTTGAGGTCAGAGATTTATGGCCTGCTATTTTTAAAGATTTAGGTATTTTAAAAAATAATTTTATTTTATCGATACTTGAAACAATTGAATTATTTTTATACAAAAATGCAAAATATGTGGTTACGGTTACCGATCGTTTCACAAAAAATATTTGTGAACGAGGAATTGAAAAAGATAAAGTATTTACAATAACAAATGGTGTAGATCTCAATAGGTTTTTTCCAATCGAAAAAAATCAAGATTTGATCAAAGAGTTAAAATTATCAAATAAGTTTATAGTTCTTTATATTGGCGCCCATGGCGTTTCACAAGGTTTAAATACTATCATTGATGCAGCGCATTTTCTTTCAGGCTATCCAGATATACATTTTCTTTTTGTGGGGGAAGGAGCAGATAAAGAAAGTATAATTAATAAATCTAAAGAATTAAACTTACATAATACTACTTTTTTAGGAAATCAACCTAAAGAAAAAGTTGCTAGCTTTTATAGTATTATGGACGTCGGTTTAATTCCTTTAAAGAATATTTCTTTGTTTGAAACATTTATACCTTCAAAAATGTTTGAAATGTTAGCTATGAAAAAGCCAATTATAGCAAGTGTTTTAGGGGAATCTAAAGATATACTCACTAAATCTAAGGCTGCTATTACTTGCTTTCCTGAAAATGTTTCAGAAATTTCTGAAGCAATTATAAATTTATATAATAACAAGAATTTACAAAAAGAATTATCAGACTCTGGATTTTTGTTTGTTTCAGAAAATTATAATCGAAAAATACTAGCTCAAAACTATCTAAATAAAATAAAACTATGATAAAAAATATAACTTTAGTAGCAGCTGCAAGACCTAACTTCATGAAAATAGCACCTATTGTGCATGAATTAAGTAAACACTCTGATTTCACTTATACACTTGTACATACAGGTCAACATTTTGATCATAAAATGTCAGATACTTTTTTTAATCAATTAAATATTCCTGAACCTGATATTAATCTTAATATTGGCGGAGGATCTCATGCTTATCAAACTGGAATGGTTATGATTAAATTTGAAGAGTATTTACTCAAAAATAAAACAGATCTTGTTATTGTCGTAGGTGATGTAAATTCTACCGTAGCTTGCTGTATTTCTGCAAAAAAATGTAATATCCCTGTTGCTCATGTTGAAGCTGGCCTTAGAAGTTTTGACCGAAAAATGCCTGAAGAAATTAATAGAATTTTAACAGATTCAATTTCAGATATCTTGTATACTCCTTCATTAGATGGTGATGAACAATTACTGAAAGAAGGTATTCCTAAAGAAAAAATTGTTTTTGTTGGAAATATTATGATCGATACACTTTTGAAACAGGCTCCAGCTGCTGAAAAAATAAGTTTAAACTCTCTTATTAAAAATCCTAGTAAACCATACTGTTTAGTCACTCTTCATCGTCCTAGTAATGTTGATAATATAAATGCCTTCAAAAATATTTTAGAGGCCATTAATCATATTTCTAAAGAATTAAATATTGTTTGGCCAATTCATCCAAGAAGCAAAAAAAATGCTAAGTCTTTTGGATTATGGGATTCTATACAATCTAATATTGAGTGCATCAATCCTTTAGGATACCATGAGATGATGCACTTGGTTTCAAAATCTAAGTGTGTAATTACGGATAGTGGAGGCTTACAAGAAGAAACTACTGTATTAAATATACCTTGTATCACAGTTCGAGAAAATACTGAACGTCCTATCACTATTACAGAAGGTACAAATTCCCTTGCGGGTACTTCTAAAGACGATATTTTAAAAGTATATAGTAACATCGAGAACAAAAGAATTAATAGCGCTCCCAAATATTGGGATGGAAAAACAGCCCAAAGAATTGTTTCTCATTTACGAGATTACTTAAACTAATTCTTTTTTATTGAATTTTTTTTGAATATAACTAAATTTTAATAAAAATACAATTACAAATATCAGTATGCATAAAACTTGGATTTGAAAATCACCTAAAATCCAAATAAACGCTATCAAACAGTTAAATAATGTATGTAAATATTCAATGGATATTATTTTCTTGTGTGTCCAATTGATTCGATTTAGTTTTTGATAAAAATGTGATCGATGTGGTTTCCAAAACTTTTCTTTTTTATATGCTCTAATCAAAAGTGTCGTTGAAGCATCTAATATAAAAACGCCTAATACAATCATAGGAACTACAATTGAATTTGAATAACCTTTTATTGAACTGATGGGTAATTGTGTAAACTTAATTGATAATATTGCAAATATACATCCCAACGTAGCACTCCCAACATCTCCCATAAATAAAGAAGCTTTGGGGAAATTAAAAACTAAAAAGCCACATAACGTGCTTGCTAACACTAAGCAAACGAGTGACGAGTTTGTATCTCCAAAAGCATAAAACGCAGCACTAAAGAACAAACAAAAACAGATTCCAGTTCCAGCTGCATAACCATCGATACCATCCATAAAATTATAAATATTTATCAAAGAGAGAATAAAAAATACCGTTGCAATTAATGAAAGACCCGCATCTAATGGAATAATGAGACCTGGAATATCAATTGACTTTAGTGCAAAACCTTCGAAATATAGTATGGACGCAACTAAAATTTGTAACGCAAACCGAATACTGCTACTTAAGGGTCTAACATCATCGAACAAACTAATTCCAGCTAAACAAAATATACTAAGAAATATCCAAGAATATAGGTTCAATTCTCCCCAAAAAATAACGACCAATATCATAAAGAATGATGTTAAAAATCCAATACCCCCAGAAAGTGCTGTTGGTTTAATGTGTGAGCTTCTTTTATTAGGAATATCTAAAAAACCAACTTTATAACAAACTTTTTTGACTAATAAACATAGTAATGTTGAAATTAAAAAGCTATTTAAAACAAATAAAAAAATTTTCATTTTAAAATTATAACATTAAATCTGTTTAAAAGACCTAGACTAAAGAAATAAAATCTTACAAAATTTTTCTATTAGAATCAAATTCAACATTATTAGTGCTTTAGACGAATTACCCAAAATTAGATATAATAAATATTAAAATTAATGATGAGAGGACAAGAATATGAATACCACAACACTTGATTTTAAAGTTAAAGATATGTCATTAGCTTCTTTTGGAAGAAAAGAAATTGAAATCAATGAATATGAAATGCCAGGTTTAATCGAGCTAAGAAAACAATATAAAACTGAAAAACCTCTTAAAGATGTTAAAATTACGGGTTCTTTACACATGACCATTCAAACGGCTATCTTAATTGAAACGTTAGTCGAGCTAGGAGCAAATGTACGTTGGGCATCTTGTAATATCTTCTCAACTCAAGATCATGCAGCGGCCGCTATTGCAAAAACAGGTGTTCCTGTATTTGCTTGGAAAGGTGAAACACTTGAAGAATACTGGTGGTGTACTGAACAAGCTTTAACATTTCCAGATGGTACTGGACCGGATTTAATCGTTGATGATGGTGGAGATGCGACACTTTTAATTCATCGTGGAGCTCACGCTGAAAAAGATTCCTCAATTCTTGATGAACCCACAAATAATCCAGAATTAAAAATTGTAAATCAGCTCCTAAAAAAATCGTTGTTAACTAATCCAACAAAATGGCAATCTATTGCTAAAAATATTAAAGGTGTTTCAGAAGAAACAACAACTGGTGTTCATAGACTCTATCAAATGAAAGAATCTGGAGATCTTCTTTTTCCTGCTATTAATGTTAATGACTCGGTTACCAAAACTAAATTTGATAATTTGTATGGCTGTCGAGAATCTTTAGCTGATGGTATTAAGCGAGCGACCGATGTTATGATTGCTGGTAAAGTTGTTGTAGTTTGTGGATATGGAGATGTTGGAAAAGGTAGTGCCCAGTCTCTTCGTGGTTTTGGTGCTCGAGTGATCGTTACTGAAATTGATCCTATTTGTGCGTTACAAGCGGCAATGGATGGATTCGAAGTTAAAACTATTGAAGAAACTCTAAATGAAGCTAATATTTTTGTTACTGCTACAGGAAATAAAGATATTATTACTCTTGACCATTTAAAAAATATGAAAGATCAGGCTATTGTTTGTAATATTGGTCATTTTGATAATGAAATTCAAGTTGATGCTTTAGAGTCAGATCCATCGGTTACTAAAACTGAAATCAAGGATCAAGTTCATTCCTACACATTTAAGGACTCTCACACTATATATCTACTAGCTGAAGGACGGTTAGTTAACTTAGGATGCGCAACCGGTCATTCTTCTTTTGTCATGAGTAACTCATTTACAAATCAAGTATTAGCTCAAATTGAGTTATGGAAAAATAATTATGAGGTTGGTGTTTATACACTTCCAAAACATCTAGATGAAGAAGTCGCTCGTCTGCATTTAAAAAACTTGGGTGTTAAACTGACAACGTTAACAAAAGAGCAGTCTAATTACTTAGGTATCAATGTAAACGGACCATATAAACCTGACCATTACAGATATTAAAGGAGATACTTATGACTCAATTATTTACATCAGAATCTGTTTCTGAGGGACATCCTGATAAGTTATGTGATCAAATTTCAGATGCAATATTAGATTATATTTATTCTAGCGATCCATTTTCACGTGTCGCGGTAGAAACATTTGCTTCTACTAATTTTATTTTAGTAGGCGGAGAAGTAACGACAGAGTCTAATCTTAACGTTGAACCGGTTATTCGAAATGTCATCAAGCAAGTCGGTTATACCAATCCTGACTACGGCATTGACGCTGATACTTGTGAGATAATTTCTAAAATTCATGCTCAATCACCAGATATTGCGCAAGGTGTTAATGAAGGTGAAGGGCTAGATAAAAATCAAGGAGCCGGAGATCAAGGGCTAATGTTTGGATATGCTTGTAATCAAACCGAAGAATATATGCCTGTTCCGATTGCGTTATCACATCGATTAACAAAACGATTAGCAGATGTTAGAAAATCTGGCTTAATTAGCTATCTGAGACCCGATTCTAAGTCACAAGTTACTGTGGAGTATGAAGGTAGAAAAGCAAAACGTATTCATTCTATTGTAATTTCAACGCAACATCACCCAGATGCAACTAACGATCAAATTTATGCAGATGTTAAACAACATGTTATTAATCATGTTATTCCTAGTTCACTTTTAGATAAAAATACTCAATATTATATTAATCCAACCGGACGTTTTGTTGTGGGTGGACCTCATGGCGATGCAGGTTTAACCGGTCGAAAAATTATTGTTGATACTTATGGTGGATGGGCTCGTCATGGTGGCGGTGCTTTTTCTGGTAAAGATTGTACTAAAGTTGATCGTTCTGCAGCTTATATGGCCCGGTATATAGCTAAACATATTGTTGCTGCTGGTTTAGCTGACGAAATTGAAATTCAACTTGCTTATGCTATCGGTGTTTCTAAACCTCTTTCTATATCTGTTGAAACGTTTAATTCTAGTAAACTATCTGACTCTGAATTGGTTTCTATTATTAATAAGGAGTTTGATCTTACGCCATCTGGTATTATCAAAACACTCGGTTTACGACGACCTATTTATCAGGAAACGGCTACTTATGGTCATTTTGGACAGATTGATAAAACGTTTCCATGGGAAGAATTAGATAAAGTAAATATGTTAAAAAAATACAGTAAAGAAGCTGTTTTAGCATAAATTTTAAGTTATCTATTATTATGTTTATGGATATTTTTATTTACCTTTGAATTAAAATATAATATAGTCTATATATGGTAAAAATATGTGTTGTAGGCAGTGGTCGTTGGGGTAAAAATCATATCCGAACATTATCTGAGATGGGTCATTTGAGTGGTATCATAGATACTAACAAAAAGACTCTTTCTCAGTTTAAATCGCTTTACCCTAATGTCTCTACGTTTAGTTCGATCTCTGAATTAGGAGCCGATCAATACGACGCCTATGTAATTGCGACGCCCGCCAAAACACATTTTGAATTAGCAAAAGCGTTATTATTAAAAAAGAAACACTTACTTGTTGAAAAACCCATTACACTCCAATCTTCTAAAGCTAAAGAGTTAACCGAGCTGGCTAACAACCAACAAGTAATCTTAATGACGGGTCATTTACTGTTGTTTCATCCTGCTATTCGAAAAATAAAATCGTTTATAGAGTCTGGTAAAATAGGAAAATTACAATACATGTATAGTAACCGACTTAACTTAGGAACCGTTCGAACTCATTTGAATAGTTTGTGGAGTTTTGCACCCCATGACGTTTCTATTTTTGATTACCTTGCTCAAAATTTACCGACTAACGTTATTTCTCAAGGTGGTTCTTTTTTACAACCTAAAATACAAGATACTACAATGACGATGCTTCACTACCCTAATAATATCGTGGGTCATATTTTTGTTAGTTGGCTGCACCCCTTTAAAGAACATCGATTGGTTATTATTGGATCAAAAGGTATGTTATCTTATGAAGACTCTAGTGATCATAAACAACTATTATTTTATGAAAAAGGGATCGACTTTATTAATGGAGAACCCGTTAAACGAGATGGCGCTACTCAAATAATCGACTATCCTAAGGAGCCTCCTTTAAAAAATGAATTGAATCATTTTATTGAATGTATTAAAGGAAATGAAAAGAATACCCTTATTAATGGCGAAAAGGGATATGATGTTTTAAAGATTTTAGAACGTGCGGATGCGTGTTTAAATCATTCTTCTGTGTCCATTTCGGCTGCACAGTCAGATCATTTCAAATCTAAACTTAAAAACAAAAGCACCTTTATTCATACCTCTGCTACAGTTGATCCAACCGCTCAAATTGGACAACATACTAAGGTATGGAACTTTAGTAATATTCAAAAGAACGCTACCATAGGTAATGATTGTATTTTAGGTCAAAATGTTAATATTGGGCCTAATGTTACGATTGGAAATAACTGTAAAATTCAAAATAATGTGTCTATTTATGAAGGTGTTCAATTAGATGATTATGTGTTTTGTGGTCCTTCAATGGTATTTACAAATATTAATATTCCTCGTAGTAAATATCCGCAAGCGGAATCAAAGTTTTATATCAAAACACACGTTAAAGAAGGAGCTTCTATTGGTGCTAATGCTACTATCGTATGTGGTGTAACATTAGGTAAGCACTGTTTAATTGGAGCAGGTGCTGTTATTACAAAAGATGTACCCGATTATGCCATTGTTGTTGGTAATCCCGGAAATATTGTGGGTTGGATTTCTGAAGCAGGAACAAAACTAGATTTTTCAAAATCTAATAAAGCATTTTGTGAAAAATGTAATAAATGGTATCAGATTACCAAAAATATAGTATCTGAACTACCCATTAACTCACAGGTCGCTCATTAAAGGAGATTTTTTATGATTAATACTAAAATTAACGTACCATTATTAGACTTGCAAAGACAATATCAAGATATTGAGTCAACCGTTATGTCTTCTATTCAAGATGTTTTTAACTCTAAGATCTTTATAAATGGTCCGAAAGTAACACAACTAGAAACAGATATTGCAGCCTATTGTGGGACTAAACATGCTATTGGCGTTTCATCTGGTACCGACGCATTAATTATTTCGCTTATGGCATTAGATATACAACCTGGCGATGAAATTATTACAACGCCATTTACTTTTTTTGCAACGGCTGGTAGTATCTCTCGTCTTGGAGCTGTTCCTGTTTTTGTTGATATCGATCCCTTAACCTATAATATTGATCCCAACTTAATTGAAGCTAAGATCACATCAAAAACTAAAGTTATTATGCCTGTTCATTTATTTGGACAACTTGCTGATATGAACCAAATAATGGCTATTGCAAAAAAACATAACTTACATGTCATTGAAGACGCAGCTCAAGCCATTGGTGCTAAAACAACGTATAATGGTAAGCCACTGCAAGCTGCAGGGAGTATTGGTGATTTAGGATGTTTTTCTTTTTTTCCAAGTAAAAATCTAGGTTGTTGTGGAGATGGCGGTGTTGTTACGACTAACAGTGATGACCTTTACGAAAAATGTCAGGTACTTCGAGCACATGGATCTAAACCTAAATATTATCATCATATCATTGGCGGAAATTTTAGATTAGATGCTATCCAAGCCGCTGTTGTATCAGCTAAACTACCTTTCTTGAATGATCAACATGAAGGACGAATTAAAAATGCCACTTACTACAATCAGCACTTACATCAAGACATTAAGACACCGGTTGTTAGTGATGGAAGTTATATGATTTATAATCAATACACCATTCAACATGAAAAACGCGACCAACTAATGGACGTTCTTCAAGAGTATACCATTGGTCATGCCATTTATTATCCGGTACCTTTACATTTGCAAGGTTGCTTTTCACACTTAGGTTATCAAGAAGGTAATTTACCAGTATCTGAAAAAGCAGCTAAAGAAGTTGTTTCTATCCCGGTTTTTCCGGAGCTAACTCAATCAGAACTTGATTATACTGTTGCCGTTATTAATCAGTTTATTGAATCTAATTAATATACTTTGATATGATCTCTTTTACAAATGCAGGAGCCGACGTAAACGCTGGTGAAATAGCATTTAATATGTGAATGGTATTATCTTTCTTTTCAATTAAAAAGTCCATTACCAACTCTTTAGTATCCCAATTAACTAATTGAGGACGGATACCTACCTTAGAACTAGCTACGATGTCTGAATAATGTAGTGATTTAACTAACTTTTTAGCTTCTTTATAGAAATAATATGGGATATAATTTTTTGGCTCTGATAATGCTACTGATCTAAACTTATTATTTTTGAAAAATAATAATGCATCAGACATAAAAATTCGTAATGAATCTTGATCGATTCCCTTAAAAAAGCCATAATGTTCCGCTCCAAATGCAGGAATCGCAGTAGGTCCTACGTAAATTTCTTTGGACATTGATTTAGTAAAATGGATACCAAGAAAAGGGTTTCTTAAATCAGGGACAGGGTAAATATTTGAATGAATGAGATTATTGTATTTTGGTATTAACTTTTTATAAATACCTTTAAAGGGAATTAATCGATATTTTTTGTCTACTCCACATTGATGAGCTAGTTTATCACTATACGATCCGGCACAATTAATTAATAACTGATACTTTATTTTTGTTGTTTGGGTTACAACTATATTCGGTTCTACCTGTGCCACTTTTTGATTGTATAAAATGTTTACTTGTTTAGAGTCATTTAGTTTTTGTTCGATAATACTCATAATTAACTTTGAATTTATAATGGCTGTGTCATAAGACATTAATGCAATATCTGTTGTTTTTGCTAAGGGCTCTATCTTATGTAGTTCCTTAGAATCAATTAACCTAACTCTAGCACCATTATGACTTGCTAAATGATATAGTTGGTTTAGTGTTTCTTTTTCAGACTCATTTTTAGCTACTATCACTTTTCCTGTATCTAAAATAGGAATATTGTGATCAAAACAAAATTGCCGCCATAATTTATTTCCTTTTAAACAAAACTTTGCTTTTAATGAATCACTTTTATAATAAATACCAGCATGTAATACACCACTATTTCTTCCGGATGCATGAACCCCACTTTGAGGTTCTTTATCTAAAATGAGAATATCTTTATGACCATTTTGGATTAGTTCATAAGCTAACGATAATCCAATAATACCTGCGCCAATAATACAGATATTTGTTTTTATCATTAATCTCTATTTTTAAGAAATTACTTGGGACTCAATGTTATTAGATTGAGTAACATAATCTAAAATTAACTTAGATAGAGTAATGGGTTCATCATATAATGTTCGTGTTGTGAATTCATTTATCATTGTATCTATTTTATCAATATTGAACTTGCAAAATTCATTTGTTTTAAATATTTTATTATGAATCGTTCGAATTAACGTTGATTCGTTGTATGATAACTCTTCATACAACTTTTCGCCAGGCCTTAATCCACTAAATTTAATATCGATCTGTCCTTCTTTATTAGATAATCTAATCATATCTTTAGCTAATTCTGTAATTTTTACCGGACTACCCATATCAAGCGTAAATATTTCTCCGCCAGTGGATAGTAATCCTGCTTGGAGAACTAATTTTGTAGCTTCTGGAATCGTCATAAAATATCGAGTAATATCAGGATGCGTCACCGTAATGGGACCTCCCTTTTTAATTTGCTCTTTAAATAACGGCACAACACTTCCCTTTGAGTTAAGAACATTACCAAATCTTACTGCTGAAAAATTTAATTTATAACTATTTGCCATTGCCAACGTAATTACTTCACATAACCGTTTAGAGCCACCCATAATATTGGTTGGATTTACGGCTTTATCAGTTGAAATTAAAATAAATCGGTCAATGTTATATTTTTTAGAGCACTCTAATGTATTATATGTTCCTAAAATATTATTTTTAATCAATGACTTAGGATTTTCTTCCATGATAGGTACATGTTTGTATGCTGCTGCATGAAAAACAAGATTCGGTTGATAGGTAGTGAATACGAATTCTAGGTCGGTTCTATCTTTTATATCGCCTACAACATAGATAATATCACTTTGTGAAAAGTCTTGTTTTAAAGATCGTTCCACTTGATAAATATGCTCTTCACAATTATCAACTATAATTAACTGTTTTGGTTGATAAAATAAAATTTGACGACATAGCTCAGAACCAATAGAACCACCGCCACCTGTTACTAATACTGATTTATCACGAATGTAGTTATTATCTTTATTAATAATTGTTGATTCAATCTCGTTTCGACCTAATAAATCTGAAATAACAATTTCTCTTAAATCTTGAACCCCTACTTTATTATCAATCAAATCATTTAAACTGGGTGTAATTTTAAATTTTAAATTCGTATCTTTAATCGACTCTAATATCTCTCGGACCTTTTTACTATTGGCTGAGGGCATTGCAATAATAGCTACATCAATATCTTGTTTTTCATAAAGATTCTTTAAGTCCATGGATTTTCCTAATACTCTCTTTCCACACATAAGTTGCCCTACTTTACTTAAATTATCATCTAAAAATCCGATCAAATTATATTCAAGTTTACTATTCTTTTGGATTTCTTTAGCTATCATAACACCAGCACTACCCGCTCCAATTATCAATGTATTTAATAAATTTGTGGATGGATTTTTATTTAAAAAATACATTTCTTCTCTTATTAATCGAATAAATCCTCTAAAACTTAAAATAAAAAATAACGAAAATAAAGACTCTATTATCAAAAACTTTAAAAAGTCTTCTTTAATTACAAAACCGCTAAATACAGTTTGACTGATTCCTAAAAGAACCACAGACCCTAAAAATAGAGAAGCATAAATCGCCATAAACTCTCGGGTTGAGGCATATCGCCATGACACTTGATATAGCTTAAACAGTATAAAGCAACTTAACCTCACCGTTACTAAAATAGAGCCAATGATTGCTGCATTTATTAGCGATAAGTTCTGCTTATAGGTAATTAAATAGCTTATACTGGAAGAAATAATTAGTAAATGGCTATCTACTAAAAATAAAATACATATTTTAGAAAATTTAGTGACAGAAAAGAATGGAGATAAACGATTAATGAGAAAATTTTTCATATTATAAATTTAACATAAATATTTAAATATTTTAATTAATATTCGCTTAATCTAACGACCTAAACAATGCCCATATGTTATTTTCACACATTTGAACCTGACTTAAAAAACGTTTGTCTAAAACACTATCTATCTTTACGTGATCAGGATATATGTTATCTATAACCTTAATTAACTTTTCATATAATGGCTCTATCAGTAAATACTTAGAACAAACCGATTCATATTCTGGTTCTGTTAACGTGGCTCGTAGCCTCAAACAAGCAGGTCCTCCCCCATTATTCATACTTTCTTTGACCGATACATAGTCACATCTAACTAACCTATTCTTTGATTTGACGATATCTTCAATAAGATTAAATGTTCGATGATTTATCTGACATTGCTTCGGTGCAATCATACCAATAGTGCCATCGACTAATTTCAATAACTGAGAATTAAACAAATATGTTGTTACCGCCTCTTTTAGCGATAATTGGTTACTCCTAATTTCAATAATATCTAACGGCTCTTTAGTTAACTCTTGATATCTCTTTTGAATATTTGATAGGACATTTTCTTGATCAATAAATGCTTTTTCATGAATGATTAATAGATTATCAAGCCCCATAGAAATAACATCATTATGAAAAACTCCGGCATCAATAGATTCTGGATGTTGCTGTATAACCAGAAACTGATCAGGATTCAATCGATGATTTCTAATAATAGCCTCTGTTGCTTCTAATGTCTGTCTGGCAGGAAACTTTTGTTGGTCATGACTTAATAATGACCGGCCATAGACCATTAAATATAGCCCTTTTTCGCCTCCTAATCGAATGATATTGGCACTTCCCTCATCGGGTAATGACATCGGTAATTCAGGATGATGGTATACTAACGTTTTATTTGGAAATAACTGTTTCAAATACTGCTTAGTTGACTCAACTTCAATCGATCGATGGATATTTGAAATCAAATTGCTAGGTGTGATATGAAGCTTTCCATCTAAGCTATCGGTTGAGGATGTAATGGTCGCTGCATTAGCCGCCCACATTGATGACGCCGAACAACTCACACTTAATAACTGGGGAGATTGTTTATATACTTCTTTTAATAGATGTTGTTTACGGCCCCTGAATCCCAATTGTCTTAAAAAAGAAATGTTCGGCCGTTTAGGTGGAGGCATAATAAATTGTTTTACGCCAAGATCAGATACTAATTTCATTTTCTCTAACCCTTCTAAGGCTGCTTTTTTGGGGTTTGATATCTGTTTTTTATGATCCATGGATGCCAGATTACCAAACGATAACCCTCCAAAATGATGGGTCGGTCCTATTAGCCCATCAATCATTATATCTATCATTCTAAAATGATACTCCAGGTAACTCTTGTACCCCTACCTTTTTAGTTTCCATGGAGGCTACTGGATAAGCACAATAATCAGCAGCATACTTTGCACTGGGTCGATGATTTCCGCTACGTCCGATTCCTCCAAATGGAGCGTCACTTGCGGCTCCTGTTGTTGGCAAATTCCAATTAATCAGTCCGGCATGGAGTTCTTGTAAACATCGGTCATAGTCACTTTTTGTATCACTTAAAATACTGGCGGCTAACCCAAATTCAGTATCATTGGCTACTAATATAGCTTGTTCTAAATTATCGACCCAAATCACTTGTAATAACGGACCAAACCATTCATCATCCAATCGATCCGAAATTAATGAAATATCAATAAGTCCCGGTGATAGAAAAAAACCTTTCGGATGAGGATTTTTCATTTTTACAAGTATATTTCCTCCTAACCCTTGCAACATATCTTGGGTTGCTAATAAGGTTTCTTGTATACTTTTATTAATTAGTGGCCCTAAAAATGGCTGTTGTTTACTAAAATAAGGACCTACCACTATTTGAGGAATCGAATCTTTAAGAAGTTTTAATAACTGACGATTTTTTTTAGATTCAATCATAATTAATCGTCGAGCACAGGTGCAGCGTTGCCCGGCTGTAATAAAAGCAGACTTAATAATAATGCTTACGGCTGCTTTAATATTTCTAACTTTTGAAACAATTAGTGGATTATTACCACCCATCTCTAACGCTAATATTTTTTCAGGACTTTTTCCAAATAGTCGGGATAACCAAATCCCCGTATTACTACTTCCTGTAAAAAAACAACCATTAATATCAGGATGTGTCACTAAAAACTCACCTGTCATTCGTCCTCCTTGAATCATATTGAGAACGCCATTAGGTAAGTTTACTTTATTCCATAATTTAATATAAAACTCTGCTACTAACGGTGTAAACTCACTTGGTTTAAATATGATTGTATTTCCTGCTAACAAGGCGGGAATAATATGGCCATTCGGTAAATGAAGTGGAAAATTAAATGGTCCAATAACGGCAATAACACCATGAGCCATATGACGAGTAACGGATACAGTGTCTCCTTTTTTGATTTTTTTTATATTTGTTCGATCTTTATATGCCGCTATTGATATTTTTATTTTATTTATAGATGCACTTACTTCTTGATTGGCTTCCCATGTAGGTTTGCCTGTTTCTTTTGAAATAATTTCAGCTAACTCGTCACGATTTTTTTCTAGAATTGATTGAAATTCCAGAATATATTTTTGACGATCTGAAAAAGATAAGGATCTCCAATTCAAAGATACTTCTCTAGCAGACTTTACTGCAAAAATAACATCTTGGGCATTGGCTTCAAACCCTTTCCAGACAGCTCTAGTAGTTGCTGGATTTAATGATTTGAAAATAGTTCCTGATCCTTTTATCCACTGATTATGAATATAATGACCATGAAATTTCATATAACTCCTTACACTTTACTATTTACTTTGTGTTTTGTCCTTTGTAATTGATGTTGTTTTATACCAATCTGAAAATCGTCTCAAAAAAGAAACAGATGTACTTTTATTATCTTCCAAATAGGATGATGATAACTTAACATTTAATTCCATACTACCTGACAACTTTTCTAACGAATGACGTCGATACTGATTCTCTCTTTCTATTGGCTCTAATGTTATATATCGAACCGTTTCTTTTGGAGAACACTCTAATCGATCTAAATGATTAGGAATAATGACTTCGTTATGGCTCTCTTGTTCTAAATGAGTACAACACACACGAAAATCTTTTAGCTCACCATGAGATACCAAAAATAACTTCGACCTTATATCTTGTTTTGAAAATGACTTAACTTTTGCTAACCGACTATTTGCAACTGTTCTTAACTGATTTACTTCTGCTACTATTTTTGGCCCCCCATCAAAAATATCTACAGAATTTGTTAATCGAAACCCTTCTCTTTGTAAAATTTTTAACGCAGGGAGTGTATGTTTATGTGCTTTTCCAATAATGTTTTTTATTTTATCTGGTAATAAATTAACATAAATTGGATATTTTGGCATTAGCTCAGCAATAAAGGATTTATCTTCAGCACTTAAAATATCCGCTTGTTCAAAATCCATATCAAAGAAATGTGTACCAACATGATCCCAAAAAGGGCAACGGCCATCTTGATCAATCACACCTCTCATTTCTGCAATAACTTGCTTTTTAAATCGATCTTGATGTTCTGCCATAAATAAAAATCGACTTAACGATAAAAAACGACCAACATTTTTTTGTCTATATTCAGGTCTTAAAAACAAGGTTCCTATCTCGGATGGTCCGTTCATAGTCCGCTCTAACCTTAATATTTCTAATTCTTTTTCAGAATTTAATGTCCATGACTCTTTTTTTATTTTTTGTAAATTATATGTATAAAATAAATCGTCACAGCCAATACTACCTACTATTCCACAAATCCCGACCACTTTTGATAAAACAACATCTTCCATAACAAATAGATATAGTTCATTGTTTGGTGTTGTAATTACCTTTTTTTCAAATGAACGCTCAGACTGATTCAATCTCCGCTCTAACATCCGTCTATCTTTGGGTAGAGACGTTAATCCCGAATATGCCATTTTAGCTAATTCTTCAATTTGATCTAAATCTTTCATATTTGCTTTTCTTATTACTAATCGATTGAACATAGATTACCTCCTAAATAATTTTTTGTTTAATACTCTCCCCCTTCTTATTTGCTTGTGTTAATTAGGGTTTTTTTAATTATTTCAAACCCTTTATAAATATCTTCTTTTGTTATACCCCCTAATGGTAATAAAAACCGCGCTCTTACTGGGTTTCTCCCTGCTATAAATCCTATTACACCATTAATAAATAACTCTTTTAAAAATATTAAAACTTTATCTTTATCTCCTTTAAATGGTGTAAATGCTATCATTCCACCATAACCATAAGGCCCTTCTACTAAATGTGGATACTCTATAGCTAAACCTTCTAATAATGTTTTAAATATATGATGATATTCATGAATTTTGCCATTTTTTCCTAAATATGAATCATCTTTAAGTTCATTAATTATCTTAATTGACGTTTCAATTGCTGCTGAACTAGATGTAAATGTTTGACTAATTAAACCTGGTTTTGGATTTATTTCTTTTTTAAATAAAGTTGCACATACTTGTGATAATTTTCCTATTGTTACAATATCTACATAATCTTGTAATCCAAATTCTTGATATGCAAAATATGATCCTGATCTACCAAATGTTTGAATTTCGTCAATCATAATAATAATATTATGTTTTTTTAATTCTTCCATTAATGATATGAAAAACTCTTTTGGAGCTTTATAATAGCCGCCCTCTCCTTGAATTAACTCCATACACATTACAGAATGCTGATTTGGGTATCGTTCTAAGTATTTTTTTAATACACATAAACTATGTTTTAGGGATGTTTCTGGTTTATTATGATCATAAAATGGAATATAATCAACATCAATTACACTGGGTAAACCAACGCGATTTGCAGCTTTATCCGTAATATTGGCTAATGTTATTGTTCTACCTATAAAACAATTTGAAAAAGCTAATATTCGTTGTTTAGGATGATTTTTTTGTAATGCTATTTTTAATGCATTTTCTGCAGCCATTGCTCCAGAAGTAGATACTACAACATGATCCATTCCTGAAATCTTTGTTAATAATTGACTTAACTCTAACGAACGTACATTTTGTTGTAGATTTCCTTGCATAATAACATCTTGTAATGCGCCATCTATTGAAGCTGATATTAAACTAGGTTTACTATGAGACCAATGAACACCAATCCCACTAATAAAGTCATATTTAATACTGCCATCTGCTAGTTCAATTAACGCTCCATTTCCAAGCCCCGTACTTAAATAAGGGTACCATAATGGCGCTCCTCTTTTTTTTGCAAATTGATCTAATAATTTTTTATAGGAAGTTTTCAAACGAGAACTACTAGGTTTTACGCATACTATTTTTGAACTATGCTCTTGTAACGCATCTAACAGTAATTGCTTGGCTTTTTTTAGACGAAGGTCATTAAAAAATGTTTTAGCTAATAAATCAGACAACCCCTACTCCTTATCATTGAAAAATAAATTATACTATTTTCATCTATAAGGACGTTCCCATTTTTAATAGCTGTTAAACATTGATTATTATTAATAACTTTTTCGTTATTAGTTAGCGTATCTTGTTAATAAATTAGCTTTAACAATCACGTTTAATTGTAATGATCAGGGTACAAGTGTCTTTCTACACCTTCGATAATAATATGTAATATCATCATATGAATTTCTTGAATTCGATCAGGAGTCTTTCCTGGGACTATAAACTCTAGGTCAGCTTTACCTTTTAATTTGCCGCCACCTTTTCCTAATAATAAGATTGTTTTTAACTTTTTCTTGCTGGCTTGATTAAGTGCTTCAATTACATTTTGTGAATTACCACTTGTTGATAATCCAATAAAAAAATCATTTTCTTTACCATAAGCTTCTACTCCTCTGGCAAAAATTTGATCAAACCCAAAATCATTTGCCACACAAGTAATATGTGACGGATCTGTTAATGATATGACAGGTAATGCCGGTCGGTTTTTTCGATATCTTCCTGTAAACTCTTCTGCAAAATGCATCGCATCACAAGAACTTCCACCATTTCCACAAATTAAACCTTTATTACCATTTTCAATAGCTTCTTTAATTAAGAGTGCTGCTGTTTCTGTTTTTTGAATCGATTCAGGATTAGATATCCATTCATTCAATACAACTTGAGCGTCCAAATATGCCGTTAGAATAGGATTGTTCATTATTCAGATTTAAGAGACGCCGATAAATAATCACTGTTCATTCTAGCTATTGTTGATACACTAATACCTTTTGGGCAAGCTGCTTCACATTGATATTCATTTGAACAGTTACCAAACCCTTCTTTATCCATCTGACTTACCATTTTTAATACTCTCTTTTGACGCTCGGCTTGACCCTGTGGTAATAAGGCTAAATGACTAACTTTAGCTGCAACAAATAACATCGCCGATGCATTTGGACAAGCAGCTACACAGGCTGAGCACCCAATACACTGAGCTGCATCAAATGCCTCGTCAGCGTCTTTTTTAGGTACTGGAATTGCGTTTGCATCTTGAGCAGATCCTGTTCTTACCGATATATACCCTCCGGCTTTAATCACACGATCTAATGACGTTCTGTCTAATACTAAATCTTTGACTACAGGCATAGCTCTTGATCTAAATGGTTCTACAATAATTGTATCGCCATCATTAAACTGTCTCATATGTAATTGACATAATGTCGTTCGTGCTTGAGGTCCATGAGCATACCCATTTACAACGGCGCCACAGGTACCACAAATACCCTCTCGACAGTCTGAATCAAATGCGATAGGCTCTTCGCCATCATGGGTCAGTTTTTCATTAAGAATATCTAACATTTCTAAAAAAGAGGCATTTTCATCAATTTTATCAGCTTTTATTGTATCAAAATAACCTCTGGTTTCTTTATTTTTTTGGCGCCAAATTTTTAACGTAAAGTTTAATGTTCGATGTTCCATTTTATTTATAACTCCTTTGTGATAACTTTACATTCTCAAATACTAGGTCTTCTTTATGTAGAACTTCAGGCTTCCCTTCGCCAGTATGCTCCCAAGCAGATACATGTGAGAAATTTTCATCATCTCTTAAGGCTTCACCTTCAGGAGTTTGACTTTCTTCTCTAAAATGTCCACCACAAGACTCTCTTCTCTCTAAAGCATCTCGACACATTAGTTCTCCAAATTCTAAAAAGTCAGCTACTCGGCCAGCTCTTTCTAGTGTTTGATTTAGTTCATTGTCATTTCCTGGTATTTTCACATTATTCCAAAACTCTTCTCTAATTTTTGGGATTTTACCTAATGCTTCAGATAGGCCTTGTTCAGAACGAGACATCCCACATTTATCCCACACTAATAATCCTAATTCTCGATGAAACTCATCAACTGTTTTTTCACCTTTTATGTTTAACATCTTTTTAATTTTTTGGTTTTGTTCATTTTCGGCATATTTAAATGCTTCGTCATCTGTTGTTGTCGATTTTAGCTTTGTATTCGCTAAATAATTACCTAAGGTATAAGGAATAACAAAATATCCATCACATAATCCCTGCATTAAGGCACTTGCTCCTAATCGATTAGACCCATGATCTGAAAAGTTTGCTTCACCTAATACAAATAAACCTGGTAAATTACTCATTAAATTGTAATCAACCCATAGTCCTCCCATTGTATAATGGACGGCTGGAAATATTCTCATGGGTTCGGTATAAGGATTAGAATCGGTTATTCGTTCATACATTTCAAATAAGTTCCCATATCTTGCCTCTATCGCATCTCGTCCTAATCGCTTAATAGATGCAGCAAAGTCTAAATAAACAGCTAACTTTGTCGATCCAACACCCCGTCCTTCATCACACATATACTTTGCATTTCTAGAGGCTAAGTCTCGAGGTACTAAATTGCCGAAACTTGGATACTTTCGTTCTAAATAGTAATCTCTTTCTTCTTCTGGAATTTCGTTTGGATGACGTTTATCATCTCCACTTTTAGGTACCCAAACACGTCCATCATTACGTAAACTTTCACTCATTAATGTTAATTTAGATTGAAAATCGCCATGAACTGGAATACACGTTGGATGAATTTGCGTGTAACATGGATTGGCAAAAAAGGCACCTTTTTTGTGCGCTTTCCAAGCAGCGGTTACATTACATCCCATAGCATTTGTTGATAAATAAAATACGTTTCCATATCCACCACTAGCTAAAATAACAGCATCTGCTAAATGTGATTCAATTTCTCCAGTCTCTAAATTTCTTACAATAATTCCTCGTGCTTTACCATCTATCACTACTACATCTAACATTTCAGTTCTTGGATGCATTTTAACTGATCCATTCTCAACTTCTTTCATTAATGCAGAATAGGCTCCTAATAACAACTGCTGCCCTGTTTGTCCTCTTGCATAAAATGTTCGCGATACTTGAGCTCCTCCAAATGAACGATTTGCCAAATATCCGCCATATTCTCTAGCAAATGGAACGCCTTGAGCCGCACATTGGTCAATAATATTAACACTTAGCTCGGCTAATCGATGAACGTTGGCTTCTCTTGACCTAAAATCGCCACCTTTTACTGTGTCATAAAATAATCTATAGACACTATCGCCATCATTTTGATAGTTTTTTGCGGCATTAATACCACCTTGAGCAGCGATACTATGTGCTCTTCTTGGCGAATCTTGATAACAAAATACACTAATATTATAGCCAAGTTCGGATAAAGTTGCAGCTGCAGAAGCGCCTGCGAGCCCTGTCCCTACAATTATTACACTAAACTTTCGCTTGTTTGCGGGATTTACTAGTGAACTATTAAATTTATGCGTTGACCACTTTGACTCAATTGGACCTGATGGAATATTCGAGTTTAAAGACATATTTTTACTCCTTTGAGAATCCTTAATAATTTCGTTATATTATATCTTGTAAGTCAGTTTGATTCAACTTAACATATTATTTTAAATTAAAATTGAATTAAATTTAGTTTGATAAACTTTATTTAAACTAGTAACATAATATAAAATTTAATAAATTTTAAGGAGATCTACTATGTCATATAGAATAGAAAGCGATACTATGGGAGATGTAAACGTCCCAGCTAATAAATATTATGGTGCTCAATCTACTCGTTCACTACATAATTTTAATATTGGAATAGAAACGTTTCCCCCTGAATTTATTAAAGCATTTGGTATTTTAAAAAAATCATGTGCAATAGTTAATCAAGAATTAGGAGTTTTAACAAACGAAAAAGCATCTTTAATTAATCAAGCTGCCGACTGTGTTATTAATGGAGAGCTAAATGATCACTTTCCTCTTTCGGTTTGGCAAACAGGTAGCGGAACTCAAACTAATATGAATACTAACGAAGTAATATCTAACAAAGCAATCGAAATTGCAGGTGGCGAACTAGGCAGTAAAACACCTGTTCATCCTAATGATGATGTCAATAAATCTCAATCTTCAAATGATACATTTCCAACAGCTATGCATATTGCAACGGCTATGCAAATTAATGAAACTCTTATTCCTAAATTAGAACTATTGAAGCAAACGTTTATTGAAAAATCGACTCAGTTTAATGAAGTTATTAAAATTGGGAGAACTCATTTAATGGATGCGACGCCATTAACATTAGGACAAGAGTTTTCGGGATATGCTACTCAACTTGAAAATGGTATTAACCGGTTACATAAATCTTTGCCTTATGTATATGAGTTAGCAATTGGAGGTACCGCTGTTGGAACTGGATTAAATACGCCTAAAGGGTATTCTGAAAAGGTATCTCAAAAAATTGCAGAGCTAACAGGTTTACCCTTTAAATCTGCCCCTAATAAGTTTGAAGCGCTATCGGCTCATGATGCCTTAGTTGAACTGAGCGGTGTACTTAAAACTATTGCTGGTGCTTTATTTAAAATTGGAAATGATATTCGATGGTCTGCTTCGGGTCCACGATGTGGGATTGGGGAACTATTAATTCCAGAAAATGAACCTGGATCAAGTATTATGCCAGGAAAAGTCAATCCAACTCAATGTGAAGCTTTAACTATGATTGCTGCTCAAGTTATGGGTAATGACGC